>JAHFRE010000253.1 GCA_023258955.1 Sterolibacterium sp.
GCGTTCTGCTGATCACCCACGATCGCAGCTTCCTCGAGGCGGTGGCGACGCGCATCGTGGAACTCGATCGCGGCCGACTCACCAGCTTTCCGGGCGACTACTGCGCCTACGAGGCGCGCAAGGCGGCCGAACTGGCGGCCGAGGCGCAGCAGGCCGCCAAGTTCGACAAGTTCCTGGCGCAGGAAGAGGTTTGGATCAGGAAGGGCATCGAGGCGCGGCGCACCCGCAACGAAGGACGGGTGCGCCGCCTCGAGGCGCTGCGGCTAGACCGCGCGGCGCGGCGTGACCGCCTGGGTCAGGTCGAACTGCGCCTTGCCCGCGGCGAAGCCTCGGGCAAACTGGTGGCGGAGCTCGAGGCGGTGGCCAAGCGCTACGACCAGGGCTGGGTGGTCAAGGATTTTTCCTGCCGCATCCTGCGCGGCGACAAGATCGGCGTGATCGGACCCAACGGCGCCGGCAAGACCACGCTGCTCAAATTGATCCTCGGCCAACTTGTTCCGGACCAGGGCCAGGTGCGCCTGGGCAGTCGCCTCGAGGTGGCTTATTTCGATCAGTTTCGGACGGCGCTGGACGAGGAGGCGGCGCTGGCCGACGTGATCAGTCCGGGCTCGGAGTATGTGGACATCGGCGGCCAGAAGAAGCACGTCATCAGCTATCTCGGCGATTTCCTGTTCGCCCCGGAGCGCGCCCGTTCGCCGGTGAAGTCGCTCTCCGGCGGCGAGCGCAACCGCCTGCTCCTGGCGCGCCTGTTCGCCCGGCCGGCGAACGTGCTGGTGCTCGACGAACCGACCAACGACCTCGATATCGAGACCCTGGAATTGCTCGAGTCTCTGCTCCAGGAGTACGCCGGGACAGTCTTCCTGGTCAGCCACGACCGGCGTTTTCTTGACAACGTCGTCACCCAGAGCATCGTCGCCGAAGGCGACGGCCTTTGGCGCGAGTACGCCGGGGGCTACCAGGATTGGTTGGCGGCGAAGCAGCGGGCGCCACGGGTGCCTGCCGCCGCCGCGGCGAAACCGCCGGCCAGCGTTGCCGCACCGGCGCCAGCGCGGCCGCCGAGCGCCAAGCTCAGCTACCGCGAGCAGCAGGAGCTCGCCGGCCTTCCCGGTCGCATCGAAGGACTGGAGGCGGAGCAAACCGCCATTTCGGCGCGCCTCTCCGACGCCGCTCTCTACCGCTCGGCGCCGGAGGAGGGCAGGCTGCTCGCGGAGAGGCTGCGCAGCCTCGAGGCCGAGTTGGCAGCGGCCATGCTGCGCTGGGAGAAGTTGGAGGCGCGCGCTTGATGCCGGCCTGGGCCAGGGCGCTAGCGCTGGCGTTGCTGCTCGCGTTGCTCGCGGCGGCCTACCTGGGCTACTCGCAACCCGGCTTGCTGCTCGACTTTCTCAATCTGCGCTATTGCGGTTGAGCGCTCTCGGGCTCCAGCCCCAGCTTGGTCAGCAGCTGTTCGTGGTCTATGCGCAGCAGCTTTTCGATGGCGCTGTAATCGTCGGGCAGCGCCGCGTTATCCCAGCCGTGGGCCGAATGTCGTGCCAGATCGACGGCCAGTTTGACGTTTTGCACCCGCGGCTGTTCGGCGTTGGCCGGATCGAGCAGTTCGACCAGGAGCTGCGGCAGGTGCCATGCGTGCACCAGCGCTGCCTGCAAGTCGTCGATGGGCAGTCCATAGACCTGCTGCTGCGCTTCGGCGCTGCGCAGGGTCGGATCCTTGGCCTGCATGTCGCGCACGCGCAGCGCCAATTTCGGCGCGAAACTCCACATCAGGATCTCGGTGACGTCGTGGAGCAGGGCGACGACGGTGATCTCTTCGGCGTTGAGATCGTGCCGGTGCACCGCCCACTCACGCGCCCAATGGGCCGCTTTGCGCGCGCGGGCGATCACCTTGAGCAGGCCGAGCAGGGCTTGCGGATGGGCCTTCAAGCGATCTTCGACCAGCGGCAGATCCTCGAAGGCTCGGAAGAAGGGATTGACGCCGATCATCATCAAGGCCCGGCCGATGGTGGTGATATCGGTGTCCTGGCGCTTGCCGCGATTCCTTTCGAGGTAGGCCAGTACGCGCAGGGTCATCAGCGGATCGTGCAGGATCACCGCGGAGAGCATGCGGGCGTTGGCGTTCTCGGCGTTTTCGCGCAGGCCGTCGAGCGCGCCGCGGGTATGCCTGAGCACGGGCAGATCGGCCTCGGTGTAATAGGCGGTCCACGAATTCAGGTCGGTAAGCGCTTGTTCTAACATGCTGTGTTTGATATGCCCGATGTGCTACTTTAGCATTATCGGACCAAGCCGCAGGGGTCAAACACGGAAAAACGGGGCAATTCGCCCCATCGTGGTCGATTGGCTGCCTTGAAACGAGCGGGCAAAGCCTGTAGAATCGCGTGTTTTTCCGATTTCCCACCTTGCTCCACCCGACGCGCATGCGGGGGGGCTACAACCATAAGGAGTGTGCATGCGACATTATGAAATCGTTTTTATCGTCCATCCTGATCAGAGCGAGCAGGTGCCGGCGATGATCGAGCGCTACAAGTCGCTCGTCGCCGCCCGGTCGGGCAACATCCACCGCATCGAGGACTGGGGCCGCCGGCAGATGGCCTACCCGATCCAGAAGGTGCACAAGGCACACTACGTGCTGATGAACATCGAGTGCGACGGCGAGACGCTGGCGGAAATCGAGAATGCCTTCAAGTTCAACGACGCGGTGCTGCGCCACCTGACCATCAAGATGAAGGCCGCGGTGAGCACGCCTTCGCCGATGATGAAGGAAGAGAAGTCGCGCTCGCTCAACCCCAACGCTCCCGCGGCACCGCCGCCAGCGACACCGGTTGATGCAGCGGCGGAGGCTCCTGCTGCTTGACAACCGGACCTCGCTCGCGGGAAGCCTGATCGAGATGGGATCCCTGCGCTATACCCCGGCTGGGATACCGGCGCTGAATTTTCACATCGCCCATAGCTCGACCCAGGAAGAAGCCGGTGTTGCCCGCAAGGTGGAATGCGAAATGGCCTGCGTGACGCTGGGATCGACGGCGCAGCTGCTGGCCGGCGCCAAGCCCGGAACCGAGGTCAAGCTGAGCGGATTTCTCGCAGCGAAGAGCCTGAAGAGCAGGATCCCGATCCTGCATGTGGATACGATAGAATTTTTGGAAGGATAGCACCATGGCATTTAGACCGAAGCCGAAGAGCAACGTGAAGCGCAAGGACGACAAAGGCCGCAACATGTTCAAGCGGCGCAAGTTCTGCCGCTTCACCGCCGAGAAGATCGCCGAGATCGATTACAAGGATGTGGACATCCTCAAGGACTTCATCACCGAGAACGCCAAGATCATGCCGGCGCGCATCACCGGCACCAAGGCAGGTTACCAGCGTCAGTTGGGTGCGGCGATCAAGCGCGCGCGCTTCCTGGCGCTGCTGCCCTTCACCGACTTGCACGACTGATCCGGAGAGACGAACATGCAGATCATCCTGATGGAAAAAGTCGTGAATCTTGGCGGCCTTGGCGACGTGGTCAAGGTCAAGGACGGCTACGCGAGAAACTACCTGTTGCCCCAGGGCAAGGCGCGACGCGTGACGCCGGAAAACATCGCGCTGTTCGAAGCCAAGCGAGCCGAACTGGAAAAGGTCCAGGCCGAGAAGCTGGTCGCAGCGCAGGCCGCCGCCGAGAAGCTCACCGGCCTGATGGTGCAGATCGCGCGCAAGGCCGGCGTCGATGGACGTCTGTTCGGCTCGGTCAGCGCTGCCGACATCGCCGAGGCGCTGGCAGCGCAGGGATTCACCGTGGACAAGGCCGACATCCGCATGCCGGCCGGGCCCCTGAAGCAGATCGGCGACGTTCAGCTCGACGTTTCGCTGCACAGCGACGTGCTGGCCAAGATCACGGTATCGGTGCTCGGCGAGAGCTGATCCCTTCGGCCAATGCGATACAAGAGCGAGGGCCGCGGCCCTCGTTTTTTTCGCCTATAGCCGGCCTGTCGGGCAGGGCGCAGAAATAGAAGCGGCGACGAGAACCACTATCTCGTCGCCGCAATACCGCTTCCCGCTTACTTGCCCGGCGGCGTCAGGATTCCTGCCTGGGTCGCGGATTGGCTTCCCAGCGGCTTGAGCAAGGAAGCGGTGGTCGCCCCGGAGACGGTTCCAGCGAGGGCGCCAAGCGGTTGGCCGTTGGCGTCGAAGTTCCTCATGGCGTCGACCATCCCGCCCACCCCCGGAGCTGCCGCAAGAGTTGCCGGTGCCGTCTTGTCGTCGGGCAGGCTGAGATTCGGCGTTGTGGCTGCCGATCCGTCCTGCGCCGGTTCGAAGCCGGCCATCGCCTGCACCAGATTCGTCACTTGGCTGCGCAAATCCTGCACCGGCGCTGCTTGCAGCCGCGTCGCAAACCATACATCCGCCATGGCGTGCACCTGGCCGTCTGCCGTCTCGTAGCTAGACACCAGCCCGATCAGATTGCCATTGTCCATGGCGCCGGAAGGCGCTGCGGCCAGATTGAGCTTGGTGATGTTCAACGCCCCCAAGCTCATCAGTTCGCCCGATTGGCTGACGCCATCGCTGTTCTTGTCGACCCAGACTTTCAGGTCGGACCAGCCGGCGTCGGCGGCGGTAATGACGCCGTCGCCGTCGCTGTCCATCGCCTTCAGGGCTTCATAGCCATTTGTCGCCTTCTGCCCTGACGGCAACAGCGTCGCCGTGCCGAACAATTCGCTGCCGTCGTTGATCAACCCATCACCGTTGCGATCGAGCACCAGCAAGCCGTCTCCGGGGGCCACCCAGCCGGTGGTCATCTTCTGACCGTTGGCTGCAAGGTCGAACCGGACGCCGGCGTCGACCGACAAGGTGTTGATGCCGCCAGCGTTCAGATCAAGAGCGATCGGGCTGATATAGGTGAACCCGCCCGTGAGGTGGTTGAATGCGGCGGCAGTCATCGAATAGGCGTTGGAACCCAGAGCCATGATGGCTGCGGTAGACAGGGCCGCAGCCTGGGCGGTCGTCAGCACATGGATCTGGTCGGTGCTGAGCGAGGAAGCCTGAGCCGAACTCAATGTCGATATTTGCGCCGTCGTCAGCTGAGAGAAACGATCGGTCGTGATCGCAAGGATCTGGTCTGTCGTAAGCACCTGCACCTGGACTGAGGTCAAAGCGTCCAGTTGTGTCGAAGCCAGACCCCTCACCTGCGCCGTAGTCAGACCGAACTTAACCTGGTCGGTCGTCAGCGCCTGAATCTGCGCCGGCAGCATGGTGTTCAACTTGTCGGTGGTCAGCGCACCCACCTGCGAACTGAGCAGCGCCCTGAGCTGGTCGGAGAGCAGCGCATCGAGTTGCTTCGAACCCAGGCCCCTCACCTGATCGGTGGTCAAACCGGTGGTGATCTGGTCGGTCGTCAGCGCCTGCACCAGATGGATCTGGCTCGTCGTCAGCGCCTGC
>JAHFRE010000065.1 GCA_023258955.1 Sterolibacterium sp.
GATGCAGACGGTGCACGCCCTGGGCCAGAAGTGGGAGGCCGAGTACAAGGACCTGCCCAAGGAACACCAGGATGCGGTGATCAAGGGCATCGTCGATTCGACCACGCCGGCGATGCCGCCGCGCGAGCGCACCACGGCGCAGCGCACCGTCGACTTCGCCATCGGCCGCGGCCAGCTGGCGGCGGTGCGCGCGACCCTGCACGGCATCACCCCCTACATCTCCACCGGCGCCCTGCAGACGGCGGTGGCGATCAAGCTGCTCGACAACGATACCGACCAGGTCGGCTTCGCCTCCGCCTGCAAGGCCGTCGGCCACCGCTACCTGCTCGGCTTTCTCGAGCAGCGCGGCCTGGCCCGCGCCACCGTCACCCAACTGTAAGCGGAGCGTCGCATGGCCATCATCGACTATTTCGATCGCGGTTGGCGGTCCAACCCGAACGGCGCCGCCTACATCATGGGCGATCGCAGCTATTCGTTCGGCGAGGTGCGCGATCTGTCCTGCCGCATCGCCAATGGCCTGATCGCAGCCGGCCTGGCCAAGGAGACCAAGGCGGCGGTGTGGGCGCTGAATGATCCGGTGGCCTGGACCTGCACCCTGGGTCTCTGGCGCGCCGGCCTCGCCTGGATTCCGGTCAGCCCGCGCGGTTCGGCCGCCGACAACCATTTCGTGCTCGACGCCTTCGATTGCGAGGCGGTGTTCTTCCAGAAGTACTTCGCGCCGGTGATCGCCGAGCTGCGGCCGCGGCTGCCCAAGGTCAGGCTGTGGATCTGCATCGACGCTGACCTGCCCGATGCGCCCGCTCTGAGCAGTTGGTGCGCGCAGCAACCGGCCAGCGCGCCGCGGGTCGACTACCAGATGGATGACGTGGTCGCCGTCATGCCCACCGGCGGCACCACCGGCATGCCCAAGGGGGTGATGAACACCCACCGCAGCATCCAGACTTTCGTCGCCCACTACATGATCGCACTGAGCTACGGCGGCAACGAGCGTCCGGTCAATCTCGCGGCGGCGCCGATGACCCACACCGCCGGCGTGCTGGGCCTGCCCTGCAGCGCCCGCGGCGGCACCGTGGTGGTGCTGGAGAAGCCCGATCCGGCCTTGATCTTCGCCGCCATCGCGCAGCACCGGGTCAGCGAATTCTTTCTGCCGCCGACGGTCATCTATCGTCTGCTCGAAATCCCCGGCCTGGACAAGGTCGACTTCTCCTCGCTCAAGTACTTGATGTACGGCGCCGCGCCCATGTCGCTGGACAAGCTGAAGCGGGCGATCGAGCTGATCGGCCCGGTACTGACCGGCGGCTACGGCCAGACCGAGGCGCCGGCTTCCATCTCCTACATGCGACCGGACGAACACTTCGTCGACGGAAGACTGGCGCCGGACGAGCGCCTGACTTCGGTCGGTCGCCCCAACCCGCTGATCGGCGTCGAGATCATGAACGACGCCAACGCCATCCTCGCCCAGGGCGAGACCGGCGAGATCTGCGTGCGCGGCGACCTGGTGATGAAGGGCTATTACAAGCAGCCGGACAAGACCGCCGAGACCCTCATCGACGGCTGGCTGCACACCGGCGACGTCGGCCACATCGATGCGGAAGGCTATCTGCACATCACCGATCGCAAGAAGGACATGATCATCTCCGGCGGCTTCAATGTCTATCCGAACGAGGTCGAGCAGGTGATCTGGGCTCATCCGGCGGTGCAGGATTGCGCCGTCATCGGCGTTCCCGACGCGCAGTGGGGCGAGGCGGTGAAGGCGGTGGTCGAGTTGAACGCCGGGCGGACGGTCAGCGCCGAGGAATTGATCGCCCTGTGCAAGGAGAAGCTGGGCTCGGTCAAGGCGCCGAAGACCGTGGACTTCCTCGCCGTGCTGCCGCGCAGCCCGGTGGGCAAGGTGTTGAAAAAGGACTTGCGCGCCCAGTACTGGCAGAACACCGACCGCAAGATATGAACGACTTCGCCGGCAGGCCGGAGGCGCTGGCAACGATGAGGAAAGGAACACCATGAGCACGCTGTTGAAGCTGGGCTGCATCGTCATCTATCTGGTGGCTATCCTGGCGACCTTCGTCGCGATCCCGTTCGGGGTCGCGCTGCAGTACCTGGCCCTGATCCTGCTGGTCGGGCACGCGCTGGAGATTCTGATCGCGCTGAAGAGCATCCGTCTGTACCAGGGACCGCTGGTAGACAGCATCGCCCTGACCCTGCTGTTCGGCTTCCTGCACTGGATTCCGCTGTCGCGGCGTGGGGCCGGCGATCGATAAGCTGCAACGAACAGAGCGGCGTTTCCGCAGCGACGATGGCATAGCGCTCGCGGCCGACTGCTGGGGCGACCCTGCTGCGCCGCCGGTCATCATGCTCCACGGCGGCGGCCAGACCCGCCACGCCTGGAAGAACCTGGCCCGCGCCATCGCCAGACAGGGCTACTACGCCATCGCCGCCGACCTGCGCGGCCACGGCGACAGCGACTGGTCACCGCTCGGCGACTACGCCATCGACCGCTTCATCGCCGACCTGCGCGCGATCGCCGCCAGCTGCGCGAGGCCGCCGGTCGTGATCGGCGCCTCCCTGGGCGGCGTCACCGGACTGCTGGCCGAGGGCGAGGGACCGCCGTTCCTGGCCGCCCTCGTCCTGGTCGACGTCACGCCGACGGTGCAGGCTTCCGGGGTGGAAATGATTCTGCAATTCATGGGGGCGCAAGCCAAGGACGGCTTCGCCAGCGTCGCCGCGGCGGCCGAGGCGGTCGCCGCCTATCTGCCGCACCGGCCGCGCCCCAGTTCGCTGGCTGGTCTGGAGAAGAACCTGCGTCTGCACGCCGACGGTCGCTATCGCTGGCACTGGGATCCGGCGCTGCTGCCGTTCAAGGACGGCGCCGACGGCCGCCCGTGGAGCGAGCGGCTGAGCGCGGCGGCCAGCCGCCTGCGCCTGCCGGTGGCGCTGCTGCGCGGCGGCGCCAGCGAGCTGGTCAGCCCCGCCGACGCGGAAACATTTCTGGCGCTGGTGCCCGGCGCGCGCTACATCGACATCGCCGGCGCACGGCACATGGTGGCGGGCGACGTCAACGATCGATTTGGGCAGGTCGTGCTTGATTATCTACGCGAAGTCGTGACGCCCGGCTGAGCGCAAGCCGCGACCGGCTGTGCTCAGCTGGCTCGCCCGAGGATGAATCTGGCGTACTTGGCGTCCTCTTGCATGATGTGCTCCATCCACCAGACGGTGATGAAGAGGTTCAACTTCAACGCCGTGGTGGTGGTGCTGCGCGCACGAATTTCGGTGCAGAGGTTCGATATCGTGGCCTCAATCTCGAGGTGTTTCTTCCTGTGGGCCTCGAGCTCCGGATAGCTGTGCGCGGCGATGAAGCGCTCCTCGCTGGCAAACTGGCTCTTCGTGTATCTGACCAGTTCTTCCAAGGCGTGCGCTGCCGCTTCGAGTCCCGCCCGCTCGAACAGATGCTCAGCGCCGACCGCGCGGAAGCGATCGACGATCTGGATCCAGCGCGCGCGCTGGCTATCCACCGCGTCGATGCCAATGCTGTATTTTGGATCGATTAGCGCCACAGCGTGATCATCCTGTGCTCGACGGCTTGGCGGAGTGCCAATGCCATCGGCATTATGCATGCCAATGGCATTGGTTGCAACAGCGCCCGCCACCGCGCAAGCCGGGCCAGATCGGCGGCGGAGTTGAAGCTGGGTTCGGCGCTGCCGCATACGCTGTCCCGTGTGAGGCAGACCGTGCTTGGGGTCGGCCACGCGCCTCAGGCCGTCTTTTCGCGCAATTGCTTCTTGTTGATTTTGCCGACGCTGGTCTTGGGAATCTCCGCGACGAAGACGATGCGCTCGGCTTCGGGTACGGCGAACTTG
Organism: Sterolibacterium sp.; assembly: GCA_023258955.1. Lineage (GTDB taxonomy): Bacteria > Pseudomonadota > Gammaproteobacteria > Burkholderiales > Rhodocyclaceae > CAIYYX01. Next base: position 3,855 of record JAHFRE010000065.1, read on the forward strand.
CTGATCCGTTTCGCCTCGACCTGGCGCGACAGGTGCTGGCGGATGTCTTCGGCAGAGAGCTTGGCCGCGGGCTTGCGCACCACGTAGGCCAGTGGCCGCTCGCCCCATTTCTCGTCCTTGACGCCGACCACGGCGCTCTCCAGCACGCCGGGCAGTTCGCCGATCAGCGCTTCGATCTCGATCGAGGAGATCCATTCGCCGCCCGTCTTGATCACGTCCTTGATGCGATCGACGATCTGCACGTAGCCGTCGGGCAGCACCACCGCCACATCCTGGGTGTGTAGATAGCCGCCCGCCCACAGCTCTTCCGAAGCTTGCGGCTTCTTGAAGTAGAGCTGGGTCAGATAGGGAGCGCGCAGCACGATCTCGCCCTGGCTCTTGCCATCGCGCGGCACGTCGCGCAGCTGCGCATCGACCACGCGGAAGTCCATCAGGGGGACGGGGCGTCCAGTCATGCTGCGTCGTCGCACATCCTCTTCGGCGTCGGCGGGGACGAAGCCCGGCGGGAACTGGGCCAGAGAGGCGATCGGTCCCGTCTCGGACATGCCGTAGCCGGCGAAGACGTCGATGCCCAATTGCCGCGCCGCCTTGCACAGAGCCGGAGAGAGCGCCGAGCCGCCGATGATGATCTTCCAGCCGGTCAGATCGATGCCGTCGGCGCTGGCGCCCTGCAGCAGCATCTGCAGGATGGTCGGCACGCAGTGGGAGAAGCTGACCTTTTCGTCACGCTGCAGACGCAGCAACACCTCAGGCAGATAGCGACCGGGCAGCACCACCTTCAGGCCCAGCATCACCGCGACGTAGGGAAAACCCCAGGCGAGCACGTGAAACATCGGCGTGATCGGCATGTACACGTCCTCGCGGTGCAGACGCTGCCCCTCCCGCGGCGAGCAGAGGCTGGCGGTAGCCACCAGGGCGTGCAGCACGATCTGGCGATGGCTGTAGCACACGCCCTTGGGGTCGCCGGTCGTTCCCGTCGTGTAGAAGGTCGCGGCCTTGGTGTTCTCGTCGAAATCGCGGAACTCGAAATCGGCCGCGGCGCCTGCCAGCAGCTCTTCATACTCGCCGGCCAGAGGCAGGGTATTGGCAGCGACTTCCTGACCGTCGGCCAGCACGATCACCCGGCGCAGCGACGGCAGTTGCCCTTTGATCTGCTCCAGCAAAGGCACGAAGTCGGCGTGCACCAGCACCACCTCCGCCTCGGCGTCGTTGAGCGTGTAGAGGATCTGCTGCGCCGAGAGGCGGACGTTCACCGTGAACAGCGTCGCGCCCATCATCGGGATGGCGAAGTAGCTCTCCAGGTAGCGATGGCTGTCCCAGTCCATCACGGCGACGGTGTCGCCGTGATGGACGCCGATCGCGGCCAGCGCCGAGGCCAGTTGGCCGATGCGGCGACGGAACTCCAGGTAGCTGTGGCGACGTTCGCCGCGATAGACGATCTCCTGCTCGCCGTAGAGGTACAAGGCGTTGGTCAATAGTTGCTTGACCAGCAGCGGGTAGCTGTAGGCGGACGGGGTCGGAACGATCAGATTGTCTTGCACGCGCATCTCCGGTTTGTTCGTCTGGTCGGCGCTCGCTCGTCTGCAACAGTCGGTCTCAGTCGAGGCGCCAGGGAACGCAGCATACGCAAGCAGGCGGTTTTGCTCCCCCCTCGGAGCGAGGGGGCTAGCGCGCAGCTGGTGCTATTCGCCGTCGTCGAGCAGACCCAGCAACTGGGCGCGGCGCACCGCGTGCTTGCGGCCGCCGGCGCCGAGCTTGCCGAACAGGTTCTTCATGTGCCACTTGACGGTCGCCTCGCCGACATCGAGGGCCTGGGCGATCTCCTTGTTCGACAGGCCCTGCGCCAGCTGTTCGAGCACCTCGCGTTCCTTGGGCGTCAGCACCATGCTCGGCACGGCGCGGGCGGCTTTCGCGCCGGCGCCGCGACGCGGCCTGACGGCGCGCGCGCTGCTCAGCCGGTCGGCCATGGTGCTGCTCGAATCCTCTTCCGCCAGGCGCTGCGTCGCGGCGGCCAACAGGGGATGGGCGTCGACCAGGGTGCGCATCAGGCCGAAGGTCTGCGCCAGGTTCCAGGCCTCGCGCAGCAACTTGTCGCCCTGCTGGTCGCCGCTGCGCACCAGGACGACGGCGCGCAGGCCCATGACCTCGATGCGCACCCGGCCCAAGCCCAACTGCTCGGCCGGCTTGGCTGCCAGCGCCAGCGATGCGCCGGCGCCGGCCCAGTCCTGCGCTGCGATCGCCGCCCAGGCGTGCGCCATCAACCGCGGCAGTTCCATCGAGCGGCAGAGCAGGGGCTGATCGGCGCTGGCGACGCCGACGACGGCCTGATCGAGGCGCTGGGCCAAGGCCCGGCAGGTCTCGGCGCGGGAGCGCGCCGCGTGCAGCCGCACCTGCTCAGCCAGGCTCATGGCGCACAGGCGCGGCAGGCGACGCGACACGCCGATCGCGTGCAACGCCTCCAGCAGGTCGAGCGCGCGATGCTCCATGCCTTGCGCCTCGGCGACCCGGGCCGCCGAGCGATAGCCGAGCAAGGCGGTCTCCGGCGTGCCGACGCGCGCGAGCACGTCCAGTCGATTCGCCAGCAGGGAGGTCACCTCGTCGAGTTGGTCGCGCTCGTAGGCCGCGGCTGCGAGCAGCGACGCCAGCATGCTGGGCAGCGGATGGCGCCGCCCTAGCTCGGCTTCGGTGCGCGCCAGCGCCGGACGCAACGCCTCCTCGGCGAGCCGCGGTTGCCCCTGCCACAGATAGCTGAGTCCGACCACGAATTCGCCCCACAGCGCCGGGTAGCCCTGGCCGGCGTCGGCGCGCGGCAGAGCGAGCTGGTGGTGCCTGGCCCGGGCCGGATCGCCTTGCAACAGGGCGTCGATCGCCAGCCGATTGGCGTGCATCTGCCGCATCTGCCTGGGCGGTGCGGTATCGGCCCAGGGCGCGAACAGTGCGACGCAGCGATCCGGCTGGTCGGCGTAGTAGGCGGCACTGCTCAGAATCAGCGCGCATTCGTAGCGCAGCCCCGGATCGACCGCCGGGTCATCCTGGATGTCGGCCACCAGGCGCGCCGCGTCCTCGTGCCGCTCGCTCAGCCCCAACGCCCAGGCTGCCGCCAGGCGCAGCCGCGGCGAGCGCTGCAGTTCATCCGGCGTCAGAATCTCGAGCCACTCGAAGACCATCGCTTGCTGGCCGCGCAGCACGGCGTCGTAGAGGCCCTGCTCCGCCAGGCGGCAGGCCTCCTCGCGCAGGCCGGCGGCGTGGGCGTGGCGCGCTGCCTGCTCTATCAGGCCGCGCGCTTCCATCCAGCGCATGGCGCGCGCGTGCAGTTCGCGGCGCTCCGCCTCGGGCAACAGGTCGAAGCGCGCGCGCAGCGCGTCCTTCGCCAGATTGTGCAGGCGGCTCCATTCGCCATCGTCGCCAACGGCGAAGATGGGCGTGTCGCGCAGCAGCCGCGCCAGCATCTCGGCGCTGTCGGCGCGTCCGGTGAGCACAGCGCACAGGTCCGGATGGAGCTGATCGGCGACCGCCACCCGCGTCAGAAAATCCAGCTCCTCGGCCGAGAACCGTACCAGCAGGCCGGTCACCAACTGTTCCCGCTGGCCGCGGCCGCGGGCGAACATCGCGTCGATGGCGAGGCCGGGATCGGCGGCGCGCTCCAGCGCCGCCAAGGCGATCTGCAGACCCAGCGGCCAGCCCTCGGTGAGTTCGTGCAGGCGCGCGCAGGCATCGGCGTCGACCCGCTTGCCGAAGCGGGCGCGAACCAGATTGAGGGTCTCGTCGATGCGAAAGCGCAGTTGCTCGGTGCCGACCGCAGCGCACTGCCCGTAGGCCGCCAGATCGGCGAACACCGGGTCGAGGCCGCCGCGCGCTGCGACCACCACGCGCAGATTGGGCGGCGCGTTGTGGATCAGGTAGGAAAGTCCCTCGAAACGCGAGGGCGCCAGCCGTTCCGCCTCGTCCACCACCAGCACCAGTTCCAGCGCCAGGTGCGCCACCTCGGCCAGCCAGGCGGTGATGCCTTCGAGTTCGCCGAGCGAAGAGGTCGCTCCATCGTACAGCCCGCGACCGAAGTTCGGCCGGCCGCAGCCGCCGCGCACGGCCAGGACCAGGCTCAGCAGGAAGCGCAGCGGATCCTCGCTCGCGTCGGCCGAGATCCAGGCCACGGCGGCGCCGCGGGCCAGGTGCTCGCGCCGCCATTGGGCGAGCAGCGAAGTCTTGCCGAATCCCGCCGGCGCCTGCACCACGGTCAGCGAGCGCTCCCTGAACTGCTCGTCGTCGAGGCCCAGGCGCGGCCGCGCGAGCAGGTGCCGCGGGGCGCGCGGTGGCGTGGTCCGCAACAGGAGTTCGGGGACGGCGTTGCTGACGCCGCTCGTTGCAGTGCTCATCGAACGCGTTCCGTCAAGGTCATCGGCAGCCGGCGCTGATGGCTCCGCCCCTGGCGCGCCGCCACCAGGCCGGGCGCGCCTCTGAGGTTCAGGCATTATAGGCAGGACGGGAGGCGGGGATTGATCCGCCCCCCCTTTTTCGGAGGGGGCGGCGCGGCGCTGGCAGGACTAGGATGCGAATCAAGCCATGTCGGCGACGGTGGTTCGGGAAGCTCCCCGGGCGAGCCGGTCGCCGCAGCGGAGGAGCAACCTTGTACCGTCACTTGCTGGTGCCCATAGACGACACGGAACTGTCCAGCCTGACCGTCGGCCGGGCGATCGAGTTCGCCCGTGCGCTGGCTGCACGCATCACCTTCTTTCACGCCAAGATCAGCTACGCGCCCGCCGCCGGCGACGACCAGGCGCTGCTGCGCGCCACCGCCCCGGAGGACATCGCCCGCAACTTCCAGGGCCGCAGCCGCGAGCTGCTGACCAAGGCCGAGGCGGCGGCGCGGGCGCAGGCTGTCACCAGCGCCGTCGTCGCTTCGACCAGCGACGCGCCGCATCGGGCCATCCTCGCCGCCGCCCGTGCGGAAAAATGCGACCTCATCTTCATGGCCTCGCACGGGCGCCGCAGCGACAGGGGGATGATGCTCGGTTCGCAGACGCTGCGGGTCCTGATGAACTCTGAAATTCCGGTGCTGGTGGCGTCGACCCGGGCCCCGCCGGTACCGGCGCTGGCCATCGGCATCATCCGCGACGAGCACCGCTCGCTGGCGGCGGTGCTGCACGCCTGGCTGCGCCTCGGACGCGACAGTCTGGCACCCGGCGGCGAGCCGCTCGACCCGCAACTGCTGCGGGCGATGCTGCACTACCTCAAGGCCTATCCGCTGGCCCTCCACCATCCGAAAGAGACCGACTATCTGTTCGCCCGGCTGCGCGCGCGCAGCACCGAGTACGACGCCGAACTCGACGAATTGGAGCGCCAGCACCAACGCGACCACGACCTGGTCGACGCCCTCGCCGCCGCCGTGGACCGCTATTGCGCCGGCCAGATCGGCGCCGCCGAACTCGACGCCGCGGTCAATCGCTACGCCGGCTTCATGTGGGAGCACATGGGTCGGGAGGAAGCGGTGATCCTGCCGGCGGTGCAGCGCGAGTTCGACGACGACGACTGGGCGGCGGTAAACGCGGCGTTTTCGCAGCATCAGGATCCGCGCTTCGGCGGCAACGCCGACGCCGAGTTTTGGCAACTGTATTCCCGGATCGTCGAGCTGGGTGCGGCACCCGACGAGCAATAGAGCAGCTTCATCCATCGTCCGCGCGGCCCCGACAGCGAGGCGCGCCAAGGAGAGCAAAGTGGCAAGAGCAATTCGATTTCAGCAAACCGGCGGCCCCGAAGTCCTGCGACTGGAGAAGCTCGAGGTCGGCGAACCCGGCCCCGGCCAGGTCAGGCTGCGCCACGAAGCCGTGGGCCTAAACTTCGCCGACACCTACTTCCGCAACGGCACCTATCCGGTCCCCCTGCCTTCGGGCATGGGTGTCGAAGCCGCCGGCGTGGTCGAGGCGATCGGCCCCGAGGTGAGCAACGTCGCCGTCGGCGACAAGGTCACCTACACGGGCTTCGTGAACACCCTGGGCGCCTACGCCAGCGAGCGCCTGATCGCGGCGGCGCCGTTGATCCGGCTGCCCGCCGGCATCGATTGCCAGACCGCGGCGGCGATGACCATGCGCGGGCTCACCTCCGCCTACCTGATGCGCCGCATCTATCCGTTCAAGTCCGGCGACACCCTGCTCTTGCACGCCGCCGCCGGCGGCGTCGGCCTGATCGTGGCGCAGTGGGCCAAGCTGCTCGGACTCACGGTGATCGGCACCGTCTCCAGCGACGAGAAGGCGGCGGTGGCCCGCGCCCACGGCTGCACCCACACCATCAACTACAGCCATGAAGATGTCGCCAAGCGGGTGCGCGAACTGACCGACGGCGTCGGCGTCAGCGTGGTCTTCGACAGCGTCGGCAAGACCACCTTCATGGCCTCGCTCGATTCCTTGAAGCGCCGCGGCCTCCTGGTCTGCGTCGGCACCGCCTCGGGCACCATCCCGCCCTTCGACCCGCAGCTCCTCGCCATGAAGGGTTCTCTCTACATCACCCGTCCGGCGCTCGCCGACTACATCGCCGATCCGCTGGAGAAGGCCGAGCTGGCCAGCGAGGCCTTCGGCCACGTCGCCGCCGGCCGCATCAAGATCGAGATCAACCAGCGCTACGCGCTGGAAGACGCAGTGCAGGCCCACCGCGACCTCGAAGCCCGCAAGACTACGGGCTCGTCGATCTTCGTCATCTAGCGGACAGGAGACTGCCATGCGCATAGAACAACTGACCTGCGCCATCGGTGCGGAGCTGCTCGACGTGAATCTCGGCGACGCCGTGCGCGACGACGGGCTGTTCAAGGAAATCTACGCCGCCCTGCTCCGGCACCGCGTGCTGTTCTTGCGCGGCCAGGATCTCGATCGCCTCTCCCGCCGCGACCACATGGCCTTCGCGGCCCGACTGGGCCGGCTCGAAGACCACCCGGTGGCGCCGTCCCACCCCGAGGCACCCGGCCTGGTGCAAATCTACAAGAATCCGGACAGCCCCATCGACCGCTACGAGAACGCCTGGCACTGCGACGGCACCTGGCGCGAGACCCCGGCCCTGGGCTGCGTGCTGCGCTGCATCGAGTGCCCGCCGGTGGGCGGTGACACGATGTGGGCGAACATGGTGCTGGCCTACGAGAAGTTGCCGGCGAGCGTCAAGGCACAGATCGCGGAATTGCGGGCCAACCACAGCTTCAACGCCTCCTTCGCCGCGGCCATGCCGATGGAAAAGCGTCTGGCGATGAAGGCTCAGTACCCGGACGCCGAGCATCCGGTGGTGCGCACCCACCCCGAAACCGGGGAGAAGCTGCTGTTCGTGAACGCCTTTGCCACCCACTTCGTCAATTACCACAGTCCGCGAAACGTCCGCTACGGCCAGGACTACAACCAGGCCGGTGGCGACCTGCTGCAGCACCTGATCGCCCAGGCGGCGATTCCCGAATACCAGGTGCGCTGGCGCTGGCAGGCGATGAGCGTCGCCATCTGGGACAACCGGGCCACCCAGCACTACGCGGTAATGGACTATCCGCCCTGCCATCGCAAGATGGAGCGCGCCGCCATCGTCGGCGACAAACCTTTTTAATCGACTAGCCAAGGAGCCCCACATGAACTTTCTCGACGGATCACTGTTCCCGGAAAACCAACAGAAGCTCGTCATCACCGTCGCCCCCTACGGGCCGGAATGGGAGCCGGAAGACTTTCCTGACGACATTCCGGTCAGCATGGAAGCCCAGATACAGAAGGCGGTCGACTGCTACAACGCCGGCGCCACGGTGCTGCACCTGCACGTGCGCGAAGCCGACGGCAAAGGCTCGAAGCGCCTGTCCAAGTTCAACGAACTGATCGCCGGAGTGCGCGCCCGCGTCCCCGAGATGATCATCCAGGTCGGCGGCTCGATCTCCTTCGCGCCGGAAGGTGAAGGCGATGCCGCCAAGTGGCTGTCCGACGACACGCGCCACATGCTGGCCGATTTGAAGCCGGCTCCCGATCAGGTCACCATCGCCATCAACACCAACCAGATGAACGTGGTCGAGCAAATGTGCGACGCCGACGTCGCCGGCACCTCGCTGGCGCAGCCCGCGCTCTACCGCGCCTACCGCGAGATGACCTACAACGCCGGCCCGGAGTGGGTCGAGGAGCACATCAAGCGCCTGTCTGCCGCCCGCATCCAGACCCACTTCCAGATCGCCAACATCGCCGGCCTGGAAACGGTGGAGCGCATGATGCGGCGCAACGTCTGCAACGTGCCGCTGATCCTGACCTGGGTCGCCATCGGCGGCGGCTTCGAGGCGCCCAACCTCTACAACCTGGCCAACTTCGTGCGCGCCTGCCCCGACGGCTCGGTGCTGACCCTGGAGACCTCGATGTTGAACGTGCTGCCGCTCAACATGATGGCCATCGCCATGGGTCTGCACGTGCGCTGCGGCATCGAGGACAACATCTGGACCCAGCGCCGCGACCGCAAGATGGGCAGCGTCGAGCAGATCGAGCAACTGGTGCGCATGTCGCGCGAGGCCGGGCGCGAAGTGGCCAACGGCCGCGAGGCGCGCGCGATCTACAAGATCGGCAGCTTCTACAACAACGCCGACGAGACCCTGGCGCAGAACGGCTACGCGCCCAACCGCAAAGCCGGGCAGAAGGGCTTCACCCAGTACGCGCTCGCCTGAGTGGCGCGCGCGAAAAACACCTAGGACGAGGCATGAAACCATGAGCACCGACATCCCCGCCTGGACACCCTCGCCCGAACGCATCGGCCGCGCCCGCGTCACCGCCTTCCTGTCCTGGCTGGCGCGGGAGAGGGGGCGGCGGTTCGCCACCTACGACGAGCTTTGGCGCTGGTCGGTCAGCGACATCGACGGCTTCTGGCGCGCCCTCTGGGATTGGTTCGAGCTGGGAGCGTCCCTGCCCCCGGCGGGCGCCCTGGCCTCGGCCAAGATGCCTGGCGCCGCATGGTTTCCCGGCGTCGAGACCAACTACTTGCGCCAGGTCTTTCGCCACGCAAGCCACGTTCGCCCGGCCATCATCGCGCGCAACGAAGAGGGCAAGGACCGCGAGATCTCCTGGCAGGAACTGCAGCGGCAGGTCGCAGCGCTGGCTCAGACCCTGCGCCGGCTCGGCGTAGTGCGCGGTGATCGGGTCGTCGCCTACCTGCCCAACATCCCCGAGACGGTGGTCGCCTTTCTCGCCGTCGCCAGCATCGGTGCGATCTGGTCTGCCTGTGCGCCCGACCTGGGGAAGCTGGCGGTGCTCGACCGCTTTCGCCAGATCACGCCGAAGATCCTCATCGCCGTGGACGGCTATCGCTACGGGGGCAAGCTGCACGACAGGCACGAGGTGCTGGCCGAGGTGATCGACGAATTGCCCGGCCTCGAGCAGCTGATCCTGCTGCCGGTGGTCGCGTCGGTCGCGCTGACCACCGCCCGAGTGCCGATCCTGAACTGGAACGAGGCCAGCGCCGGCGAGGTGCCGCTGCTGATCGATGATCTGCCCTTCTCCGACCCGCTCTGGGTGGTCTACTCATCGGGCACCACCGGCATGCCCAAGCCCATCGTCCAGTCGCAGGGCGGCGTGCTGATCGAGCACCTGAAGCTGATGGCTTTTCATCTCGACCTGGGCGTGGATGACCGATTCTTCTGGTATTCGAGCACCGGCTGGATCATGTGGAACTTGCAGGTCGGCGGCCTGCTCGTGGGCGCGACGATCTGCCTCTACGACGGTAATCCCGGTTACCCCGATTCGTCGGTGCTGTGGCGCTTCGCCAGCGAGGCCAAGATCAGTTTCTTCGGCGCCGGCGCAGCCTTCTACAGTGGCTGCCAGAAGCAGGGGGTGGAGCCGGCACAGCTCGCCGACCTCTCCGCACTGCGCAGCATTGGCTCGACCGGCTCGCCGCTGTCGCCAGAGAGCTACCGCTGGATACTCGAGCACGTCGGGCGCGATCTGTGGATCGACGCGCTATCCGGCGGTACCGATCTGGCCAGTTGCTTCGTCGCTGGCGTGCCGACGCTTCCCGTCTTTGCCGGCGAGATGCAGGCCCGCTGCCTCGGCGCCAAGGTGGCGGCGTTCAGCGACGAGGGCTGCGAGTTGGAGGAGGAGGTCGGCGAACTCGTCTGCTGCGCACCGATGCCCTCGATGCCGCTGTATTTCTGGAACGACGAGGGCGGCCAGCGCTATCACGACAGCTACTTTGACACGTATCCGGGAATCTGGCGCCACGGCGACTGGCTGAAGATCACGGCGCGCGGCGGCGCCATCATCTACGGCCGCTCCGACGCGACCATCAACCGCCACGGCATTCGCATGGGAACAAGCGAACTTTATCGCGCAGTGGACGACTTGCCCGAGGTCGTAGACAGCCTGGTGGTCGATCTGGAATACCTGGGTAAGGAATCTTACATGCCGCTGTTCGTGGTGCTGCGTCCCGGCGAGATCCTGAGCGCGGCGCTGCAGGACAAGCTGCGCGACCGCATCCGCGCGGCGCTCTCTGCGCGCCATCTGCCCAACGACATTTTCGCCGTGCCGGCGATTCCGCGCACCCTCTCGGGCAAGAAAATGGAACTGCCGATCAAGAAGCTGTTGCTGGGCAAAGAGCTGGCGGACGTGGCCAACCCCGACACGATGGCGAATCCCGAGAGCCTGGCCTGGTTCGTTGCCTTCGCCGACGCCCGCAGCGCGCGCCTGTCACGCTAGGTCAAGCGGCTGTCGTCTGCGGTCAATCCCGCGTTGTTCAAAGGGCTTAGTGTGGCTGTACAGAAGCGCCTTCCATTTTGACGAAGTCGCCATGACCACGGGGACAGACAGATGGCCACATTGGAACAGCAATTTCCACGCAAACGCGTGTTGATCACCGGCACCAGCAGCGGCCTGGGCCGAGCGCTGGCGCTGGAATTCGCCCAGCGCGGCTGGAAGATCGCGGTCACCGACCTCGACCCTTTGATGATCAAGCAGACGGCCGAAGCGGTGCGCGCCGCCGGTGGCGAGCCGCTGGAAATGGTGCTCGACGTCACCCGCGTCGAGCACTTCGAGGCCGCGGCAAAGCGCGTCACGGAAGCCTGGGGCGGGCTCGACGTGCTGGTGAACAACGCTGGCGTATCGGACGCGGGGCGCATGGAAGGCGAACTGACGCTGGAGAACTGGCGGTTGTTGATGGACGTCAATCTGTGGAGCGTCATCTACGGCTGCCGCACCTTCATTCCCGTGCTGAAGAAGGCTGGCCGCGGTCACATCCTCAACGTCGCTTCGGGCGCCGGCCTTGGCTGCCTGCCCGAGATGGCCAGCTACAACGCCACCAAAGCCGCGGTGGTGGCCATCTCGGCGACGCTGAAGACCGAACTGATCGTCGACCACATCGACGTCACCGTCTCCTGCCCGACCGCCTTCCGCTCCAACATCGCCAACAACGAACGGGTGGACAAGTGCAAGAGCGTCGCCGGGCGCGGCATCATGGAGGCGATCAAGAAGACCACGGTGAGCGCCGAGTCGGTCGCCCAATACAACATTCGCTCCATGGAGAGCGGCAAGCTCTACTCGCTGCCGCAGGCCGACGCCCGCGCCATGTGGCGGGCTGCGCGCTGGATGCCGGAAAAATACAGCAAGCTGCTGACCTATTTGTACAACAAGCGCCTGTGGCTGTTCGCACCGGGCAAATAGAGGAGATTGCAGAACATGGCATCCACGAAAGACGCCGACGGCCAACAGCCCGCCCCTGCTCGTCGCAAATTCTTTGCCAAGACCGGCATGGTCGCCGGTGGCTTCGCAGCGGCGGGCGCGCTGGCGATTCCGCTGTCGGGCGACAAGGTGTTGGACGCGGCCTATCCCGACATCAAGGAAAACCAGGTCGAGCTGCCCGCCAACGGCAAGAGCGTCATCGTCATCGGCGGTGGACTGGCGGGCATCCAGGCCGGCGTCGAGCTCGCCTCGCGCGGCTTCAAGGTGACCGTGCTGGAGAAGTCCTGCACGCCCGGCGGCAAGCTGAAGTCCTGGCGCGACAAGCATTTCGGTCCCAAGGAAGATCCGGACAACTCCGACCCGTCCTACCCCGGCTACGTCAGAGAGCACGGGGTGCACGCCGTCTGGGGCTTCTACCACAACCTGCGCGAATTCATGGGACGCTACGGTTGGCAATTGGCCGAGACCCCCAACGACATCAGCATCTACAATTTCCGCGACAAGACCTCCGGCGCCAGCGAGATCGCGCCGACCACCTGGCCGGCACCCTACGACCGCCTGCAGCTGCTGTCGGGATTCTCGAGCTTCGCCTTCCTCACCGCCGAGGACAAGCGCAATCTGATCTTCGTCATTCGCCGGCTGCTCAGCTACGACTGCACCGACAAGAAACAGACCGACTACCTCGACGGCATCACCTTCGAAGCCTACCTGAAGGCGCTCGGCTACTACACCCCGGGCATGGTCTCCTTCTTCACCGCCTTCTGCGAACTCGGCTGGTACGAAGGCATCGACAAGGCCTCGGCCTTGACCCTGGCCAAAGAGTGCCAGCTGCTCGGCGGCACGCCGAACGACCTGAAGCTGCAGTTCTGGCGCAACCCCGTCGGCGAGAGCTTTCTCAAGCCGATGGCCGATTACATCCGCGCCCACGGCGGCGAGGTGCACTACAGCACCGAGATCAACGGCATCGAGGTCAAGGACAAGAAGGTGACCGCCGTCCGGGCGCTGCCCGTGCCGCGCGAGGCGGTCAAGCGCTGTTCGATCTGCGGCGCCCTGATCCTGGGCGGCCAGGAGATCGGCGACGAGTGCCCGGAATGCGGCGCCCACGCCGACATGATCCTGGCGATCAAGGACAGCCAGCGCGCCGAACGGACCTTCAAGGCGGACTACTTCGTCTGCGCGCTCGATACGCCGGGCTTGCGCAACCTGTTCGGCAAGAACAGCGCCGCCTTCGGCGCCGAGCCGTTCTTCCAGAAGCTGGCGGCCATCGGCTCGAAATTCGTCTATGTCTGCGACATGTGGTTCGACGGCAGGGGCTATTGGGAAACAGCGGCGGTGGACAAACATCACCGGCCGTTGCCCACCTTCATCACCACGGGCTTCGAGAGCATCAGCGTGATGATCAATCGTTCGGTGCGCATCCGGGCGATCGAGGGCAAAGGGCAGTGGACCTGGTCGAACGAATACATCGACAAGAACGTCACCGTGCTCGAAGGCCACATGCCCAGGGCGGAGGCCGTCGCCGATATGCCCACCAAGGAGATCGTCGACTTGGTCTACAAGGACTTCAAGGCCTTGATCCCCAATCTGCCCCCGCCCAAGGGCTGGTACGTCAACCGCTGGAGAACCTACACCGGTTGCCACGTCGGCGAAGAGGCGAAGCGGCCGGCGGTGCAGTCGCCGATCGACAATCTGCTGTTCATCGGCGACGCCGTGTACATTCCCCACAGCTGCCAGTTCATGGAAAAGACCAACGTCACCGCCAAGGTGGCCACCAATCTGCTGCTCGACAAGATCGGCCAGAAGGAGGGCAAGATCACCATCCTGCCCTCGGCCATGCAGGACTGGGCGATGAAGACCTTCTCGGCCGGCGGATCGGTCTATCTGCCGGGGCAGGAACCGGGGCAGAAGCAGGCGAGCTGAGCATCGATGATTCGGCAGCCAGAATTCGGAGACAAAATATCATGACATCGAGACGGGAATTCTTCACCAGGACCGGACTGATCGCCGGCGGCGTCGTCGCCGCGGGCGCGCTGGCGATGCCGCTGTCCGGCCGCGGCGGTCAACTCGACAATCCCTATCCCGAGATCAAAGAGAACCAGCTGACCCTGCCGCCCAACGGCAAGAGCGTCATCGTCATGGGCGGCGGCCTGGCCGGCATGCAGACGGGGGTGGAACTCGCCTCGCGCGGCTTCAAGGTGACGGTGCTGGAGAAGAGCGCCATGCCCGGCGGCAAGCTCAAGTCCTGGCGCGACAAACACTTCGGTCCCAAGGACGAAGACCCGTCGTTTCCCGGTTACATCCGCGAGCACGGGGTGCACGGCGTCTGGGG
>JAHFRE010000066.1 GCA_023258955.1 Sterolibacterium sp.
CCTGTGGGACCAGATCATGCGCTCGACCTACGGTCACGCCGAGCCGGGCATCCTCTTTCTCGATCGCATGAATCGCGACAACAATCTCTACTATTGCGAAACGATCGAGGCGACCAATCCTTGCGCCGAGCAGCCGCTGCCGCCTTACGGCTGCTGCTGCCTGGGCTCAATCAACCTGACCCTGTTCGTCACCCAGCCGTTCAGCAGCAAGGCGGCCTTCGACTACGCCGCCTTCGGTCGCGTCATCGACATCTCGGTGCGCATGCTCGACAACGTCCTCGACGCGACCCACTGGCCGCTCGAACAGCAGCAGGCCGAGGCCGCCGCCAAGCGGCGCATCGGCCTGGGCTTCACCGGCCTGGGCGACGCGCTGATCATGCTCGGCCAGCGCTACGACACCGCCCCGGCGCGCGAAGCCGCCACCAAGATTTCGGAATTCATGCGCGACCGCGCCTATCTCGCCTCGGTCGAACTGGCCAAGGAGCGCGGCGCCTTCCCGCTGTTCAACGCCGACATGTACCTCTCCGGCGGCAACTTCGCCTCGCGCCTGCCCAACGAGGTGAAGGAGCAGATCAGGAAGCATGGCATCCGCAATTCGCATCTGCTCTCGATCGCCCCGACCGGCACCATTTCCTTGGCCTTCGCCGACAACGCCAGCAATGGCATCGAGCCGCCCTTCTCCTGGGTCTACACGCGCAAGAAGCGCATGGCCGACGGCACCTTCAAGGAATACGCGGTCGAGGACTATGCCTGGCGCCTGTTCAAGTTCCTCGGCGGCAACACGGCGAAGCTGCCCGCCTATTTCGTCACGGCGCTGGACATCTCGGCGCAAGCGCACAAGGACATGGTCGCCGCGGTCGCACCCTACATCGACACCTCGATCTCCAAGACGGTGAACGTGCCCGAGGACTACCCCTACGCCGAGTTCGAAGACCTCTACATGACGGCCTGGAAAGCCGGGCTCAAGGGCCTGGCCACCTATCGCCCGAACGCCGTCCTGGGCAGCGTGCTCTCAGTCGAGTCGGCCGAGAAGAAGAAGCCGCAGGACGTCAAGATCAGCGACGCCAATCGCAGACTATCGATTGGCAGCCTGCCGGCGCCGGTTCTTGCCAGCCTGCGCTGGCCGGGACGACCGAAGATGCACCAGGGCAACGAGGCCTGGACCTACATGATCGAAACGCCGCAGGGTGATTTCGCCATCTTCGTCGGCCACATCGCCAACGGCAAATCCGTGCCCTTCGAGGTCTGGGTCAACGGCTCGGAGCAACCGCGCGGCCTGGGTGCCGTGGCCAAGACCCTGTCGATGGACATGCGTGCCAACGATCGCGGCTGGCTCAAGCTGAAGCTGGACATGCTGGCCAAGACCATCGGCGACGCATCCTTCGACATGGCCTTCCCGCCGCACGGTGAGCGCAAGCTGATGCCCGGGGTCGTCTCGGCCCTGGCCCAAGTGATCCGCTATCGCTGCGAACAACTGGGCACCTTCGAGGGTGACGGCCCGACCCCGGTGCTCGACACCATGTTCAGCCGCGACGAGCCGAAGACCGGCAACGACGGTACCCTGTCGTGGACCGTGGACATCGTCAATCCGGCAGCGGGCGAGGAGTTCGTGCTCGGCTTGAAGGAGATCAGCCTGCCCGAGATGGCCGGCGTGCCGGGCGTGACCCGGCCCTACTCGATGTGGCTGTCGGGCAACTATCCGCGCGCCCTCGACGGACTCTCGCGCATCCTCTCGCTCGACATGCGGGTCATGGACCCGGCCTGGATCGGCATGAAGCTGCGCAAGCTGCTCAGCTATCCAGAGCCGCTCGGCGACTTTATGGCCTTCATCCCCGGCACGCGCCGCCAGCAGAACTGGCCCTCGACCGTCGCCTACCTGGCACGCCTGATCATCCACCGCTACGCGATGCTCGGCATCCTCGACGAGAACGGCTATCCGACGCGCGAGATGGGCATCCTGGAGACGCCGCGCGAAGCGGGCGCGCCGCGCGTGATGCAGGGCGCGCTGTGCGCCGAGTGCGGCAACTTCACGGTGATCCGCAAGGACGGCTGCGACTTCTGCAGCGCCTGCGGCGCGGTGGGAAGCTGCGGTTAGACTATCGCGCGACCTGACCGGGCGGCGTTGCCGGTACGGCTTGCCATCCGCCCGGGCAGGAACGGACGTAGGGATAATAGGCGTTCGCGCCGGCGCAGAAATACCAGTCGCCGGTCGCCGGCGCCGCGGCCGCCTCGGGTGCAGCGCTCTGCACGTAGGTCGGCGCATAGACCGGAACAGGCTGCACGTACAACGGCGGCCGGGTGACGTCGTAGAGGATGGCGCTGGTGATCAGCGCCGGAAAGATCCAGTCGCCGCGCCAACCCCAGCCGCCGTGATGGCCCCAGCCGTGACCGCCTTGGGCCAACGCCGGTGTCGCTGAGACGATGGCGAGGAAAGAGACCAGCAGCAATTTTTTCATGGCAGAACCCCCGTGCGTTCCGTTCGAGTCGATAGGCCATTACAGCGGCAGAGTGTATCCCGCGTATGTCGATTATCGGCCTATTTCGTAGCAAAGCGTAACAAGCCCGGCGCCGCCAGGAACCCACTTCAGCGCCATCTCGCGGCGTATGATTTGGCCTCTATCCCTCGCGCCGCGCCAACCATGGGCCGACCCGCAGCCTCCGCGTTCCGCCTTTCCCGAGCGAAGACCTTGCTCTGCCTGCTGCTGACCTCGGCGGCCGCCTTTGGCGCCGAACCGAGGCTGGAGGGCCTCTGGAAGACCATCGACGACCAGACCGGGCTGGTGCGCGCCATCGTGCGCATCCAAGAGGTCGGCGGTGAATACCAGGGTCGGCTGGAGAAGCTGTTCCTCCAACCAGGAGAAGAACCGAACCCGCGCTGCGAGCAATGCGCGGGCGAGCGGCACAACAAACCGGTCGAGGGCCTGCTCATCGTCGAACGCATGCGTCGGGAGGGCGAAGACTACAGCGGGGGCGAGATCCTCGATCCCGAGAGCGGCGCCATCTACCGTTGTCGGATGCAGTTGGCAGACAACGGCCGCAAACTGATGGTGCGCGGCTACCTCGGGATTTCCATCCTGGGACGAACCCAGACCTGGTTGCGCGCCGAGCCCTAGCTGCCGCCGCTGCTGCACGCCCGCCCGAGCGGCCGGCGATTTCTTGCTATCATTCGCGCTTTCCAGCGCCCTTAGCCGAGCGCATTTGATGACTCCTCGACGCCGTAAGACGACATGGCACTGATCGTTCAAAAGTATGGCGGTACCTCCGTCGGCAGCCCCGAGCGGATCAAGAACGTGGCGCTGCGCGTAGCCAAGTGGAAGAAGCTGGGTCACCAGTTGGTGATCGTGGTATCGGCCATGAGCGGCGAGACCAACCGGCTGGTCGCCCTGAGCAAGGAAGTCCAGGCCAACCCCGATCCGCGTGAGCTCGACGTCGTCCTGTCCACCGGCGAGCAGGTCACCATCGGCCTGCTGGCGATGGCGCTGAAGGACATCGGCGTCGAAGCGAAGAGCTACACCGGCGGCCAGGTCAAGGTACTCACCGACAGCGCATTCACCAAGGCACGCATCCTCGACATCGACGAGGCTGCCATGCGCGCGGACCTCGAGGCCGGTGCCGTCGTGGTGGTGGCGGGTTTTCAGGGGGTGGACGAGGCCGGCAACATCACGACCCTGGGCCGCGGCGGTTCCGATACCACCGGCGTCGCACTGGCGGCGGCGCTCAAGGCCGACGAGTGCCAGATCTACACCGACGTCGATGGCGTCTATACGACCGACCCGCGCATCGTCCCGGAGGCGCGACGGCTCGATACCATCACCTTCGAGGAGATGCTGGAAATGGCCAGCCTCGGATCGAAGGTGCTGCAGATACGCTCGGTCGAATTCGCCGGCAAGTACAAAGTCAAGCTACGCGTGCTCTCGAGCCTGGGTGACCCGCGCGAGGAAGAAGGGCCAGGCACGCTGATCACCCTAGAGGAGCCCAATTCAATGGAACAGCCGATAATCTCCGGCATCGCCTTCAGCCGCGACGAGGCCAAGCTGACGGTGCTCGGCGTCCCCGACAAGCCGGGCATCGCCTACCAGATCCTCGGGCCGATCGCCGAGGCCAACGTCGACGTCGACATGATCATCCAGAACGTCGGCAGCGACGGCAGCACCGACTTCTCCTTCACCGTCGGACGCGGCGACTACGCCAAGGCCCTGGCCATCCTCGAGAAGGTCAAAGACAGCATCAAGGCGCGCGGCATCACGGCCGACAACAAGATCTGCAAGGTCTCGGCGGTCGGCGTCGGCATGCGCTCCCATCCGGGCATCGCCAGCCAGATGTTCCGCTCCCTGGCCGAGGAAGGCATCAACATCCAGATGATCTCGACCTCGGAAATCAAGATATCCGTGGTGGTGGACGAGAAATACCTGGAATTGGCCGTACGCGTGCTGCACAAGGCGTTCGGCCTGGACTAGGACGTGTCTGGTCCTAGGTTCGCTGCGAGCTTTCGTGGCGGCTGGATATAATCGCGCTCACGGAAGGTTGGCAGAGCGGTTGAATGCACCGGTCTTGAAAACCGGCAACGTCGCAAGGCGTTCGTGAGTTCGAATCTCACACCTTCCACCAAACTTCCAACCCTGTCTCGTTGCCAGTCGCCCGTCGATCGATGAAACTATTGCGATTCTTCCACGCGCCGTGCCAGGCCCTCGGCTTGGCGCTGCTGCTGTTGTCCCTTTGGACGCCCGTCGCACTCGCCACGACGGTGAGGATGCACACGCCGCTGGGCGACATCGACGTCCAGCTCATGGATGCGGCCGCACCCATTACCGTGGCGAACTTCCTCAACTACGTAGATAGCGGAGCCTACGCCAACTCCTTTATCCACCGCAGCGTCCCGGGGTTCGTCATCCAGGGCGGCGGCTTCCGCTGGAACACCGCGGCCGCCAGCGTCGAACTGGTGCCAAGCAACGCGACGATCGCCAACGAGTTCAGCGCCAGCCGCTCCAATCTGCGTGGCACCATCGCCATGGCCAAGCTGGGCAACGATCCCAACAGCGCGACCAGCCAGTGGTTCATCAATCTCGCCGATAACTCGGCGAACCTGGACAATCAGAACGGTGGCTTCACCGTGTTCGGCCAAGTGACGGGCAACGGCATGCAGGTCGCCGATGCGATCGCGGCGCTGCCCATCGTCAATGCCAACGGTGGCAATGCCAGCCTGCCCTTCGACAACCTGCCGCTGGTCAGCCTGCCCACCGCGTACATCAGCGGCCAGAACCTGGTCACGACCAACCCCAGCGTGCTCTCGACCGCCGTCGCTGCGCCCTATATGGGCCTTTGGTGGAACGCCAACGAATCGGGCTGGGGGGTGAGCGTTACTCAGCACGCCAACATCGTCTTCGCGGCGATCTACAGCTACGACCAAGGCGGCCAGCCGGTTTGGTACGTCATCTCCCGCTGCCTGCTGGTCGGCAATGCCTGCACCGGTGACATCTACCGGGTGAGCGGCGGCACCCGCCCGACCGTGGCGTGGAACGATAGCGGCAAGCTGGTGCGCGCTGTCGGTTCGGGCGCGCTGAGCTTCGGCGACGGCGACAACGGCCAATTCACGTTCACCATCGACGGCTTATCCGGCACCAAGGCGATCACGCGCCAGCCGCTCGCCACCGGCTCGGCGCCGCCGGCCATCGATTACACCGACCTGTGGTGGAACGCGAACGAGTCAGGATGGGGTGTCGCCCTGACCCAGCAATACGGAATGATGTTCGCCGCCTTCTACACCTATGATGGCAACGGCAATCCGATCTGGTACGTTGCCTCCAGCTGCCCGCTCGCGGGCAGTGGCTGCAGCGGCGATCTCTATCAGGTCAGCGGCGGCACGGCGCTGGCCGGCGCCTGGAACGGGGCCAACAAGTTGGTCGCCACGGTCGGCACCATCAGCTTCGCGTTCGCCGACGCGAATCACGCAACGATGAGCTATACGATCAACGGTGCGACAGGATCGCGGAATATCACCCGGCAAGCCTTCTAGGCATCAACCGGGCGGGTTCAAGCGCGGTCGCTGCGTCGCCGCGGTCCGGTGCGCGCGCGTCGCTCGGGATGCACTGCAACCTGTTTGACCGCCAGCGGCGACTTGAGCGGACCTCGTTTGGCCTGGTCGGCGCTGCGGCGTGACGTGTCAGCGCTGCGGCGGAATAGGTTGATCTTCTCCAGCGCCAGGCTGCGCGCCTGGTTCAACTGCTCGTCCGTGAGCATGCCTTCGGCGCGGATGATCATGAGCATCGCCACCGACAGCGGCATCGCCAGGCCCGACTCGTAGCGCGAGCCGTTCGATTGCATGACGCCGTAGAGCGACCAGAACTCCGCCTGGGTTTCGGCGAGCAGAAAGCGGTAGTCGGTCAGGTTCTCCATGATCAATGGTGCCGATTTGGTCTTCTTTCCAGGCATGAGCTGACTCCTTGTCCAAGCGATCCTTATAGCATATATTGCGGCGCCCGGGCATTGCCCGCCCCGGCCGGCGGTCGATGTGCTATCTTGACGCGTTCAGACAGGGGAATTGGGGCTGGCTGCAGAAACTTTCTTGCCGGCCCGGGGTCCCATCGTCAGTCTGCATTTACACAGGAGGCAAGACCAATCATGCAACCCGTCTATACCGGCCACACCGCGACGCCGGACGTCGCGCAAGTGCAGCATCGCGTGCTGCGCAACACCTACATGCTGCTCGCCGTATCCATGCTGCCGACCATCCTCGGCGCCGTGATCGGCGTGCAACTGCACTTCACCTTCATGCAGACGAGCCCGATGCTCGGCTTCTTCCTCTTCCTCGGCATCGCCATGGCTTTCATGTTCGGCATCGAGAAGACCAAGGAAACGGGCATGGGCGTGGCCCTGCTGCTCGGCTTCACCTTCTTCATGGGCGTGATGCTGTCGGGCATGCTGCAGGTCGCCCTGGGCTTTTCCAACGGCGGCTCGCTGATCGCCATGGCGGCGGGCGGCACCGGCGCGATCTTCTTCGTGCTCGCCGGCATCGCCTCGACCACCAAGCGCGATTTTTCGGGCATCGGCAGGTTTCTCTTCGCCGGCATGATCCTGATCCTGCTCGCCATGCTGGCCAACATCTTCTTCCAGTTGCCGGCCATGTCCCTGGCGATATCGGTGATCGCCATCGCCATCTTTTCCGGCTACATCCTCTACGACATCAACCGCATCGTGCACGGCGGCGAGACCAACTACATCTCGGCGACCCTGGCGGTCTACCTCGACATCTACAACATTTTCGTCAACCTGCTCAATCTGCTGATGATCTTCAGTGGCCGCCGCGACTAGGCGCGCCATAGGCTAGCCAAGGGGCGGCGGCGAGCCGCCCTTTTTCTTTTCAGCGTTCGAACAGGGCGATGGCCTCGGCGTGCGAGGTCTGCGGAAACATGTTGGCGACGCCGGCACCGCGCAAGCGGTAGCCCTGCTCGTGCACCAGCACCGCCGCGTCGCGCGCCAGGGTCGCCGGATTGCAGGAGATGTAGACGATGCGCCCGATGGCGGCGCCGGCCAGCGCCTTGACCAGCTCGATGGCGCCCTCGCGCGGCGGGTCGATCAGCATCTTGGCGCAGCGCCCCAGCGCGGCGACGCTCTCCTCCGTGGCCGCGAACAGATTGGCGACGCGAAACTCGCTGTTGCTGCCCAAGCCGTTGCGTACGGCGTTGGCCTGCGCCTGGGCCACCAAGGCGGCGCTGCCCTCGACGCCCAACACCTGCGCACCAAGTCGGGCGATCGGCAAGGTGAAGTTGCCCAGGCCACAAAACATGTCGATGATGCGCTCGCCCGGACGCGGGGCGAGCAGGCCCATGGCACGCCGCACCAGCATGCGATTGACCTCCTGGTTGACCTGGGTGAAGTCGGACGGCCCGAAGCGCAGTTCGAGGTCGAATTCTGGCAAGGTATAGCTGAGCGGCGCAGCTTGCTGCGGATGGAACAGCGACACCGTCTGCGGCCCGCCGCTTTGCAGGTAGAGGACCAGGCCTTCGGCGTCGGCGAAGGCGCGCAGCTGAGCCTCGTCGTCGGCGCTCGGCGCCTGCAGAATGCGCAGCACCAGGACCGGTGCCGCGTCGCCGACCGCCACTTCGATCTGCGGCAGGCGCTCGCGCAGGCTGAGTCCGGCGATCAAGCGGCGCAGCTTGGGCAGCAGCGCCGAAATCGCCGGCGGCAGGACCTCGCAACTTTCCATGTCGGCGACGAAGCTGCTCCTCTTTTCGCGGAAGCCCACCAGCGCGCCACCCTTCTTCTCGACGTAGCGCGCCGATAGCCGCGCCCGCCGACGATAACCCCAAGCCGGTCCCTGGATAAGCGGATAGAGCATCTCGGCGCGCAGTCGGCCGATGTGCCAGAGCGCGTCTTCGAGCACCCGCTGCTTCGCCGCGGCCTGGGCCGAGGGTTCGAGGTGCTGCATGCTGCAACCGCCGCAGACGCCGAAGTGGCGGCAGGCGGGGGTGACGCGGGCGGCGCTCTGACGGAGTACGGCAACTGCGCCGGCCTGCTCGTAGCGGGGCTTGCGCCGAAAGCTGGCGTACTCCACCATTTCGCCGGTCAGGGCGCCGTCGATGAAGATGGTCTTGCCCTCGACGTGGGCGATGCCGCGACCTTCGTGGTCCAGCGATTCGATGGTGGCGTGCGGCATGGGGCGAACTGAATTGACCGGGAGCGCGATTATAGCGACCGGCAAGGCCGCGACTCAGGGCGTGGCGGCAAAAACCAGCAGTTGCACAAACAGTTGGATCTTCATCTCCGCCTCGGGGGGCACCGAGGTGAATTCGGAGCCCATGCGGATGCCCGTCTGGCTGGGCTTGCGACTCAAGATCTTGGCATAGACGTCGCGCGCCTGATACTCGACCATCGGCAGGTCGAAGCTGAGCTTGATCTCGGCATAGACCGGCAACTCCAGCTCCATTTCCAGCAGGGCGCCGTGGTAGCCAAGATCGCAGACCACACCCGAGCGCTTCTCCGGCATGACGACGCCGTTGTCGATCAACTGGTAGGTGAAGGGCAACTTGACCTCGATCCGATGCGAGCGGCGGATCTCCTTGCGCGGCACCTTGAGTCCCAACGACGGTATGCCGGTGACCTCGCGCAGGCTCACCGGCAGGGGCTTGCCCTTGACGTGGATGTCGATCGGGTCGGCGGTGTCGACGTAGTGCTGGCAGCGTTCAAAGGTGCTCTGGCTGATCAGCACCTGACCGCGCAGGCTGAAGGCCTCGATGCGGGAGGCGAGATTCACCTCGTCGCCGATCACCGTGTACTCTGAATAGCGCTCCGAGCCCAGGGTGCCGGCGAGGACGTCGCCGGTGTTGATGCCTATGCCCATGTAGAGCTCTGGCATGCCCTGCTCCTTGTGCACCTGGTTGAGGCTGCTCATGGTCATTTGCATGTCCACCGCGCAGGCCAGCGCCCGCCGCACGTCGTCCTTGCGGCTCACCGGTGCGCCGAATAGCACCATGATCGAGTCGCCCATGAATTTGTCGATGGTGCCCTGGTGCTTGAAGATGATTTCGCTCATCCTGATCAGGCAGGGATTGAGGATCTGCATGACGATGCCCGCCGGTTGGCTGGCGACGAGCGCGGTGAAACCGCGCAGATCGGCGAACAGGATGGTGACTTCACGGGTGAGGAATTCCTGGCCCAGGGTCGAGGGCAGCGAGTCGGTCGACAGTTCGTTGAGGACGGCCTCCAGCGCCGCGTCCCCATCGGCGCTGAGCGTCTTGCCCGTGTCGCGCGCGATGATTTCGTGGATCCGCTGCAGCACCTGCTGGCTGGGGCTTTGCTTCATGGCAAAATACTATGCCATTATGGATAGTCGGACAAGTCACCTCGGCGATGCGGCGCGGGAGGATTGCGATGCAAGGGTACAGCGGCAAGACGGCGGTGATCACCGGTGCGGCGAGCGGCATCGGCCTGGCGCTGGCCGCGCGCGCCGCCAAGCTCGGCATGAAGCTGGTGCTGGCCGACATCGACGCCGACAGGCTGGCGGAGGCGGCACTCGGCCTCGGGCTCGATCCCGGGCGCTGCTGCGTGCTGCGCACCGACGTCAGCCGCGACGAAGATGTCGCGGCGCTGGCGCGCCTGGCGTTCGAGCGCTACGGCGCCGTGCATCTGCTGTGCAACAACGCCGGCGTCGCCTTGAGCCGGGTCACCTGGGAACACAGCCTGGCCGACTGGCAGTGGGTGCTCGGCGTCAACCTGTGGAGCGTCATCCACGGCATACGTCACTTCCTGCCGCCCATGCTGGCGCAAGCCGAGGGCGGCCACGTGGTCAACACCGCCTCGGCGGCGGGCCTCGTGTCGACGCCCGGCATGGCCGCCTACAACGTCTCCAAACACGGGGTGGTGACGCTGTCGGAGACGCTCTACGGCGAGTTGCGGGCGCTCAACGCCAAGGTCGACCTGTCGCTGCTGTGCCCAGCCTGGGTCGCCACCGGCATTCAAGCGTCGGAGCGCAACCGGCAGCCGCAATACGGGCAAGCCGGTGAGGCGGGCGAGGCCTCGCGCGCCTACCATGAACGCTTGGGAACGGCCGTCAAGTCCGGGCGGCTCAGCGCCGATGACATGGCGGCGGCGGTGTTCGACGCTGTCGCCGCCAAGCGCTTCTATGTCATTCCCCATCGCAAGATCAACAACGCCATCAAAATGCGCCTGGAGGACATCCTCGAAGCGCGCAATCCCAGCCAACTCGCCTGAGCCCACCCCCATGAAAGCCTTGCTGTGCACCCAATTCGGCGGCCTCAATCGCCTCGAACTGAAGGAGGTCGCCCCGCCCACGCCGGGGCCGGGCCAGCTCAGGATCGCGGTGAAGGCCGCCTCGCTCAATTTTCCCGACGCGCTGATGGTCCAGGGCCTCTACCAGATCAAGCCGGCCCTGCCCTTTTCCCCGGGGTCGGAATTTTCCGGCCTCGTGGTCGAAGTGGGATCCGCGGTGAAGCGCTACCGGGTCGGCGATCGGGTCATCGCCTTCGGGCTGGGCGGATTCGCCGAACAGGCGCTGGCCGACGCCGAGCGCTGCATGCCCCTGCCGCTGGGCATGGATTTCGAGGTCGGCGCCGCCCTGATCCTCACCTACTGCACCTCCCTGCGCGGACTCAAGGACCGCGGCCGCATCCAGGCTGGTGAGACCCTGCTCGTCCTCGGCGCTGCCGGCGGGGTCGGCGCCGCGGCGGTCGAGATCGGGCGCGCCCTGGGCGCACGCGTCATCGCCTGTGCCTCGAGCGAGGAGAAGCTGGCGTTCTGTCGCGAATTGGGCGCCGACGAAACGATCGACTACACCAAGGAAAAGCTGCGCGACCGGGTCCTGGCCCTGACCGACGGACTCGGTGTCGACTTGGTCTACGATCCGGTCGGCGGCCCCTTGACCGAACAGGCCCTGCGCGCCACCGCCTGGGGCGGGCGACTGCTGGTGATCGGCTTCGCTGCCGGCGAGATTCCCAAGATCGCCCTCAATCTGTGCCTGCTCAAGGAGCGCGCGCTGGTCGGGGTCTATTGGGGGGATTCGCTCAAACACGATCCGGCCAGCCACGAGCGCAACGTCGCGCAACTGCTCGCGTGGATCGCCAACGGCAAGATCCGGCCCCGCATCAGCGAGCGGGTGCCGCTGGCGGCTGTGCCGGCGCTGATGGCGCGCATGGCGGCGCGGCAGATCATGGGCAAGGCCATCGTCCTGCCCGAGGCCGCATGAAATCGCGCCCCCTCGCCCTGGTCCTGCTCTACGCGGCGCTGATCGTCTGCGTGGCCATGGGCATACGCCACTCCTTCGGTCTGTTCATGGCGCCGATGAGCGCCGACCACGGCTGGAACCGCGAAATCTTCTCTTTCGCCATCGCCCTGCAGAACCTGCTCTGGGGCGCCGCCCAGCCCTTCGCCGGCCTGGCTGCCGACCGGTTCGGCGCGCGCCGGGTGCTCGCCGCCGGCACTGTGCTGTACGCCCTCGGCCTGCTCGGCATGGCCTGGGCCTCGACCGGCGGCGCCTTTGCCGCCAGCGCCGGCGTGCTGATCGGCATCGCCCAGAGCGGCGTCACGTACAGCGTCGTGTTTTCGGCGATGGGCCCGCTGCTGCCGCCCGAGAAGCGCAGTTGGGCGATGGGCGTGGTCGCGGCGGCGGGTTCCTTCGGCCAGTTTCTGATGGTGCCGCTGGCCTCGAGCCTGATCGGCGGCTTCGGCTGGTACGCCACCCTGATCGTCTTCGCTCTGCTGGCGACCACCATGATGCCGCTGGGCGCGGCGCTCACCCGCGGCCTCGCTCCCGCCGCCGCGGCCGGCGCCGGCAGCCAGAGCGCGCGCCAGGCGTTCGGCGAAGCCTCGCGCGACCGGGGCTTCGTGCTGCTGACGGTCGGCTACTTTGTCTGCGGCTTCCAGGTGGTGTTCATCGGCGTGCATCTGCCGACCTACCTGCTCGACAAGGGGCTCTCGGCCAACGTCGGCATGACCGCGCTGGCGCTGATCGGCCTGTTCAACGTCTTCGGCACCTACGGCGCCGGCTACCTCGGCAGCCGCCTGCCCAAGCGCTACCTGCTGGCGGCGATCTACACCCTGCGCAGCGTGGCGATCGCCGTCTTCCTGGCGGCACCGCTGACACCCGCCTCCACCTACCTCTTCGCCATGGTCATGGGTCTGCTCTGGCTATCGACGGTGCCGCTCACCAACGCCATCGTCGCGCAGATCTTCGGCGTTCGCTATCTCGGCATGCTCTCCGGTTTCGTCTTCTTCAGCCACCAGATCGGCAGCTTCCTTGGCGTCTGGTTGGGCGGCCGCTTGTTCGACGCCACCGGCAACTACAACACCGTGTGGGGCATCTGCATCGCGCTGGGCGTGGTCGCTTCCCTGCTCAACGCGGCTGTCGACGAATCGAACCTCGCTACCCGGCGGGCTGCACCCGCCTGAGCGTCGCGCTCGCTCAGCGCCGCTGCCGCCTCGCCTCGAACAGGCAGATGCCGCTCGCCACCGAGACGTTGAGGCTGTCCACGCTGCCCTGCATGGGGATGCGCGCCAGCCGGTCGCAGGTCTCGCGCGTCAGGCGGCGCAGGCCCTCGCCCTCGGCACCGAGCACCCAGGCCACGGGTCCGGTCTGCTCCACGGCGTAGAGGTCGGTTTCGGCTTCGGCAGCGGCAGCCAGGGTCAGCACCTCGCGCTCCTTGAGTTCGCGCAAGGTTCTGGCGAGATTGGTGACGACGACGAAGGGCACGCTCTCGGCGGCGCCGCTGGCCACCTTGATCGCCGTGGCGTTGAGGCCGCAGGCGCGGTCCTTGGGCGCGATCACGGCGTGGGCGCCGGCAGCGTCGGCGACGCGCAGACAGGCGCCGAGGTTGTGCGGATCCTGGACCCCGTCGAGAACCAGCAGCAGCGCCGGTTCGGCCAGCGTATCGAGGATGTCGTCGAGCTTCAACACCCGCGCCTGGCCCGAGACGCGCGCCACCACGCCCTGATGGCGCGCCCCCTTGCCGCCGGCGCCGCCGGCCATGGCATCGATGCGCGCCGGCTCGCTCGGAATCAGGTGCACCCCGTGGATCTGCGCCAGCTTGATCAGGTCGCGGGCGCGGGCGTCGGTCCGCGTCTGGTCGATGAAGATCTCGCGCACATCGGTGGCCGAGTGGCGCAGCTTGGCGACCACGGCGTGAAAGCCGTAGATGAAGCGGGTCTCAGCCACGGCGCTTCTTTCCTGTCTTGCCGGCGGCGACCGGTTGCGCCTCGACCAGGCGGAAGTCGATCTTCTTGGTCTGAAGGTGGTGTAACGAACTTATCATGTTGTTATGTAATATTTTTATAAAGTACAAATATTGCCTGGCTACTCACGTGGCTACTCGCACCATGGCTGGTGGGGGTGAGTCTATCACCTTGGCACCTTGACCGATGTGCGGAAATATTCAACCAATATGGTTGAATATCTTCAATACTATGGTAGTATTCTGCTACGAGGCTGATTGCAGCCTTGGATGAATAATCGACAGGAGGTGTCCATGCTAACTGCACTTGGAAAGGATCTGAGGAAGTTGCGCATCGACCGCGGGGTGAACATGATGGAAATGGCGAAGGCCATAGGCCTATCAACAGCAATGTTGAGCGCCATCGAGACTGGCCGCAAGCGTGTTCCGGGTGATTTTGTTGATCGTTTGGAACGCGCCTACCCTGATCTGATAGCCCGCCGCGCACAGATCGAGGCATTAATCAACCTGGCAAATCGAGAGGTACGGGTGTCGCTCGATGAGGCAACCGAAGATGATGCCGTTCTCGTTACAGAGTTGGCTCGTCGTTTTTCTGATTTTACCGACGGCCAGAAGGACAGCTTGCGTAACTTACTCAAGAAGAGGTAAGAACAATGACCGAGACGACCATGACAACCCGGAAGGACTTTGGTGCAGTCGTTCCCCCACGATCGGCGGCTGACATCGAATCGGTAGCAAACGGGCTGAGGAGAGCGCTGCAGTTGGAGAGTGTCCCGTTCTTTCCGATAGTCGCGCTTTACGATCTGCTTCACGAACTGGTGCCGGGAGCCTCATACGAGGTGCTCGAAAAACACGAGATGGGGAACAACCACGGATTGACACTAATGCGAAATAAGTTGATTCGCATCCGCGAGGACGTATTTGATTCCGCGTGCCGTGGTGACGGCTTCGGCCGTTTTACGATGTGTCATGAATTGGGCCATCTTCTGCTGCACCAGGGTGGCGTCACACTTCAGCGCGCGAACGCGAAACCGCCGATATACATGAGCTCAGAGTGGCAAGGCGATCGTTTTGCCGGCGCACTACTGATGCCCAAGAATCTGGTGTCACCTGAAGCAGAGCCGCACGAGTTGATCGATGAGTTTGGAGTTAGCTACAGCGCTGCCAACGTTAGGCTGCAACAGTTGAGCGCACAGAAAACGAAAGGGGCTACGAAGCAAGCTTCATAACCCCTTTCGACCGGGACACTGCGCCAAGCGACGCGGTGTTCAGGCGGAGCACGGTGTTACCCATGCGCGTGTGAGAACCGCAAGTGTACTCCGTGTCTTCGCTCCCGGCAATACTCGCTTGGGAAAGGAGGTGCCATGGATGACAAAGCAAAAGTCATTTGCGTTCCCGATTCCTGACGGAATGAAGCTCATCTTCCGCCCGTTCATTACGCTGAAGAACGGTCAAAAGCTGTGGGCGCGTCAGGTTGGTAAGCGGGCATTCCCGTTGCTCGTTAGGGTCTAAGCCCCTAGAAGGCTCCAGAAAGGTGCTGTATTTCCTTTCTGGAGCTTCTCGTTCTAGCCAGCCACTTTGGGCGCAATGCCCACTCTCCGCACTAGAATCACAGTCGATCCAGGTAGGCCATCGCCCGCCGGTAGATCCCCGGCCGCTTGCTCTCCCGCGGGCCGGCGACGTTGAGCACGGCGATGCCGTGGGCGCACAGCCAGCCGGCGACGTCGTCTCCTCCCTGAGCGAAATGTGCACTAACTCGTGCACTAACTCCGGCGGCGCTAACTTCTGTTTCTGTGGATACCACGCTGGATACCGCCGCTCTGGATACCATGGTTTCCGTGGTAACCGAGCTGGTAACCGCGGGTTTGGTAACCTCGGAATCTGGTGTAACCAGGGGTGTACCCAGGGGTGTACCCACCGGTGGTGTAACCTCGTCCAGCTGCACCACCAGGCAGGGCTTGCCGAGGCGCCCGGCAATGCGCAGCGTCTCCAGCGTCCCGCCGTCGAGCTCGCCCAGGTTCAGGATCAGCGTGCCGTCGCTGTCGGCGACGTTCTGCCGGGTGCGCTGCAGGTACTTCGCCGAATCGGTTTCCTGAAGCTGATAGCTGCCAGCTATCGTGCCGTCCTCGGCGATTTCCGGTCCAGGGCGGCTCCGCTGCGCTCCCTACGATGCGGTCTTGCGGCGCTGGTCGAAGTATTCCGCCACATCCTCCATCGCTGCCCAACGCTTCCCGCCGTCGACGTAGGTCGGCACGGGGCAAGTGCCCTGGCTGATCTGGTTGTAGAGTGAATTCTTCGTCGAGCCAAGTACTTCGGCCAAGGCGTCCAGGCCAAGGCGGGGGCCATACTTCTCGAGCAGGTAGGCTTGCACCAAGAGGCTCAACTTATCTCCCTCCCAGGGCCGCGCGGTCGGCGCCGGTCTGGCCGCCGGAGATGATCTTGGTGACCGCTCTCATCATCTACAAGATGGTTCTATCCGGGGCCGTGGGCTTCTCCTTGAACCGATCCTCAAGCTTTTGAAGAAGGGACTGGGCTTCACGAATGAGCCTAGCGTCTTCCTCCCTCAGCAACGGCCTCCCCGTTTCGAAGAAGTCGATTGGGTCAATTCCTTCGTATCTGCGCATCCGCTCGTATTCAAGCTGCGCGAGGTATCCATCAGCCATCGTTCGCAGAATCTTCGCCTGGATGGGCAAGTGAAACGGGGTAACCTTGCTGTCCAGCTTGCTATGCAGCTCGTTGAGGGCGGTTACCATTCCGGCTGGGGTTGTATCCATGTTCATCCTCTTCAGTAAATCAAAGCCGCGCCCACCGGAGTGGGCGCGGCGGGGTTGCAGGGCTTCAAGCGCCCGTCCGGTATTTCGCCCGAATCGTCCGAATCTTCCCTGTGTACTCGTCGGTCAGCGCGCGAATCTCCATGTCCTCCGGCCCGGGCTTGCTTTCCGACGTAGCGCCCTCCGGGTCGTCGGGTAGACTCGTGGCCACGTCTTCAAGCTTGGACACAGCCTTTCGCACTTTCTTGAGTTTACGCATTGCGGCATCAGTCAGGGTAACCAGCCTGCCGTTCGTGCAGTTGTTCATCGTCTCCTCCGAAGCGAGCTCGAGGAAGTCCTGCAAAGCGAGAAGATGGAGGTTGATATTCCCCGCCAGTTCGCTCATGACGGTCTTTGTGCCAGCTACGTGCGATTCGGCTACGGCGCTCATGCCGCCCTCCCGTCGACCTTGTCGGCGATCATGTTCAGCAGAACGTACATCCCGTACCCCTCATCGCTGGTGAGGTTGTCCTCCCGCTCAAAGTTACCAGCAGTCGCCAGATAGCGCAGCCCGCAAGCGGCGTCGTGCAGCTCTTGTTGCCGGTTCCGCGTGGTGTCTGAATCGTCGTTGCTGTTGGCGCGCCGAGCGCCGCGGCTGATGCAGGTAGTAGTCATGAAGCCCCCTATCAAGTTGAGAGCGCCACCCCGCCATGGGGTGGCGGGTACTTCGAAACGGCTATAAGACCGCTGGCAGCTTTTCCCTTGCGGGTGTTGTATCACTGCCCACTACCCGCCCTTGAAACCAATGGACGTAAAAATGCCGCTGTGACTGTCGGGAGCGGCTTCCGCTTATAGAGGTGTTTCGAGCACCGCCGCGGATCTTGCGCCGGTCGATTGAGGATGTCAAGTGGGTCATGCGGGGCTCGCTGTTGATTGGTGCTCACAGCGTAGCGCCGGCGGCGGCAGAAAGCGAGGGGATAAATAGGGGAAGAATGTGGGAAGAATTGGGGAAGCGCTCACCCCATTCACCACCTCACGATGGCTCGTATTTCAGGAAGAGCACTCGCTGTCCGGCAAGAAGCTCTTGAAACGAATCGTCCGGGCTGACGACAACGATCGGCCCCTTGTGTGCCGTGCGGTATAGATTGATCTGTCGCATGAGTTCGCCCAGTGTGGGCAATTTCGACTTTACCTCGACCAGGACATAGCCCCTTCTCTGAGCCTGTCCGAAATTTTGTGTGTGAGGCATAACATGTCGATATTGAAAGAGGGATACATGTATGCCACGCAAGAAGAAGGTGGTCGCAGCTGCGACCGAGGCGGCGTTGCCGCAGATTC
>JAHFRE010000254.1 GCA_023258955.1 Sterolibacterium sp.
CATGCAGTAGGTGTTGGTCATGAACACCGCCTCGCCGCGCGCGTTGCGAATCTGGAAGCCGATGTGCGGATCCTCGAGCGGCTCGGCGAAGCGCACCCGCACGCGCACGGTCGCCGCGGCCTCGCTGACCACCGTGTTCGCGGCGCGGCCGTCGACGTAGAACTCGACGGCGCTGATGGCGGCCTCCGGCCCGGTGAACGAGCCTATCGTCGACGCCGGCTCGGACGATCCGGCCTCGGCCGGTGTCGCCTCTGCCGCGGGCAGCGGCGGGCGCTCCTCGACGATGGCTGTGGCAGCCGGTGCGCCCGCCTGCTGGTGCAGCACCTGGGCGTTGTACAGATCGATCACCTCGCGCGGCGAGGCATCCAGCGCCACCCGTCCCTCATGGATCAGAATGGCGCGGTTGCACAGCGAATAGACCGTGCCCATGGCGTGCGAGACGAACAGCAGCGTCGTGCCCGCCTGGCAAAAGGCGCGAATCCGGTCGAAGCACTTCTGCTGGAAGAAAACGTCGCCCACGGCCAGCGCTTCGTCGACCACCAGGATGCTCGGGCGCACCGCGGTGGCGACGGCGAACGCCAGCCGCACCTGCATGCCACTGGAATAGACGCGCAACGGCTGGTCGATGTAGTCGCCGATCTCGGCGAAGGCCTCGATCTGCGGCATCAGCGCCTCGGTCTCGGCGACCGCCAGACCGATCAGCTGGCCCGCCATCAGGGCGTTTTGGCGGCCGCTGAAATCCGGATGGAAACCCATACCCAGTTCCAGCAGGGCGGCGACGCGACCGCTGGTCTCGACCGTGCCGGCGCTCGGCTGCGCCGTGCCGGTGATCAGCTTCAACAGCGTGCTCTTGCCGGCGCCGTTGCAGCCGATGACGGCGACCGCTTCGCCGGCGGCGATCTCGAAGCTGACGTCCGCGAGCACCCACTTGAGGCGATGCCGCGCCGGGGTCCACGGCAGCAGCCACTCGGCCAGGCGCGACCAGCGGTGGTGGTACTGCTTGTAGGCCTTGCCCAGGCCGGCGACGCGGATGCTGCCCATCAAAGCTCGTCCACCAGCTCGCCGGCGCGACGGCGGAACAACCGCATGCCGAAGACGCACAGCACCAGGCCGAGCAGGGTGATCGGCAACAGGGTCGGCCACGCCGGCAGCTGGGCGTCTACCAGGATCGCCTGGTAGGCGCCGATCAGCCCCGCCATCGGGTTCCAGGCGAGCAGCGAGCGCACGCCTTCGGGCAGGATGGTGGCTGGATAGACGATCGGGGTGAACCAGAACCAGAACTGCAGGAAGATGGCGAAGAACTGCCCGACGTCGCGAAAGAAGACGTTGAGCACGCCGAGGATGATGCCCAGCCCGACCGAGAACAGGACCTCGATCAGGATCAGCGGCACCACCGCCAGAAACACCCAGCCGGGAAAGTTGCCGCTGAGCAGCAGAAAGCCCACGAACAGGCCGAAGACGATCAGAAAGTTGAGCAGGGCGTTGGCGACCACGATGAGCGGCAGGCAGATGCGCGGGAAGGCCAGCTTCTTGATCAGGTTGGCGTGTTCGAGAAAGACGTTCTGGCTGCGGCTGGTGATTTCGGCGAACAGACCCCAGGTGAGAACCCCCGCGCACAGGTAGATGCTGTAGGCGTAGCCCGAGTCGTTGCCCGGCAGCTTGGTGCGCATCACCTGGGAGAAGACCAGGGTGTAGACCAGGATCATCGCCAGCGGGTTGAGCAGGGTCCAGGCGGCGCCGAGCAGCGAGTTGCGGTACTTGGCCTGGAACTCGCGCTTGACGCTGCCCGCGACGAAGCCGCGGTAGGCCCAGACAGACTTCAGCATCGCCGAGGAGATCATGGCTCAGCGCGTCGATTGCCAAGTCCAGCTCAGTTGCAGTAGCTGGCTTGCGTACTTGAACAGCGAGATGTTCTCATCGTTGGCGATCCGCCGCCACTCCAGCTGCAGCGCCTGGTTCGGCGGCAACTGCAGGATCAGGGCGGCGCGCGCGAGCTGCGTGTCCTGGTGGCGGGTCTGCTCGATGATGCCGACGGAATAGGGAAACTGGTCGACCCAGGTCTGGCGGGTCCACCCCAGTTCGCCCTTGACCCGGTCGATCAACAGCGCCTGTCCCTGCACGCCGGCGAACCAGCCGTGGCGATTGCCGCCGGGGTGGGCCGCGGCCCGGTGGTCGGAGAGCAGGCCGGCGCTCGCCTGCGCCTGCCATCTGACCGATGCGTAGGCGGCCAGGGCGCTCGCTTCGGCGGCGTTGGAATCGTAGCCGACCTGGGTCGGATAGGCGAAATGGCTGAGGCTGGCGGCGAGGCTGAGCTGCCAATGCTCGGGCAAGGCCAACGGTGGCGTCAACCGGGTCTGGAGCTGCGCCTGGCGCTGATAGAGTTGGCCACCCAGGGTGAGGGCGCCCAGCGAGGCGGCGTTGCGCAGCGCCCAGGCGCCCAGGCGCAGCGGCTGTTCGGCACCGACGACCAGCGAATCGGTGTCGAAGCGCTTCAGCGAGTCGTTCTGCCGTGCGCGCAGCTGCACGAAACCGACGTCGCCGTTGGGCGTCAGCTCGCGTCGGTATTCGCTGGAGAGAAACACGAAGTTGTCGCGCTGCGGCAGGTAGTCCGGCGACAGCTCGAGATCGATGCGCGAGGCGCCGCTGCCGATGCTGAAGTTGGGGCTGCTCGCCCCCTGGTTGGCGTTGCTGTCGGAACCGCGGCCGAGCAGGATCGAGGTCTGGCTGCGCGGCTGCCTCCCCTTGCAGCCCTCCGCCCGTTTGGCGGCGATGATCTCTTTGATCCCCGGTGGCGGCGAGAAGCGCGCCTCGATCGCCGCGAACAGGCGCTCAGCATCGGCGGCGTGGCCCAACTCGCACTGAATCAGCGCCAGGTCGAGCCAGGCGCCGGCGTGGTGCGGCGCCAGCTCGATGGTGCGCTGGAGTTCGTCGTTGGCGTCGGACTTCCTGCCCTCGGCCAGCGATCGCAGCGCCTCCTGGTAGAGATCCGGCTCGAGCGGCGCGCTGTCCGCGCGGACCGTGGCGCAGGCAGCCGCGGCAACAGCGACGCAGCAAATCCGCAGCAGACACTTCCCAAGCCGAGTCCCTTGGCCGACACCTTCATTCGTCATCCTGCGATGATAACAAAGGCGCAGCGCGCCCGAGGCGCCTTCCCTGGGCTAGACGAGAGCAGCGACCTTGACACCGTGCTGATGTTCGCCTATCAAGTGCACAACGCCGTGCAGCGTTGCGTTTCAGCAAGACTTGGTACCATAGGACGACTAAAAACAGCGCAGTGACGCAACGGTTTGCCGCCCCACCAGCTCAAGTCGATCATCGTTTCGCCGTAACTACCCGAAATGAGCATGACCGGGGAGAAGTTCGAGACACCCGCAATGTGACCGTCGTCACAGCGCTTTCGCGGGATCAGGGGAGAATCGAGCCTAGGGATATTCCCGACCAAGCCTAGTCAGGTTATAGTAAACGCCTATGCTGCGCTACACGCTTTTCGCTGTATTGCTGTTCATCGCCGGCCTGGCGCAAGCCGGGGACGCCGGCCGCGTCGTCTTCAGCACCGGACAGGTGCGCGTCGCCGCGCGGGCGCTGGTCGCCGACGATTTGGTGCGCGAAGGCGATGTCATCGCTACCGGCGCCGACGGTTATGTCTATGTCAAGACGATAGATAGCGGTTTTCTGATCCTGCGTCCGAACTCGAAAGCGCGGATCGCCGCCTACCACGTCGACAACCAAGACCCATCCAAGACCAACGTCAAGCTCGAGTTGCTCGAGGGTGTGGCGCGCAACATCTCCGGCCAGGCCGTCAAGCAGGCACGGCAGAACTTCCGCTTCAACACGCCGGTCGCCGCCATCGGCGTGCGCGG
The DNA here is from genome assembly GCA_023258955.1 of Sterolibacterium sp. Lineage (GTDB taxonomy): Bacteria > Pseudomonadota > Gammaproteobacteria > Burkholderiales > Rhodocyclaceae > CAIYYX01. The sequence goes on from JAHFRE010000254.1 coordinate 3,861, forward strand.
CACCGACTTCACAGTGCAGACCGACCAACTCGAATCGCGCGTCACCGTCATCTCCGGCGGCGTCGTGGTCAGCGGTTTCGGTGGCGCCTGCACTCCTGAAGGCCACGGTCCTTGCGAGGGTCCGGCGAGCCGCGAACTGTTCGCCGGCCAGGTGGATCAACTGCTGCAGATACAGAAGGGACAGAGCGCTCCGAAGCTGTTGCGTGGCAGCGCGCAGACCCCCGACGTCAGCGCGCCGCCGCGCAGCGACGAGCCGGTCAGCAAGAGCCCGGTCGCGAGCCCTGCTCCGCTTGCCACCAGTTTGAGCACCGGGCTTGCACCCCTCGCAGCCAACGACGTTAGCCTCGATCCGGAAAAAGGCAAGGGCATCGCCCAGGCGACAACCAGCCCGCCACCGCCCGTCGCCATCGCCCCGCCGCCCGTTGTCGTCGCCGCGCCGCCGCCCGCACCCGCCGTCATCGCCTTGCCCGCTCCGGCGCCTGCGCCGATCGTGCTCGCACCGCCACCGGTCGTCGTCGCGCTGCCGGTGGTGGCGCCGCCGCCCGCCGCTGCCCCCGTGGTGGAAGCCCCGCCGGTGCAGGTTGCGACGCCGCCGCCGCAGGTGGTCGCGCCGCCGGCACCGGTGGTTGTCCCGCCGCCGGTCGTCGTCGCACCGCCGGTGGTTGTCCCGCCGCCGGTCGTCGTCACGCCACCGGTGCAGGTGGTCGAGGTGCCGCCACCGGTGATCGTGCCCGCGGTGGTCGAACTGCCGAGGAGTCCGCCTGAAGTGCTGTGGGGCCGCTGGGAGGCTGTGGCCGCCCTGCCGCCGGATTCGGATGTGCTCGCCACGTTCAGAAACGGCAGCTACGGTCCCGCCAAGGTGTTGGGCTCCTACGCCATCGCTCGTCTCAACAATACGCAGTTGGTCCTGCCGCAGGAAGGGCGAGCTTCATTCAGCCTGGTCGGTGCCGAAGCTTTCATCGTGGCCAACGGGGCTGCGCCGGTCGCAGCGGCGATCCAGGGAGCGGCGCTCGACATCGATTTCTTCACGCGCGGCTTCACCACCAGCCTGACGGTGGTTGCTCCCGGCGCGCAGGTGGATGTCCGCGCCCAGGGCAGCGTCACCAACAAGGGTGAACTGTTCGGCGACCTCGCACGTTCCAACGTCGCTGTCAGTGGATTCCTCGGTGACGTGGCCGCGCGCGAGGCGGCCTACATCTTCAAAAGTATCGATACCCCGGCGATCAGCGCCTTCGGTGCAACCCGATGGTCGAGGTAAGCGCAGTGGCGAGAAAGTCCATGACGGATTCTTTCGACACTATCCAAGAAACGGGGAGAAAATCGCCCTTGTTCGGCCCAGAAACTTTCATTTTTGTGACGATCGTCACAACCCTTGAAGGCCATAAATGGGCAAAATTCAAACTGACTTAAAATGTCTACTTTTGGGTAAAACACCACCTGGCAAAGGCGATAGGCAAATCCGGGTCCATCCACAATAGAAGGAGCATTAAATATGGCAA
>JAHFRE010000067.1 GCA_023258955.1 Sterolibacterium sp.
CGCTTACAACGAGATCCTCGAAGAGGTCGGCAAGAGCCGCCCCGAGGCGACCATCAACGGAGTCGCCATCGAGCCCTGGGTGAACAAGCCCAACGGCCGCGAGCTGCACGTCGGCATCTCCCAGGACAAGATCTTCGGCCCGGTGATCACGCTCGGGCCGGGCGGCACGCGCGTCGACGTCGACCGCAACCGCGCCGTGGCCCTGCCGCCGCTGAACAGCTTCCTGGTCGCCGATCTGATCCACTCGAGCCAGGGCATCACCCGCCTCGGCGGCCTGCGCAATCTGCCGCCGGTCAGTCTGGCGGCGATCGAAGAGGTGCTGCTGCGCGTCTCGGAAATGGTCTGCGAACTGCCCTGGATCAGCGAACTCGAGATCAACCCGCTGATCGTCGACGAAAACGGCGCCGTCGCGGTCGACGCCCGCATCGTCATCGCGCCCCTGGCCGCCGGTCGCGGACGCTACGACCACATGGCCATCCATCCCTATCCCGCGCACGAGACGCAGAACTTCCAGACCGACAGCGGCGAGGAGGTGAGCATCCGCCCGATCATGCCGGAAGACGCCGCCATGGAGCAGGAGTTCGTCAAGCGCCTGTCGCCGGAGAGCAAGTACTTCCGCTTCATGAACACCATCCGCGAACTGTCGCAGGCGCAGTTGGCGCGCATGACGCAGATCGACTACGACCGCGAGATGGCCTTCATCGCCACCGTCGACCAGGACGGCCAGCCGTTCGAAGTCGGCGTCGCCCGCTACGCCACCAATCCCGACGGTGAATCCTGCGAATTCGCCATCGTCGTCGCCGACGACTGGGCCGGCCGCGGCCTGGCGCGCCGCCTGATGGGCGTGCTGGTCGACAGCGCGCGCAACCGCGGCCTCAAGTACATGACCGGCGATTTCCTGGCGGAAAATCGTCGCATGCTGAAGTTCGTCGCCAACCTCGGCTTCGTCCTCGGCCCCCACCCCGAGGATCCCGGCCTCAAGCACGGACTGCTCAAGCTCAACGATTAGACAGCCGGGAGGAAGCTTTGCTAATCAACTGCGCCGCCTATCAGGAAGGGAGAAAGCTCGCCGACATTCCGATCGTGGACATCAGCGAGTACGTCTGCCGCCCCGACTGTTTCGTCTGGGTCGGCTTGAGGGATCCCAACGCCGCCGAGCTCGAAGAAATGCGCCTCGAGTTCGGCCTCCATCCGCTGGCGGTGGAGGACGCCCACCACGGCCACCAGCGACCGAAGATCGAGGAGTACGGCGACTCCCTGTTCGCGGTGATGCATCTGCTCGAACTGGTGGAGCAGCAGCTGATCGTCGGCGAACTCAACGTCTTCGTCGGCGCCAACTACGTGCTGTCGGTGCGCAGCGGCAGCCGCCAGGAATTTCTCGGCGTTCGCCAACGCTGCGAACGCGAACCGCACCTGCTCAAGCACGGCGCCGGCTTCGTCTTCTACGCGTTGATGGACGCGGTGGTCGACCGCTATTTCCCCATCGTCGACGCCTTCGAATCCGAACTCGAAACGATCGAGGAGCAAATCTTCGCCAAGGGCTCGGCGCGCTCCAACATCGAGCGCCTGTACGAGCTGAAGCGCCGGGTCACGGTGCTCAAGCACGCGGTGGCGCCGCTGATGGAGGCGTCGGGCAAGCTCCACGGTGGCCGGGTGCCGCCGGTGTGCGTCGACAGCCAGGAGTACTTCCGCGACGTCTATGATCACCTCAATCGCATCAACAGCTCGGTCGACGCCATCCGCGACACCATCGGCACGGCGATCCAGGTCAATCTGGCGATGGTTACCATCGAGGAGAGCGAGGTCAACAAGCGGCTCGCCGCCTGGGCCGGCATCTTCGCCGTGGCGACCGCCTTCGCCGGTATCTGGGGCATGAATTTCAAATCGATGCCGGAGCTGCAGTGGGAGTACGGCTATCCCGCCGCCCTGCTGCTGATCGCGGCGACCTGCGGTATTCTCTATCGGCGCTTCAAGCGCTCCGGCTGGCTGTAGTTGCGCCGGCGCAGCTGGCAAAGCGGCTCAGCTGTACGCTTGACCTTACATTTCGTTCGCTACAGAATTGCAACAGAGACTGGCCTTGACCAGCGTGCGAGCGCGGCATTGAATAGGGGGGGAGTAAGCCATGAAGGCGTGTATTCTTGCCGCTGTCTTGTCGCTCTCCTTGAGCTTCTGCCCGGCCTGGGCCGCCGATCCTCCGGCGAGCGCGGCGCCGGGCGCTGCCGCGAATCAAAAGAAGCAGCAAGGTCCGCTGAAGACCGGTGGCGCCTCCTCTAACACCCTGCCGCCGGATACCGGGGGCAGCGACCCCGGGGCAGGCGGCAGCGGTGCCGCCGCCGGCGGCTCGGGCGGCAACGGCCCCATCCTCAACAAGAGCGGCCAGGATGACCCGCTCCACGGTCAGGGCGAGATGTTGCCGGCCAGCGACGGCGATCTCGAACAACTCACCAAACAGGCCCGGAGCATCCTCACCGACGCCAACCTGTGCGCGGGATTGAAGTGTCCGGTCGCCGATTGCGCCGTGGCGGTGCGGCAGATGCAGGCCCTGGTCGACGCCGATGCGGTGTTGAATGCGATGGCGAAATATCTCGGACTGGCCGACGCGACCGCCCGCCAGTTGATCACCGACCTGCTGAACAGCAGCCACCTCACCGGCACGATCCTGATCCAGGTGCAGACGTCGATCGCCTATCAGGACTACTTGACCAAGCTGAGCGACAACATCATGAAGCTGGTCAACATCGCCGACGCCATGGAGAAGGGTGCGCCGACCGATGCCGATAGCTTGCACACCATGGCCAGCGGCTTGAAGTCAGCGGCTGAGCTGCTCTCCCAATCGGCCGAGGCGCCGCCGCCCTTCACCGATGAGTTCAACGAGGTTTGGGACGTGGGCAGCCTGTCGAAGAACTTCGGCAAGTTGGTGGACAAGGGCGACCCCAAGAGCGCCCTCAAGATCGTGCAGAAGGTGCTCTCCTACTGGTCCAAGGGCATCATCAAGAAGCAGAAGGAGGTCGCCGTCACCCTGCTCAAGCAGTCCGGTCCCGACGCCGCCGCGCTGAAGAACGCCTATGAGAATCTGGCGCGCATCCATAAACGGATCGCCGCCGTCGAGGACGCGCAGGCGGCCATGCGCCAAGCGAAGGACGCGCTCTCCGCCTGCATGGACAAGGCCAAGTGCGCGCGGCCGACGCTGTCGCGGCCGAGCATTCCCGACTACCCGAGCTACGGCGTCGGCTTGCGGGCGCTCTCCGCCATGCTGGTCAAGGTGCAGGCCGCCCTCGCCGGTTCGGTCGCGGCGCGCAACGCCTGCCCGGTGCCAGGCACGGCGCTGGTCCTGCCCGGTGGTCCGCTTCCCGGTCCGGGAACCGGCGGCGGCAAGACGGGACCGGGGGCGCCGCCGCCGGGTGGGAGCGACGGGCCGCCGCAGAGCGGACCGGGACCGGTGACCGACGGTCCGGTGCCCTACCATCCGAAGAAGCGTCATCCCCTGGTCTGGTTCAAGTGCCCGGCCTGCAAGGTGTGGCAATTGAAGATTCTGAAGGCCTACGACGACTACGACTACTACGACGGCCAGATACAGCAGATCCAGGACAATCAGGACAAGGCCCAGCGCCTGGACCGGGAAGTGGGTGATCTGCGCGGCCAGATGGCGCGACTGGACGACGAGATCAGGACGCTGCGGGCGTCCCTGGGACTATCGGTTCCGGAGATCGCCGGCGGCAACCTGGTGGCTGGCGTTCCCGGTGGCGCACCGCTGGTCGCCGCGGCAGCCGCCGCCAAGCTGAGGAAGGATGCGGAGACGCAGATCACCATCGACCAACTGGGCGCGCTGAGGAACGACATCAGGAACAAGATATCGCAGAAGGAGACCGAGAGCGCCCGCCTGAAAAAGGAGATGGACGATCTGCCGACCCTGGAGCGGCAGCGCGACGAGAGCGTCAAGCAGGCGACCGAGTACACCGACGAGCTCGCCAAGTGCGAGAGCAGCTGCGCGCTGACACCACCACCGCCGCCACCACCGCCGCCGCCTCACGCCGGCGGCAAGAAGCCCGTACCGATACCGAGGACCATCAAGACCAGTTGTGCCGCATGCAAGGGCTTTGCCGACGAGGCGCAGCGCCAGTACGACCGCTGGTACGAGGCACCCTACGACCCGCGGTCCGCGGTGTGGAAGGCCGAAGCCGACAAGCAGGAAGGCTTGATGAAGGCCTGCGAGAAGAACTGCGGCCTCGTCGAACAAACCGACATGAGACTCGAATCCGTCATCCCGGTCGCCGGCAACAACCCCTTCGATGCGCAAAATCCGCTCGGCGGCAGCCGCCTGGCGACGCCGGGGATTCCCGTACCGGCAGCGGGCTGCAAGGGAGTACAGCCTGGCACAGAAACACAGACCGCGGCCTGTCCCGCGGGCCAGACCGGAACCATCATCCAGGCGCGCAGCTACGCCTGCGTCGGCACAACCTGGACCCCGGGCGCCTATCAGACGCTCAGCAACAGCTGCGCCACGCCGCCCCCAGCCGGCTGCAGCGGGTCGCCGCCACCGTCCGAGACCCAGACCCTGTCCTGCCCCGCGGGCCAGACCGGAACCATCATCCAGGCGCGCAGCTACGCCTGCGTCGGCACGACCTGGACTCCGGGCGCCTATCAGACGGTCAGCAACAGCTGCGCCACGCCGCCCCCGGCGGTTTGCAGCGGGGCCCAGCCGCCTGCGGAGAGCCAGACCCTGTCCTGTCCCGCCGGCCAGACCGGGGTGATCACGCAGACGCGCAGCTACAGCTGCGTCGGCACGACCTGGACGCCGGGCGCCTATCAGACGGTCAGCAACAGCTGCGTCGCGCTGCCTAGCGGCTGCGCCACCAACTACAGCAGCGGCAGCTACGCCTGCAGCGGCTCGTGCGGCATCAGCGCGGCGACCCTGACGGTGACGCCGGGAAGCGCCACCATGACAGCGGGCAACTTCGGCGCCAACAGCAACGTCGGCTTCAACTGTGCGGGACCCAGCGCCACTTCGCAGAGCACGACGCTGGTCATACTGGGGCTCAGCGGCCACCGCTGCTCGCTCGCTGGCACCAGCGCCAGCGCCTTCAGCGTCTCCTGCCAGAACACCAGCGGCGGCAGCTGCAGCGCTTCATGTTCGAGGTGATCGGATGAACGATATCGCAACGCCGCACTTCGCCCGGCCGCAATGGCGAAGCCTGCTCGCGCTTGCCACGCTGCTCGTGGCGCTGCCCGTCCAGGGGCAGGAGTTCCGCCAATTGAATCGCATCGCCACGCCCAGCGCAGCGCAAAAGCTCCCGCCCGGCGCGCGCCCGCTGGCCTCGCCGCGACCGGTATCGGCGGAGAGAATCGAGGGCGCAGTCAAGTCCATCGCCGCCGCCTGGAACACCCAGCAACTCGGCGGCTTGCTGGCCGACAACTTCAACGACAAGTCGAGACTGCTCGACAGCCTGAACGCGGCCGTGCCCCGAGACGCGACGCTGCGCCTGCTGTCGATCCAGGCGGCGCAAACCCTGGTGCAATACTCGCAGACGGGTGCGGACGGCGTTCCGGCGACCTACAGCCGCGTTTCGGTCACCGCCCGCACCCAGCTCGAATACACCGACGGCAAAGGTGCCGCGCAGCGTCTGGACGGCACCAACGAGATGATCCTGCTGCTGCGCGAGCCGCAATCGTGAACCGGCGGCGACAGCTGTGGCTGCTGCTCCTTTGCGTGGCCGCCAGCCCGGGCGCGCAGGCCCAGGAAGACGGTTTGCAGCTCAACATCAGCAACACCTTGCGCGCTGAGAGCTACAGCGTGCACGGCGACCCGACCAGCGGCCCCTACGCCTATCCCGGGGGCCAGTACTACGACGAATTGTCGATCAACGCCCAGCAGCGTTTCTCGGCCTACGACGTGTTGCGTCTGCAGTTCTACGGTGTGGCCAACGACTCGAGCTATCGCTCGAAGGCGCAAGGACTGGTGCCGGAGCGCTTCAACGTCACGCGGGAGAACGGCGACGCCGAGACACCCTACCGTTTGGAGGTCGGCGACTACTTCTCGGCCTTCAGCTACCGCACCCTGCAACGTTCGCTGCGCGGCGCTCAACTAGAGCTGCAACCGCAGCAGGAGGCGTTCGGCGCCCGCCATTCACTGGTCTTTTCCGCCGGCATCAATCCGGTGGTTCCCGGCCTGGCGAAATTCGATTGGCGCAACGCCAGGGACCAGGACCAGGTGGTCGGCGCTTCCTGGCTGATGGAGTTCGGCCCGCGGACGCGACTGTCGGCCAATCTGGTGCACGACGATCGCCGCGGCGACGCGACGCTCGGCACGCTCGAGCGCAGCCAGAATCTGTTCGGCGCCGCGGCCGAGACCGGTTGGGATTGGGGTACCCAAAAGCTGAAGCTGGAGAGCGAACTGGCGACGGTGAAGGGCGACCACGACGGTTCGATCGGTGCCAACGGCACCATCGCGCCGGGCAGCGGCGTCAATCGCCGCGGCCAGGCGCTGTTCGCCCAGCTGTCGGGCATGGCGAGCGCGAGCCCGCTCGACTATCGCCTGCGCGTCGAGCGCTACGACCGCGACTACCGACCGGCGGAGGCGATCATCGCCGCCGATCACAGCGGCGCCGAAGCGCATCTGGGCTGGCGCTTCAACGATGGGCTGAGCTGGCGCACGCGCTTTCAGCGCTTCGTCGATGGCCTGCAGTCGGGCAACGATCTGCGCACCAACACCGTCGGCACCACGCTGGCCGGACCGCTGGGCGCCGGCGTCAGCGGCAGCGCCGACCTGTTCTGGCAGGACATCGTCAAGCAGGACCGCAGCGTCGATCGCGGCACGGTCAACCTCAACACCGGTCTGTCGCGCCCGCTCACGGACGGCTGGATCGGCAACCTGGGCTTGAATCTGCAGGACCTGCGCGATCGCGTCGCCGGTGCCCAGGATTCGACCAGCGAGCAGTTGCAATTCGGTGGCAGCCACGCCCTGGCGATCGGCGGCTGGACCGGCAGCGTCTCTCCGGGGATCCGCTGGCGCCACGCCACCGGCGACGTCCTGGGGGTACGCGAGTGGGCGCCGCAACTCGGTGCAATGCTCTCCTCCGGCAGCCACAGCCTCGCCGCCAACTACGGCTACCAGCGCTTGTCACCCGCCGCGCTCGGAACCCCGACGGTGGAGGTGAACGCGCTGCGCGTCGACTACAGGTACAGCAGCGGACCGCATACCCTCGGTCTCGAACTGTCGGCCTACGACCGGCGCGTCACCATCGGCCTCTACAACGACAGCTACCGGGCATCGGCCTACTGGACCTACGCCTTCGAGCGCAACCCGGCCCGGCCGGGCGCCAAGCCGCTGCCCGCGCCGAGTCAGGCCGGAGAGGCGACGCTCGCACCCAACCTCTCCCTGCTCGTCGAACTGGCCCCGGGCGGCGATTTCGACCGGGCCATGAGCCGGCTCGCCCAGGCCGGAATCGGCGGTGCCAGCCGCCAGGGCAATAGCGTCATCTTCGAGCTGCGGGTGCTCGCCGATCTGCCGCAGCGCCAGCGCCTGGTGATCGAGCACAGCGCCGGTTCCATCACCCGCAGCGCGCTGCTCATCGATTTCGCCGAGCCGACCGCCCCCGCCCAAGTCGTTCGCGACTACGAGCAGGTGCGCCGGGCCCTGCTCGACCGTTTCGGCCCGTCCTCCTCTAACGTCGAAGACGGACAGATCGGCGCCAGCTTCGTCGCCGATCTCAACATGAATCGCGTCGTTCGCGCCATGGAGTGGACCACCGCCGCCGGCACCCTGCGCTTGGGGATACCGCGCCGTCTCGATGGCCAGGCGCGGATCGAGATACAGCACGGTGCGAGCTTCGCCTCGCCGCGCGATGCGCTGTGGAGCATGGAGGCGGTTCGCTGAACGGCGGCGTCGGGTTCCGCTATCTTGCTGGGTGCGGGATCGATGAATCGCGATCTATTGCTTGGTCATGGTGAAGCTGCCGGTGGCCGTGCCGCCGCTGGTCAAGGTCGCCGTATAGGACAGGTTGAACCCCGCCCTGGTCCACGTCCCGGTGAAATCGAAGCGTGACACGTTCGGGCTGTTGACGTTGGTCCCGGAGCCGGTCACGACGCCGTTTTGATCGATGTTGAGCACCAACTGTCCGAAGGAGACGGAGTTGCCGGAAAGGGTGATCCGATTCGAACTGACCGTGCCGAGGAAGGTCTCAGGTGGCGGTGCCGCGCCGCCGAAGACGTTGCCTTGGACGGCGATGGTCCAGCTCATCTGCGTCATCGCCTGATTCATGGTCACCGCGAGGGTCGCCGGGCCACTGCTGCCGAAGGTGTTGTTGCGCCACGAACCGGCCCAACTGCCGGCGTAGTCACCATAGGGGACGATCGTCGGCGGCGGCGGCCCGGTGCGCCAAATCTGGCGCACGATCGACTTCGAGGCGCTGACGCCGTTGATCGTGTAGCTCAAGCTGCCGGTATCGACGTCGCTGAAACTCAGGGTGACCGAGCCGACGCTGGCCGCCGTGATCGGACCGACCCAGGTCGCCGTCGGCGACTGCCCGCCCGTGGTCCGGTACAGGGTGCCGCTGCAACCGGCGCCCGCTACCGCGCAGCTCGAGGCGACGTACCAGGTCGGATTGCCGCTGCCGTCATAGACGAACATGGTGACGAAGGCGATATCGTATTGCTGGACGACATTGACGCCCCAGCCCGACTCGTTCGGGTTCCACCACAGGCCGGTGATGGCCGAGCCCGAGGTATCGACGGTGAAGGCCATGGCGCTTGGCGACAGCGACAGCGCGATCAGCGCCAGCAGCGCGCGCGCCCAGCGGCGCAGCATCCCGGATGCATTCATGCTCGCTCTCCTTTCCTTCAGACTTTACGCAACTCGACGCGACGATTCCTGGCGCGTCCCTCTTCCGTGTCGTTGCCGCCCAGGGGCTGGGTGTCACCGAAGCCCTTGGGCTGCAAACGGCCACCGGCAACGCCGTGGCTTTTCACCAGGGCGTCGACCACTGCAGCGGCGCGGCCCTCCGACAGCTTCATATTGTGCTCGGCACTACCGAGATTGTCGGTATGGCCGGCGACGAGCAGTTTGAGCGAGGGGTTGCCCTTGAGCAGCTTGGCAACCTCCTGCAAGGTCGGGGCGCTTTCGGGACGGATTGCGGTCTTGTCAAAATCGAAATTGATCCCATAGACATCGACCTTGCCGCTGGCACCGATGGCCTTGGCCATGTCGTCCGCCTTCAGTTCCACCATCTTGTTGGCCACCGCCTTGGCCACGACGACGTCGACCGCCACCAGGATCTCCCCCGGCTTGATGACGATCTTCTTGTCGGCGTAGGCCCAGGTCTCGCCGCTGCATTCGACGATCAGGACAGCGACGTTGCTGTCCTTGCCAGCCTTGCTCAGCTTGGCCGTGAAGTACATCGGATTCTTCACGTTCTTCAGGTAGTGGTTGTCGTCGTGGGTGTGATTTTGGTCGAAGAACCGGTTGTAGAAGTACCCGTCCCAAGCCATCACCTTGAGCTCAAAGGTCTGGGTATAGCCGGCGGCGGCGACCATCTGCTGATAGTTGCGCAGCACTTCGAGCGAGGTGTGACCTTCCGGGACGCGGTACAAGAGGCGGGTGAGCGCACCTTCGATCTTCTCTGACTTGGCGAAACCCTCCGCCGGCGCCCCCGGCCCCCGAGCCAGCACATACTCGTCGTAGGCGCGGCTATCCTGATACACGATTTCCGAGCCTTGAAAACGCTTGAACCCGACGGGATCCTTGGCGCCGGTGACATCTGCCGCAATGGCCGAGGTCATGACCAACGCAGAGCTCACGCAGATGGCTAGGACAAGATTTCGCTTCATGACGGCCTCCCTTTCGCAGGTTTGAATGCAACGCGTGCAAGTCCTACGGCGCATCAATTCATAGCATAGCAGCTGCCGGGCGGCCGGCCAAAGGTTCGCGCCGCCGATGCCAGCGCTCGGCTTGTCCGCTGCTATGAGAAGCGTGAATGCGCGGAGCGGAGGCGACCGGGTCCCGCGATCACGCGCGCTGCGGGACCCGGCGATCGCTCGCTATTTGGTCATCTGTCGCCGGAGCGGCCATAGGGGACGATGGTCGGCGGCGGCGGATCGCCTCGCCATCTATAGGGGACGATGGTCGGCGGCGGTGGCCCGTCGCGCCAGATCTGGCGCACGATCGGCTTCGAGGCGCTGACACCGTTGATGGTGTAGCTCAGGGTGCCGGTGTCGAGGTCACTGAAGCTCAGCGTGACCGAACCGACGGCGATCGCCGTTATCGGGCCGACCCAGGGCACGGTCGGCGACTGCCCGCCCGCGGTTCTATAGAGGGTTCCGCTGCAACCCATGCCGGTGGTGACGCAGTTCGAGGCGACGTACCAGATCGGATTGCCGCTCGCGTCGTAGACGAACATGGTGACGAAGGCGACGTCGAATTCCTGGACGACGCTGACGCCCCAGCCCGACTCGTTCGGATTCCACCACAAGCCCGATATGGGATTGATATCCACAAAGGCGTCGGCGGTGGCGGCAGACGCGCTTTGCGCCAAGCAAAGCGGCACCAGCGCGAGCAGGGTAAAGACCCAGCGGCGCAACATACTCAACGTATTCATGCTCGATCTCCTTTCCTTCAGACTTTGCGCAACACGACGCGACCATTTCTGCCGCGTCCCTCTTCAGTGTCGTTGGCGCCCAGGGCTGGGTGTCACCGATCCACGATTTTGGAGCCGTGAAAGCGCTTGAATCGCACGCGATCCTCGTTGGGAAGAGCGGCGGCGATGGTCGAGGCCACGACCAAGGTAGAATCCATACCGCCGGCAAGGACAAACGTCCGCTTCATGACGCCGCCATCTGCCGCAGGATCGAATGGAAAGTGTACAAGCAAACTCTCGGCGCCTCAGGTCAAAGCATAGCAGCTGTTTATCCAAATGCCATGACCAAGCCGAGCGCGGCGCCGCGATGGCCGTGGACAGACCCGCAGCGGCTGATGGCGATCGCGCTGGCCTGCGCCAGCGAAGGTCACCCGATCGCACGCGATCGCTTCACGGCGCGCGAAGCGCGCGCGGCTTGTGTTGGCCGCGTGACGCAGCGATAATGCCATCATCATTGGCGTGCGAGGTTGCTTGCGACTCGCAATTCAAGCAGGGATCTGCCGTATAAGAAAAGATGAAGCGCGAAAATATTGCTGCATTTGCCGCGAAGCAATGGCCATTTTGGCTACCGCTATTTGCTCTGGCGCTGGCCATGGCCGCTCGGGCTCAGTTGGTCGATCACTTCTTTGCGACTGTCTTCGACAATCGTCGTCTGTTCACACTGTTGTGCCTAAAGCACGATTGCCAGGTTGCCGGGGCGGTGCTCCTGCTGCAGATCGCCGGATGGCGCCTGCGCTCACGCTCCATGTCGATCGCGCTGCGCCTGGCGGTGGCGATCATTTTGGCGATAGACATTTTGGACCTGGCCGTGTTCGCCCTGTTCTCGCAAAGGCTGTCCTTGAACAACTTCCTTCGTTTCGACCACGAAGGCAGCGCCATGATTGCCATCGCCCTCGACTTCATCGCTGAGTGGAAGTACGCCCTGATCACCTCGGCGGCGGTGAGCACCCTGATCGGCGGGTTTGTCGCGGCGCGACGGCACCATCGGCTCGGTTGGCGCGGCTCGGTCATCGGCGTGTTGGGGAGCATGGTCCTGATCGGCGTGTACGCTTGGCCGGCGCAGATCGTCTACACCAACGACTGGACCTATCGCAACGTGTTCGAAATCGCCGCGACGAGCGGCGTGTTGACCCCCTATAGTCCGGCGATGCTTGAGGCAGGCAGGGCCTGGGCCGAAGCCCAGGACCAGTCGCGTCGCTGCGTACCCGCCCTGCACACGCGTCGAAACGTGATCCTGGTGGTGATGGAGTCCTTGTCGACCCACCACAGTCAGTACCTGTCCGGCCTTTCCAATTGGACGCCAAGGATAGACGCCATTGCCAGAAGAAATTACGCCTACACCGACTTCTACGCCAACGGCAACAATACGGCCTTCGGCTTGATCTCGCTGCTAACGGGTCACACGCCGATCTTGGCGCTGAACGTTCGCAACTATGGCAGGTATCGCGCTGTCGATGACGCGCTGCCGATGCGCCTGCGCAAGAGCGGCTATGAATCGGCATTCTTGACCACCGGCACCCTCGGCTTCCTGTCGGTAGGCCAATGGTTGACCAGCATCGGTTTTGACTACGTCGAAGGTGATGAAGCCCCGTTTTACCAGGGCATGGAGCGATTCAATTTTCACGCCGCCGCCGATGAGCAGCTGTACGCGCGGTCGCTGCAATGGCTGCAACAGAAAAAGGGACCGTTCTTCCTGACGCTGTTGACCGTATCGACGCACCCGCCCTACATGAATCCGCTGACCAGAGAGCGGTCCGAGGAAGCGAGTTTTCGCTACGCCGATCAAGCCTTTGCCAAGTTCGTCGAGACACTTTCCGAACGCGCCTACTTTGCCAACGGCGGCATCCTGCTGTTGACCGGCGATCATCACGACATGGTGCCGCTGCGGGCCGCTGAAATCGACAAGTTTGGCAATTCCGCCGACGCTCGCGTGCCCCTTCTCGTCTTGGGCGAAGGCCTCGGTCTGCCACGACTGGTGTCGGGCCCTTACCAGCAAGCCGACGTCCCGATATCGATAGAGAATATGGCGGGCGAACGGGCCTGCTTCAAAGACCGGGAGGCGGACCTGTTTCATCCGAAGCCGTCGGCCAGCGCGCGCTGCATCTTGCACCAACGAGGCGACGTCCAAGACGTGGTCGATGAGTTCTGCGGCTCACAATTCGGACAGGTCAAGCTCGATGGCGACGCCACGCGCGCGTTGAAAGGCAGCGTAGCAAATCAGGAGGCGCTGATCCGGGAGATCAACGCCGAGCGCATCGGCTGGTTCCTGCGACGCCAAGCCGATGGATCGGAGACGAGGCAACTGCCCGCTCCCCTCTAGCCAAGGCTGCGGCCGGCGAAATTGCGGCGAGCGAGCTCAGCCGGCCTTGGCGAAGCCGATCTGGCCGCGCTGGGCCGAGACGGTGATGGTGTCTTTCGCCGCGAACTTGCCCTCGAGGATCTGCTTGGCCAGGGGATTCTCGATCCGTTCCTGGATGGCGCGCTTCAGCGGCCGGGCGCCGAACACCGGATCGAAGCCGGCGCTGGCCAACTCCTTGAGCGCCGCATCGGACACGGTCATCTTCATCTCCAGCTTGGCCAGGCGCTTTTCCAGATAGCTCAATTGGATGCGGGCGATGGCGGCGATGGCCGTCTCGTCGAGCGCGTGGAAGACCACGATCTCGTCGATGCGGTTGACGAACTCGGGGCGGAAAAAGCCCTTGACCTCGGCCATCACGGCGAGCTTGATCACCTGGTAGTCGTCACCCGACATCTGCTGGATCATCTGGCTGCCGAGGTTCGAGGTCATCACGATCACCGTATTCTTGAAGTCCACGGTGCGGCCTTGGCCGTCGGTCATCCGTCCGTCGTCCAGTACCTGCAGCAGCACGTTGAAGACGTCGGGATGGGCCTTCTCCACCTCGTCGAAGAGGATCACCGAATAGGGCTTGCGCCGCACCTGCTCGGTCAGATGGCCGCCCTCCTCGTAGCCGACGTAGCCCGGTGGCGCCCCGATCAGCCGCGCCACCGAATGCTTCTCCATGAACTCGCTCATGTCGATGCGGATCAGGTGGTCCTCGGAATCGAAGAGGAAGCCGGCGAGGGCCTTGCACAGCTCGGTCTTGCCGACACCGGTGGGGCCGAGAAAGAGGAAGGAGCCGTAGGGCCGGTTCTCTTCCGAGAGACCGGCGCGGGAGCGGCGGATGGCGTCGGAGACCATGCGCACCGCCTCGTTCTGGCCGACCACCCGCTGGTGCAGCTTGTCTTCCATCTGCAGCAACTTGTCGCGCTCGCCCTGCATCATTTTGGAGACCGGGATGCCGGTGGCGCGCGACACCACCTCGGCGATCTCCTCGGCGCCGACCTGGGTGCGCAACAGCTTGAAGCGCTGCGCCGAAGCGCCCGCCGTGTCGGCCTGCTTGAGTTGCGCTTCCAACTGCGGCAGCTTGCCGTACTGCAGCTCGCTCATGGTCTGCCAGTCGCCGCGACGCTTCGCTTCCTCCATCTGCAGCTTGAGCTTGTCGATGGCCTCCTTGATGTGCTGCGAACCCTGGACCTGGGCTTTCTCCGCCTTCCACACCTCCTCGAAGTCGCCGTACTCCCGCTCCAGCTTGGCGATCTCCGCCTCGATCATCTGAAAGCGCTTCTGCGAGGCCTCGTCCTTTTCCTTCTTCACCGCCTCGCGTTCGATCTTCAGCTGGATCAGGCGGCGGTCGAGGCGGTCCATCACCTCGGGCTTGGAATCGATCTCCATGCGGATGCGCGAAGCCGCTTCGTCGATCAGGTCGATCGCCTTGTCGGGCAGGAAGCGGTCGGTGATGTAGCGGTGCGACAACTCGGCGGCGGCGACGATGGCCGGGTCGGTGATGTCCACCCCGTGGTGCAGCTCGTACTTTTCCTGCAGGCCGCGCAGGATGGCGATGGTCGACTCGACGCTCGGCTCGTCCACCAGCACCTTCTGGAAGCGCCGCTCCAGCGCCGCGTCCTTCTCGATGTACTTGCGGTATTCGTCGAGCGTCGTGGCGCCGATGCAGTGCAGTTCGCCGCGCGCCAGCGCCGGCTTCAGCATGTTGCCAGCGTCCATCGCGCCCTCGGCCTTGCCGGCGCCGACCATGGTGTGCAGCTCGTCGATGAAGACGATGATGCGCCCCTCGTCCAGCGCGATCTCCTTCAGCACCGATTTCAGCCGCTCCTCGAACTCGCCGCGATACTTGGCACCGGCCAGCAGCGCCGCCATGTCGAGCGACAAGACGCGCTTGCCCTTCAGCGTCTCCGGCACCTCGCCGTTGATGATGCGCTGCGCCAGACCCTCGACGATGGCGGTCTTGCCCACCCCCGGTTCGCCGATCAATACCGGATTGTTCTTGGTGCGCCGCTGCAGGATCTGGATGGCGCGGCGGATCTCGTCGTCGCGGCCGATCACCGGATCGAGCTTGCCGGAGCGCGCCCTGTCGGTCAGGTCGAGGGTGTATTTCTTCAGCGCCTCGCGCGCGCTCTCGGCCTCCTGGCTGCCGACGTTCTGGCCGCCGCGCACCGCGCGGATCGCCTCTTCCAGGGCCTGGCGGTTGGCGCCGTGCTCCTTCAAGAGCTTCCCCGTTTCGCCCTTGTCCCCGGCCAGGGCCAACAGAAACATCTCCGAGGCGATGAACTGGTCGCCGGCCTTCTGCGCCTCCTTGTCGGTCAGGTTGAGCAGGTTGGACAGATCGCGGCCGACCACCACCTCACCGCCGTGGCCTTCCACCTTGGGCAGGCGGGCGATGGACTTTTCCAGCGCCGCTCGGAGCGGCACGACGTTGGTCCCGGCTCGCTGCAATAGCGAGCTGGAACCGCCGTCGGTCTGGTTGAGCAGGGCCAGCAGCAGGTGCTGCGGCTCGATGAATTGTTGGTCGTTGCCGACGGCCAGGCTCTGGGCGTCGGCGAAAGCCTGCTGGAACAGGGTGGTGAATTTGTCGAAGCGCATGGCTGTATGTCCGTCAATGTAATGTCATGATGCAGGTGGGGGCATAGGCCGCGATTTCAAGCGCCGCGCCCGAGCGCCGCCGGGTCGGCGTGCTATCTTGGCGCCATGGGGGACACCGGCGCGGGCGAGACCGTTCATGACCTGTTGATCGTCGGCGGCGGCATCAACGGCGCGGCGATCGCCCGCGACGCCGCCGGCCGCGGCCTGTCGGTGGTGCTGTGCGAGCGCGGCGACATCGCCGCCGCCACCTCATCGGCCAGCAGCAAGCTGATCCACGGCGGCCTGCGCTACCTCGAGCACTACGAATTCCGCCTAGTGGCCGAGGCCCTGGGCGAACGCGAGGTGATGCTGAAGATCGCGCCCCACCTCAACCGGCCGCTGACCTTCGTCATGCCGCAGGTGCCCTCGCTGCGACCGGCCTGGATGCTGCGCCTGGGGCTGATGCTCTACGACGGCCTGGGCAGGCTGACGCGCCGCGCCACCCTGCCCGCGGCTCGCCAGGTCGACCTGACCCGCTCGCCCCTGGGCTGCGGCCTGCGCCCCGAGTACCGCAGCGGTTTCGCCTACGCCGACGTCGCCACCGACGACGCCCGCCTGACCCTGGCCACCGCGGTGGCGGCGAGCGAGCTGGGCGCGGCGATCCTGCCGCGCACCGAGTTCGTCGCAGCCCACCGCGAGCAAGGAAGCTGGCAGGCGCGCCTGCGCGACGCGCGGGGCGAGACGCGGCTGCGCGCGCGCGCCCTGGTGAACGCCGCCGGACCCTGGGTGGCGGCGCTGCTCGAGCGCCTGCCCGAGGGCATCGCGCGCGACCGGGTGAAGCTGGTCAAGGGCAGCCACATCGTCGTGCCCAGGCTCTACGCCGGCGAGCAGGCCTACATCCTGCAAAACGAGGACAAGCGGGTGATCTTCCTGCTGCCCTTCGAAGAGCGCTTCACCTTGATCGGCACCACCGACATCGGCGTCGACAGCGCCGAAGCGCCGCGCGCCAGCGACGATGAAATCGCCTACCTGTGCGCCTCGGCCAACCGCTTCAGTCGCGCCCCGGTGTCGGCCGCCGACGTGCTCTGGCACTACAGCGGCGTGCGCGCCCTGCACGACGACGGCCACGCCGATCCGGCCGAGTTGAGCCGCGACTACACCCTGATCGTGGACCACCACGCCGAGGCACCGCTGCTGTCGGTGTTCGGCGGCAAGCTGACCACCCACCGCCGGCTGGCGGAGGCGGCGCTGGCCAAGCTCTCTCCCTGGTTCGCGCAGATGGGTCCGCCGTGGACCGACCGGGTGAGCCTGCCCGGCGGCGACATGGGCCCGCGCGAGCGGATTCTGGCCAGGCTCGCTGCTCGCTATCCGCGCCTGCCCGCCTCCTGGCTGGCGCAGCTGGCGCGGCGCCACGGCAGCCGCGCCGAGCGGGTGATCGGCGCGGCGCGCGACACCGCCGACCTCGGCCGCGACTTCGGCGGCGGCCTCTTTGAACGGGAGGTCGAGTACTTCATCGCAGCGGAGTGGGCCCGCAGCGCCGACGACATCCTCTGGCGGCGCAGCAAGGCGGGCCTGCTGCTGACGCCAGCGCAGCGCGACGCGCTCAGCGACTGGCTGGCCTCACGGTAGGTTGCGGGCGACGCGCAGGCCGTCGCTGTTGCCGACGTCGTCGACGCCGCTGCCGGCGCGGACCGTGGCGCCGAGAAACTGGCTCTTGTAGTACCAGGAGCCGCCGCGGATGACGCGGCTGGCGCAACCCCCGGCGCTCCAGGCGCTGCCATCGGCGGGCGCCGCGCCGTAACCGTTGTTCCAGCAGTCGGCGGTCCACTCCCAGACGTTGCCGCTCATGTCGTACAGGCCGAAGGCGTTGGCCTGCTTGCCGCCGACCGGATGGGCGCCGCCGCCGGCGTTGCCTTCGTGCCAGGCGACGCCATCGACGTTGTCGTCGCCACAGTAGGCTTGCTGCGCGCCGGCGCGGCAGGCGTACTCCCACTCGGCCTCGGACGGCAGCCGATATTGTTTGCCGGTCTTCATGCTGAGCCGGCGCACGAACTCCTGCGCCATGTTCCAGCTCAGATTTTCCGC
>JAHFRE010000255.1 GCA_023258955.1 Sterolibacterium sp.
GTGCCTCTGCGGCAAGTACAAGCGGCTCAAGCACCGCGGCGTGATCTGCGAGAAGTGCGGCGTCGAAGTCACCCAGTCCAAGGTCAGGCGCGAGCGCATGGCGCACATCGAGCTGGCCTCTCCCGTCGCCCACATCTGGTTCCTGAAGAGCCTGCCCAGTCGCCTGGGCATGGTGCTCGACATGACCCTGCGCGACATCGAGCGGGTGCTCTACTTCGAAGCCTTCGTCGTGGTCGACCCGGGCATGACGCCGTTGAATCGCGCCCAATTGCTGACCGAGGATGACTACCTGGCCAAGGTCGAGGAGTACGGCGACGACTTCACCGCGACCATGGGCGCCGAGGGCGTGCGCGAACTGCTGCGCACCCTCGACATCTCGCGCGAGGTCGACAAGATGCGCGCCGATCTGGAGTCCACCGGCTCGGAAGCCAAGATCAAGAAGCTGTCCAAGCGGCTGAAGCTGCTCGAGGGTTTCCAGAAGTCAGGGATCAAGCCGGAGTGGATGATCCTCGAGGTGCTGCCGGTGCTGCCGCCCGATCTGCGGCCGCTGGTACCGCTCGATGGCGGCCGCTTCGCCACCTCCGATCTGAACGACCTCTATCGCCGCGTCATCAATCGCAACAATCGCTTGAAGCGCCTGCTCGAACTGAAAGCGCCGGACATCATCGTCAGGAACGAAAAGCGCATGCTGCAGGAGGCGGTCGACTCCCTGCTCGACAACGGCCGTCGCGGCAAGGCCATGACCGGCGCCAACAAGCGGCCGCTGAAGTCGCTCGCCGACATGATCAAGGGCAAGGGCGGCCGTTTCCGGCAGAACCTCCTGGGCAAGCGCGTCGACTACTCGGGCCGTTCGGTGATCGTCGTCGGTCCGCAGTTGAAGCTGCACCAGTGCGGCCTGCCGAAGAAGATGGCGCTCGAACTGTTCAAGCCCTTCATCTTCGAGCGCCTGGAGAAGATGGGCATCACCAGCACCATCAAGGCCGCCAAGAAAGAGGTCGAGGCGGAGACGCCGGTGGTCTGGGACATTCTCGAGGAGGTGATCCGCGAGCATCCGGTGATGCTGAACCGGGCGCCGACCCTGCACCGCTTGGGGATCCAGGCCTTCGAACCGACGCTGATCGAGGGCAAGGCGATCCAGCTGCATCCGCTGGTCTGCGTCGCCTTCAACGCCGACTTCGACGGCGACCAGATGGCGGTGCACGTGCCGCTGTCGCTCGAAGCGCAGATGGAAGCGCGAACGCTGATGCTGTCCACCAACAACATCCTGTCGCCGGCCAACGGCGACCCGATCATCGTTCCCTCGCAGGACGTGGTGCTCGGCCTCTACTACGCGACGCGCGACGCCATCAACGCCCGCGGCGAGGGCATGATGTTCACCGACGTTGCCGAGGTGAAGCGCGCCTACGAGTCGGGCCAGGTCGATCTGCACGCGCGCATCCGCGCCCGCATCCGTGAAGTGGAGGTGGACGAAGAGGGCCGCCGCACCGAGAAGGTGACCCGCTACGAGACCACCGTCGGCCGCGCCATCCTCTCCGAAATCTTGCCCGCCGGCCTGCCCTACTCGGTGCTCAACAAATCGCTGAAGAAGAAGGAGATTTCGCGCCTGATCAACGGCTGCTTCCGCCGCTGCGGTCTCAAGGAAACGGTGATCTTCGCCGACAAGCTGCTGCAGGCCGGCTTCATGCTGGCCACCCGCGCCGGCATCTCGATCTGCGTCGATGACATGCTGGTGCCGACGCACAAGCACGCCATCATCGATGCCGCCGAACTCGAGGTGAAGGAGATCGAAAAGCAATACACCTCCGGTCTGGTCACGGTCGGCGAACGCTACAACAAGGTGGTGGACATCTGGGGCCGCGCCGGCGACCAAGTGGCGAAGGCGATGATGGACCAGCTGGCGGTCGAAGAGGTGGTCGACAGCGGCGGCAAGACGGTGAAGCAGGAGTCGTTCAACTCCATCTACATGATGGCCGACTCGGGCGCCCGCGGCTCGGCGGCGCAGATCCGCCAGCTCGCCGGCATGCGCGGCCTGATGGCCAAGCCCGACGGCTCCATCATCGAGACGCCGATCACCTCGAACTTCCGCGAAGGCCTCAACGTTCTGCAGTACTTCATCTCCACCCACGGTGCCCGCAAGGGCTTGGCCGACACCGCGCTGAAGACCGCCAACTCCGGCTATCTGACGCGCCGCCTGGTCGACGTGACCCAAGACCTGGTGGTGATCGAGGAGGACTGCGGCACCGAGCTCGGCTTCTCGATGAAGGCCCTGGTCGAAGGCGGTGAAGTGGTCGAGCCGCTGCGCGAGCGCATCCTCGGCCGGGTGGTGGTCTCCGACGTGATCAATCCCGACACGCTCGACGTCGTCTTCCCCATCGGCACCCTGCTCGACGAGGACGCGGTGGACCTGATCGACGAGCTGTCGATCGACGAGGTGCGGGTGCGCACCCCCCTCAACTGCGAGACCCGCTACGGCCTCTGCGCCAAGTGCTACGGTCGCGACCTCGGCCGCGGTTCGCTGGTGAACGTCGGCGAGGCGGTCGGCGTCATCGCCGCGCAGTCGATCGGCGAGCCGGGCACCCAGCTCACCATGCGCACCTTCCACGTCGGCGGCGCCGCCTCGCGCGCGGCGGCGCAGAGCCAGATCGAGGCGAAGAGCGGCGGCATCCTGCGCTTTGCGCCAACCATGCGCTACGTGACCAATCCCAAGGAGGAGAAGATCGTCATCTCCCGCTCCGGCGAGGTGGTGGTCACCGACGACAACGGCCGCGAGCGCGAGCGGCACAAAGTGCCCTACGGCGCGACCTTGATCGGCGACGACGGCAACCACATCAAGGCCGGCATCGTGCTCGCCACCTGGGATCCGCATACCCGCCCGATCGTCACCGAATACGCTGGCATGGTGAAGTTCGAGAACGTCGAGGAGGGCGCCACCGTCGCCAAGCAGATCGACGACGTCACCGGCCTATCCACCCTGGTCGTGATCGATCCCAAGCGCGGCGGCAAGGCCCAGGTCAAGGGGGTGCGACCGCAGGTCAAGCTGTTGGACGAGAGCGGCCACGAGGTGAAGATCCACGGCACCGACCACTCGGTGACCATCACCTTCCAGGTCGGCTCGATCATCACGGTCAAGGACGGCCAGGTCGCCGCGGTCGGCGACATTCTGGCGCGCATCCCCCAGGAATCGTCGAAGACGCGCGACATCACCGGCGGTCTGCCGCGGGTGGCGGAGCTGTTCGAGGCGCGCTCGCCGAAGGACGCCGGCATGCTGGCCGAGGTGACCGGCACCGTCTCCTTCGGCAAGGACACCAAGGGCAAACAGCGCCTGGTCATCTCCGAGCTCGACGGCACCGCCCACGAGTACCTGATCACCAAGGACAAGCACGTCATGGCTCACGACGGCCAGGTGGTGAACAAGGGCGAGGTGATCGTCGACGGCCCGCCCGAGCCGCACGACATCCTGCGCCTGAAGGGGGTGGAGGAGCTGGCGCGCTACATCATCGACGAGGTGCAGGACGTCTATCGCCTGCAGGGTGTGAAGATCAACGACAAGCACATCGAGGTGATCGTGCGCCAGATGCTGCGCCGCGTCACCATCACCGATCCCGGCGACACCCACTTCATCCGCGAGGAGCAGGTGGAACGCGCCGAGGTGCTCGACGAGAACGACAAGATGGCCAACCAGGCCAAGCGGCCGGCGCTCTACGACTTCATGCTGCTGGGCATCACCAAGGCTTCGTTGTCCACGGACTCGTTCATCTCGGCGGCCTCCTTCCAGGAAACGACGCGGGTGCTGACCGAGGCGGCGATCATGGGCAAACGCGACGAACTGCGCGGCCTCAAGGAAAACGTGATCGTCGGCCGCCTGATTCCGGCCGGTACCGGTCTCGCCTACCACCGCGCCAAACGGATGC
Organism: Sterolibacterium sp.; assembly: GCA_023258955.1. Classification (GTDB taxonomy): domain Bacteria; phylum Pseudomonadota; class Gammaproteobacteria; order Burkholderiales; family Rhodocyclaceae; genus CAIYYX01. The sequence continues at coordinate 3,912 of JAHFRE010000255.1, forward strand.
AGGCGCTGGGCGAGGACATGGCGCCGCCGCTGCTGGAGGGAGACGTCCTGGAGGCGCCGGCAGAGAATATCTCGGCCGCCACTTGACGCTGATGCCTGCGTTTTCATATAATCCGGCCTCTTTGCCGTCCGCGCGCAGACTTTCGCTGCTGCGCGCGGGTCGGTCAGCCGCAATGTTTCGGGAATAGAAAAAATGCCAACGACCAATCAACTGGTGCGCAAGCCCCGCCAGGCGCCGATCTCCAAGAGCAAGGTGCCGGCGCTGGCCAACTGCCCCGCCAAGCGCGGCGTCTGCACCCGGGTGTACACGACGACGCCGAAGAAACCCAACTCGGCGCTACGCAAGGTGGCCAAGGTGCGCCTGACCAACGGCTTCGAGGTGATCTCCTACATCGGCGGCGAAGGCCACAATTTGCAGGAGCACTCGGTGGTGCTGATCCGCGGCGGCCGGGTCAAGGATCTCCCCGGCGTGCGCTACCACATCGTGCGCGGCAGCCTGGATACCCAGGGTGTCAAGGACCGCAAGCAGAGCCGTTCCAAGTACGGCGCCAAGCGGCCCAAGGCCGCGTAGTCGGCGACCCAGCCGCATCAGTCAAGGACCATTCCATGCCACGTCGTAGAGAAGTACCGAAACGCGACATCCTGCCCGATCCCAAGTTCGGCAGCGTCGACGTCTCCAAATTTGTCAACGTGTTGATGACCGAGGGCAAGAAGTCCGTTGCCGAGCGCATCATCTACGGTGCCTTCAGCAACATCGCCACCAAGAGCGGCAAGGAGCCGCTCGAGGTGTTCATGGCGGCGCTGAACAACGTCAAACCGTCGGTCGAGGTGAAGAGTCGCCGCGTCGGCGGCGCCAACTACCAGGTTCCGGTCGAGGTTCGTCCGTCGCGGCGGATGGCGCTGTCGATGCGCTGGTTGCGCGAGGCGGCGCGCAAGCGCTCGGAGAAATCGATGGGCCTGCGCCTGGCCAACGAATTGCTCGAAGCCGCCGAAGGGCGCGGCTCGGCGATGAAGAAGCGCGACGAAGTGCACCGCATGGCCGAAGCCAACAAGGCTTTCGCCCATTACCGCTTTTGAGTGAGCGCCGCGCCGAACCAGGTGCGGCTTCGTTTTTGCCACCGCCCCGGCGCCCCGGTTACCACGGGCTCCCGGGCGGTTTGGCTTAGAAAAGACAGGATATCCAAGTGGCCCGCAAGACCCCCATCGAACGTTACCGAAACATCGGTATCAGCGCGCACATCGACGCCGGCAAGACGACGACCACCGAGCGCATTCTCTTCTACACCGGCGTCAGCCACAAGATCGGCGAGGTGCACGACGGTGCCGCGATCATGGACTGGATGGAGCAGGAGCAGGAGCGGGGCATCACCATCACCTCGGC
>JAHFRE010000256.1 GCA_023258955.1 Sterolibacterium sp.
CTTCGCCGTCATGCTGAAGACCATCGGTCGGCGCGAAGCCTTCTTTTCACTGGCGCTGTCGATGGTGGTGGCGCTGGCGATCAGCGGCGCCTTGCGCATGCCGCTGGCGCTGATCCAGAGATTGGCCTGAACCCGAGTCGAGGCTGCCGCGCTGGAGAGCCGGCGCAGCCGAGTTTCCGAATCAATACCAGTTGGAGCGGAGGTCGCGCGTGTATTGCAGTTCGAGCATGCGCCGCTCCAGATCGGCGTGATTCTGCGCCTGTGCCAGATAGGCTTCGGCGAGATCGACCGGGCGCAGCGCCGCGGCGATCCGCAGATGGATCCGGCGGACCAGGCCGAGCAGGCGCTGGAGCGGATGAGCGGCGCCGATCGAGCGCAGATTGGGTGCCAGAGCGGCGTAATGTAGACTCGCTTGCATGATAGGGCTCCTAACCTGTTTCTTTCACCAATGGTTCAGCAAGGCCCATTCTAGCTGCGATGCCGCATCGCAACAAACGACGTCCTTCGACGATACACATTAGCAAAAATAATCTATAATCGGTGCCATGAGTTCCCGCCTGCCCCCCCTCAACGCGCTGCGCGCCTTCGAAGCCGCGGCTCGCCACCTCTCCTTCAGGAAGGCCGCGGAAGAGTTGCACGTGACGCCCGCCGCGATCAGCCACCAGATCAAGCTGATCGAAGACAACCTCGGGGTGATGCTGTTTCGCCGCTTGACGCGGGCGATCGCCCTGTCGCCGGCGGGGCAAAGCTTTCTGCCCAAGTTGAGCGAGGGCTTCGCCCAGATCGCCGCCGCCGTCGAGCAGCTGCGCGCCCACGACAGCGCCGGGCCGCTGACGGTCAACGCGCCACCGTCTTTCGCTGCCAAGTGGCTGATGCCCAGGTTGCACCGCTTCGTCACCGGCTACCCCGACATCGACCTGCGCATCGTCGCCAGCATGCGCCTGGTCGACTCCCACCGCCACGACGCCGTCGACACCATGACCGGCAGCGAAGCGCCGCCGCAGGACGCCGACATCGACATCCGCTTCGGCAACGGCAGGTATCCGCATTGCCGTGTCGATCCGCTGTTCACGGTGTCGGTGACGCCGCTGTGCAGCCCGCGTCTGCTCGAGGGCATGCGCCCGCTGCGCAAACCGGCGGACCTGCGTTACCACATGCTGCTGCACGACGACACGCTGTTCGGCAGCCGCGGGCTGCCCGATTGGACGCAATGGCTCAAAGGCGCCGGGGTCGAGGATGTCGATGCCAGCCGCGGTCCCCATTTCAACCACTCGGTGCTCGGCCTGGAGGCCGCGGTCGATGGCCTGGGCGTGGTGCTCGGCATGAAGGAACTGGCGGCCAGCGATCTGGCCGCCGGCCGTCTGGTGGCGCCCTTCGCCTACAGCCTGACGCTGCCCGACTGCTACTACATGGTCAGCGCCGAGGTCGCCGCCGACAGGCCCAAGGTGGCGGTGTTTCGCCAGTGGCTGCTCGACGAGGCGCATCCGCCGGCCGCCAAGAAACGCGCCGCCGCCTAGATCGCGCCTTGCTTTCGCAGGCGCCTCTGCTATGATGCCTACGTCATAGTCGCGGCTCTGTGCAGAGCCGCCATCGCGAAAGGAAAGCCGATGCTTGAAGCCGTCCAACGCTACGGCTGGATCCGCGATCTGCCCGATCAACGCGATCACCTCTACGCGGCACCGGTGCTGGCCCAGGCGGCGTTGCCGCACAGCATCGATCTGCGGCCGCACTGCCCACCGGTCTATGACCAGGGCCAGCTCGGCAGTTGCACCGCCAACGGCATCGGCGCGTTGCTGCAATTCGAGCGGATGAAGCAGCGTCTGACGCCCAACTACGTCCCCTCGCGTCTGTTCATCTATTACAACGAGCGGGTCATGGAGCACAGCGTCGAATCGGACAGCGGCGCCCAGATTCGCGACGGCATCAAGAGCGTGGCCAAGCTGGGCGATTGCCCGGAAAGCGAATGGCCGTACGAACTCGCCCGCTTTGCCGACAAGCCGCCCGCTCGCTGCTACCAGGATGCGCTGCAGGACCGGGCCTTGTCCTATCAGCGACTGGGGCAAAACGTCGGGCAGATGAAGGCTTGCCTGGCCTCGGGCTATCCCTTCGTGTTCGGTTTCACCGTCTACGACAGCTTCGAGAGCGCGCAGGTGGCGAAGAGCGGCACGGTGCCGCTGCCGCAGGCCGACGAACGGGCGCTCGGCGGCCATTGCGTCGTTGCGGTCGGCTACGACGACGCCCGCCAACGCTTCATCGTGCGCAACTCCTGGGGCAGCGGCTGGGGCCTGGGCGGCCACTGCAGCATGCCTTACGCCTATCTGGGTGACCCCAGGCTCGCCGCCGATTTCTGGACCATCCGCCTGGTGTCATCTTGAGCGCCCGGATCAGGCGACCATCGACCCGAGTTCGCCCGGTTGCTCGATCGCGTTTCGCCCACCCGCCACCCGCCTGCGGCCGGCGAGATCGTTACAATTTGTTACACTAACGACCTCAAGTTCTTCCTGCGCCTGCCGTAAGAAGTAGCGTCACGGGACACTATGGCTCCGTGCGGGAGAGCTTCGTGGCTGGTATCGAAAACGTCGGTGGCATGGGGATTCAAGCGCTCAGCGGCGCCGCGCCGAGCGCGCGCGCCGACGCGCCCCCCGTCGCTCCGGTGGCCGAGGCCAGCAGCGCGCCCAAGCAACCGGTCGTGCCGACGAACACCGCCAGGCAGCCGCAGGACCAGGAAGTGCTGCAATCCGCGGGCAAGGTGCAGCAGATGCTCGCCAGGGCGGCGCCCAACCTGACCTTCAGCGTCGACCAGGACAGCGGCCGCACCGTGATCAAGGTCGTCGATCCCACCACCCACGAGGTCTTGAAGCAGATCCCGGCCGAGGAAATCCTGCGCATGGACAAGAACCTCGACCAGATGATCGCGCGCTTGAAGGGGCTCCTGGTCGACCGGCAGATCTGAGCGCTAGCGGGCTTCCTGCTGCTGCAACTGCTGCTCCAGGTCGAACTCGACCGGCGCGCCCGGCGGCGCGCTCTCCTCTTCCTTCCAGACCAGCCCCGGCCAGATCAGCAGGGCCACGACGACCAGCGCCTGGGCGACCAGGTAGGGGGCGAGCGCCCTGGCCAGGGCGCGGTGCGGCAGCGCCAGCTTTTGGCGCAGCAGCAGCACGGCGTAGCCGGCCGGTGGCGCCATGAAGCTCGCCTGCAGGATGAACAGGGTCAGCACCGCCACCCAGGGCGCATCGGGGACGATCACCAAGAGCGGCGGCATGACGATGGGGATGACCATGAAGATCATCTCGAAGGCGTCGAGCACCAGGGCGCACAGGGCCAGGCCGCCCAGCACCAGCAGCAATGCACCGTAGCGCCCGCCGGGCAGCGCCACCAGCCAGGCAGCCAGCAAGCGGTCGGTCTCGAAGGCGCGCACCACCAGGGTGAAGCTGGTCGCGGCGAGCAGCAGCGCGAACAGGGCGCCGGTGACGGCCATCGTGTCGCGCAACACCTGGGTCAGGCGCGGCCGATCGAGTTCGCCGCTGGCGAGGCCGAAGACGAACAGCAGCAGCGCACCGGTGGCCGCCGCCTCGACCGCGTAGAGGTAGCCCAGAGTGACCGCCGCCAGCAGGCCGACGATCACCGCCAGCGCCAGCAGCGCGACCAGCCATTGCCGCGGCGTCAGCGTGGGCGTCGCCAGCGGCTCGCTGCTCGCGAAGCGGCGCGCATCGAACCAGGTGATCGCCAGATAGAGCGCGAGCAGCAATCCCGCCGGCAGCAGGGCGCCATGAAAGATGTCCTGGGTGTTGATGATGGTCTGCGCCTGGTGGGTGATGTTCACCGCCTCCGTATGCGCGCGCAGCATCGCGTCGCCGAGCAGGATCAGCACCAGCGACGGCGGCACGACCACGCCCAGGGTGCTGGCGACGGTGAGCAGGGCGCCGCTCCTCGCCGCTTCCATGCCGCTGGCGGCCAGGCGTGGATAGACGGCCTGACTGAGCATGGCGACGCTGGCCCCGACCGAACCGCTCATCGGCGCCAGCAGCACCCCCAGGCCCAGACCGGCGATGGCGCCGCCGCGCGCACCGCCGCCAGCGGCACGCGTGCCGGCGCGAAACAGCAGCTCGGCCAGGGGCAGGCGATGCAGCAACGCACCCATCAGCACATAGAGCGGCAAGGCCTGCAGCAGATCGCTCTCCAGCAGACCGATCAGGCGCAGCGGCAGCGCCGTCAGCAGAGCCAGCGACAAGACGCCGCTGGCCAGCCCGAGGGCGGTGAAGCCGACCGCAACCGAGATCAAAGCCACCCAGGCGGGCAGGCCGGTGATGACGATGGTCGCCGCCGCAGCGAGCAGCATCCACAGTCCCAGGCTTTGGCTCATGGCGCCGCGGCTTGCCCGGGCGCGCACAGCTCGATCAGGGCCTGGGCCAGGACCAACAGGCCGAGCAGCAGCAAGGAGAGCTTGACGATGAAGTAGCCGGGATTGAAGGTCTCGGGAAAGGACTCGAGCGTGGCCACCGAAAGCGCCACCGTCGGCCAGGCGGCGTAGAGCAGAAACGCCGACCAGGGCAGCAGCGCCAGGAGCGCCGCCGCCCGCGCCAGGCGCCGCCGCCAACGCGGCGGCAGGCGCTGCGCCACGACGTCGGTGGCGAGGTGGCTGCGCCGGCGCGACGCGTAGGTGATCGCCAGGCTGACGTAGACGGCGAACAGGCATTGCGCCAGGTCGTTGGCCTGGCGCGAATAGGCCTGCACCAGTTCGCGCAGCGGCCACTGCAGGAACAGCAGCAGCGACAGCGGCAGGGACAGCGCCAGCCCGGCGTCCAGCGTCCGGCCCACGCCGCGATCGAGCCAGCGCAGCCAGGTGGCGGCCTGCAGCGCCCCGCCACCAGCGGCGGCGTCGATCGTTTCGTCCTGCCCAGATTGCATTTGGTGAAGCTTACACCGAACAGCGGCGGCGGCTACAATGGGTGTTCGAGCGGTGCTCCGCCAGCCAAAGCGACCGACCTCCATGTTCAGCAAAGCCACGCTCAAATTCTTGGCCGAGTTGCAGGCCAACAACGACAGGGAATGGTTCGCCGCGAACAAATCGCGCTATGAATCGTTGGTGCGCCAACCGGCGTTCGACTTCATCGAGGCGATGGGGCCGCTGCTCGCAGCCTTCGCACCGAACTTCCGTGGCGACACGCGCAAGGTGGGCGGCTCCTTGATGCGCGTGTTTCGCGACACCCGCTTCTCGCACGACAAGACCCCCTACAAGACCAACATCGGCATCCAGTTCCGCCACCAATTCGGCAAGGACGTCCA
>JAHFRE010000257.1 GCA_023258955.1 Sterolibacterium sp.
ATCGCAGCGTTGAGCGCCAAGAGGTCGGTCTGCTTGGTGATTTCGCTGACGTCGTTGAGCGAATGGGTGATCGAACCGACCTTGCCCTGCATTTCCTCGAAGCTGGTGGCGATGTCGTGACTGGCATCGCTGACCGTGTTCATCTTGTCCACAAAGCCGGAAATCAGCAGCTTGGTTTCGTCGAAGAAGCGCTGCAGACCGGCCTGACGCAGTTCCTGCTCGTTGTCGGATCCGGCCATTTCCAACAGTTCGGTGACCAGCGCCGTCAGCACCTCCTGCTGGTTCGACGACTGCGAATGCAGGCCCGACAGGCTCGCCGACAGTTTGCCCGCCGATTCGCGGACCAGGTGTTCGGCTTCGTAGGTCTGCTTTTCGAGCGCCGCGAACTGGTTGTGCGCGTGCTCCATGGCAGCGGTAGACAGTGACTGGTAGTCGGACATGACATGCGCCAGTTCCCCGCTGAACGCTTCCTGGCGCAGGCGCCAGGCCGTCCGTTCTCGGCGCGATACCAGGTAGGCACCGAGCAGCAGCAACGCCGGAATCAGCAGCCAGTGCGCGGCAACGTTGGTCACAGCCAGGGTGGTAGCGTAATAGGTGGCCAGGGCAGCGATCGCTGCTAGGCTCAGTAGATCATCAAGTCTGTTCATGGTGGATTTGCTGTGGCCGTGCGCCAAGATCGCTAGCGGCTGCCCACAGAGCCCCACGTGCAACCATCGCAAGCTTTCACGAAAGCGATAGAATACAGCGAATCGTCGGCGCATTGCGCGTCGTCGCGTTGCCGCAGACGCGACGCCGGCGGCGCCGGCGCTTGCTGTGGCGGGGGAGGGGACAGGGGTGTTCGAGGCAAGGAGATATTGGTGGCTTCTCGCACCGGTTGCCGCCTGCGGCGTCGCCATCGCGTTGTGGTGGGCGAAGCCGACCGCGGTGCCGCCAGCGGGACCCGCTGAGCCGGTCGCCATCGCGGGTCTCGCCCTGCCCGGGGCGGGGCTGTTCTTCGTTGCCAAGGAGCAGGGCTTCTTTCGCGGGCAGGGGATCGAGGTGGACCTGCAAGCGCACGCCACCGGCCGGCTGGCGCTCGCCGCCCTGTTCGACGGCAAAGCCGACCTGGCGCTCGCCGCCGATACGCCGATCGTTCTTTCCATTCTCGCCGGCCGCAAGCTCGACATTCTGTCGACGGTCTACCGGCCCAACGGCGGCATCGCCATCATCGCGCGCAAGGAGCGCGCGGCGACGCCGGGCGAGCTCAAGGGCAAGCGCCTCGGGGTCACGTTCGGCTCCGCCGGTCAATTCGTCGCCGACACCTTCCTGCTGGTGCACGGACTGCCGCAGGCGACGACGACGCTGCTCAACCTGCAGCAGGAAGAAATGGCAAAGGCGCTGCTCGCTGGCGAGATCGACGCTGCCTGCATGTGGCAGCCACACCTCGCGGCGATGCAGGCCAAGCTCGGCGACCGCGCGGTCACCTTTGCCAACGCGACGCTGTACACCTTCCGCCTCAGCCTGGTGACCAAGCCCGGCTTCGCGGCGAGCCACCCCGAACGGGCGCGCAAGCTGCTCGCGGCGCTCAAGCAAGCGCAGCTGTATGTCGCCGAACATCCGGCGCCGGCGCTGGACATCATGAGCAAATCGACCGGGATCGCCGCCGCCGACTTCAAGCGCTTCTTCGATCCGCTCGACTACGATCTCGAGCTGGAGCAGGGCCTGCTGCTCGCCCTCGACGATCAAACGCGCTGGGCGGTCAAGCGCGGCTTGGCCACGGCAGACAGCCTGCCCAACTACCTCGATCACGTTCAGGCCGAGGCTCTTACCGCCATCAGCCCGGCATCGGTCAAGATCATTCGCTGAGCGACGCCGTGAGACTGCACATCCTGGTCAACGTCATGGCCGCCCTCTGCGCGCTCGCGTTGACGCTGCTGCTGAGCGGACTCGCGGTCAACTACCAGCAGTCGCGCCAGGCGGTCGAGGACGGCGCGGTGATCGACTATCTGCAGACCGGCATGAATGAGCTGCGCTTTGTCATGGTCGAGACCATACTCTATCAGGCACCGCGTTCGCTTCAGCAGTGGGACCTCAAGCACGCCAGCATGCTGACGCTGCTCCAGGCGCAGGTATTCGCGTTGCCGCGCGAACAGGCCCTGTTGAACCGGATGCGCAGCGATCATCAGACCTGCGACGTGCTCTACAAGCGCCTGGCGGGCATCGCGCCGACCAGCCCGGGCGAGCGGTCCGAGAGCGATGGCAGCGAGCTGCGCGCGCGGACCCTGAGCACCCTGATGTTGCTGACCCAGGAAATGCTCGACGATGCCAACGAACTGTCGCGACTCAACCAGGCGCACATCATCATCGCGCAGAGCCAGGGTGACACCCTGATGCTGTTGACCGTCGCCTTGGTCGGCGCAATCATGGCCTGGATCTGGTGGCTGATCCGCCGGCGGATCCTGCTGCCGATCGCCGCGCTGCAGAACGGCACCGCCCTGGTCGCTGCGGGAAACCTCGATCATCGGCTCGACCTGGGCGGTGCCGACGAGATCGCCAAGCTGGCGCAAGCCTTCGACCGCATGACCGAGCGCTTGCGCCTCGCCCGCGGCGAGCTGCTCGAGAGCGAAGGGCTCAAGGCCTCGGTGCTGGATCACGCCGCCTACGCGATCATCGCCACCGACCCGGGCGGCGTCATCCGGGTGTTCAATCCGGGCGCCGCGGCGCTGCTCGGCTATCGCTCGGCAGACCTGATCGGCAAGGCGACGCTGCTGCCGTTCCACGATCCGGCTGAACTGCGCGACCGTGCGCAAGCGCTGTCCAGAGAACTGGGGCGGACGATCGACGGCGAGGGCGTCGAGGCCCTGGTGGCGAAGGCGCGCGCCACGGGACTTGCCGACGAAAACGAATGGACCTTTATCCACAAGGACGGGCGGCGCATCCCGGTGATACTGTCGGTCACCGCCAGAACCGATCCGCGCGGGGAGCTGGTCGGTTACCTCGGAATGGCCATCGACATCACCGAGCGCAAGCAGAGTCAGCGGCGCATGGAACATCTCCTGGCCGAACAGGAGGCGCTGCTCGAGAACGAACTGATCGGCATCGTCACGGTCAAGAATCGGCTGATCGTCTGGGCCAACCCGGCGTTTGAAAAGATGCTCGGCTATGGACCAGGCGAGCTGGCCGGGACCCCCACCCGGCGCAACTATCCGAGCGAAGAGGGCTATCTCGCCTTCGGCGCCGCCTCCTACCCGGTGCTCGAGAGCGGCGGCATCTATCGCGCGCAGATGGAGCAACGGCGCCGCGACGGTAGCAGCGTCTGGGTGGAGATCAGCGGCGCCATGCTCGATCGCGACACGGAAGAGTCGCTGTGGGCCTTCCTCGATGTCACCGAACGGCGAACGCTCGAACAGATCGTCAAACAGAGCGAACAGCGCATGGAACTGGCGCTGTCGGGCGCCGATCTGGGCTTGTGGGACCTGGATATTGCCAGCGGCAGCTTCACCCACAGCCCGCGTCTGGTCACCATGGTCGGCTACGCGCCAGGTGAGATCGAGGTGAACGCGGCGAGCTTCCTCGCCGGGATTCATCCCGACGACAGCTACGCCTTCGGCTCGGTGTTCTACGCGCACCTGAAGGGCCAGCTGCCACGCTTGGAAGTTGAATACCGGATGCGCCACAAGGACGGTCATTGGGTGTGGATCCTTTCCCGCGGCATGGTCGTCGAGAGAAACGCCGAGGGCCGCGCCCTGCGCATGACCGGCACCAATCTCGACATCAGCGAGCGCAAGCACAGCGAGGAGCAGATACGCGAGCTGGCCTACTACGATCCGCTCACCGGACTGCCCAACCGTCGCTTGCTGCTCGACCGCCTGGGCCTGGCCCTGCCCACCAGCGCGCGGCGCGCCAGCAGTGGCGCGATCCTGTTCATCGACCTTGACAACTTCAAGGATGTCAACGATCGCGAGGGCCACGAATACGGCGACCTGTTGCTGACCGAGGCGGCGCGGCGGCTCAGTTCCTGCGTGCGCGCCCAGGATACGGTGGCCAGATTGGGTGGCGACGAATTCGTGGTCATGCTCGAGGACCTCAGCGCCGACCCCGCCTACGCGCAGACCCAGGCCGAAGTCATCGCCAAAAAGGCCTGCGCTGCGCTCGGCGCCAGCTACGCCCTGCGGCAAAAGAGCCACCGCTGCACCGCCAGCATCGGCGTCTGCTTGTTCAAGGGCAGCGAGGTGGCGATCGCCGACCTGCTCAAGCGCGCCGATAGCGCCATGTACGAGGCGAAGGCGGCGGGACGCGACACCATCCGCTTCTATCGGGCCGCGCCCCAAGGCTAGGCGACGCACCCACAGCCTGGCGCTTCTATGCAAGAATGCCAGCAGACTGGCGTTCGGAAACTGGCAAGGAGTGAGGCCCAAATGAATAGCGTTGAACCCCTGCTGCTGCGCCACGAGTCCGCTGGCGTTGTCACCCTGACCCTGAACCGGCCAGCGCAGTTCAATTCTCTGTCGCAAGCCCTGCTCGGCGAGTTGCAGGCGGCGCTCGACGCCATCGCCGCCGACGCCTCGGCCCGGGTGGTGGTCATCGCCGGCAACGGCCGCGCCTTCTGCTCCGGTCACGACCTCAAGGAGATGCGCGCCGATCGCACCAAGGAGAGCATGCAGGCGCTGTTCCGCCAATGCGGGCGGGTGATGACGACGCTGACGGAGATGCCGCAACCGGTGATCGCGCGGGTGCACGGCATCGCCACCGCCGCCGGCTGCCAGTTGGTGGCGCAGTGCGACCTGGCGGTGGCGGCGGAGGAGGCGCGCTTCGCCGTTTCCGGGATCAACGTCGGACTTTTCTGCTCGACCCCGGCGGTACCCCTGTCGCGCAACATCGGGCGCAAGCAGGCCATGGAAATGCTGCTCACCGGCGATTTCGTAGACGCCCGCGAAGCGCAGCGCCGCGGCCTGGTCAACCGCGTGGTGGCGGCGAGCGAGCTCGACGCCGAACTGGGTCGGCTGTGCGCCGCCATCGTTGCCAAGTCGCCGCTGGCGGTGGCCACCGGCAAGCAGATGTTCTACAAGCAGCTGGAAATGGGGCTCGCCGGAGCCTACCAATACGCGGCGGAGGTGATGGCCTGCAATATGCAGGCCGAGGATGTGGGCGAAGGCATCGATGCCTTCATGGGTAAGCGGCCGCCGCGCTGGAGGGGATGCTGAGCGCATTGCCGAAAAGCGATTCCTGCCGGATAATCACCGGCAAAGCCAAATAAGAAGCCGCCTA
>JAHFRE010000258.1 GCA_023258955.1 Sterolibacterium sp.
CGTGCGCCGGCCGGCATCATTCCGCCGGAGTTGCTCGTGGGCATCGAGACCAGCGACGACGCGGCGGTCTACCAGCTCAACGACGAGCAGGCGCTGGTGGCGACCACCGATTTCTTCACCCCCATCGTCGATGATCCGCGCGACTTCGGCCGCATTGCCGCCGCCAACGCGCTGTCCGACGTCTACGCCATGGGCGGCAGGCCGATCATGGCCCTGGCCGTGGTCGGCATGCCGCTGGACAAGCTGTCGCCGGCGGTGATCGGCGAGGTGCTCGAAGGCGGCGCCGAGATCTGCAGCAAGGCCGGCATCGTCATCGCCGGCGGTCATTCGATCGACCTGTTGGAACCGGTCTATGGCCTGGTGGCGATCGGACTGGTGCATCCGCGCGACGTGAAGAAGAACAGCGGCGCCCGCGCCGGCGACCACCTGATCCTCGGCAAGCCGCTGGGCATCGGCGTACTCAGCGCGGCGCTGAAGAAGGGCCTGCTATCGAGCGCGGGCTACACCGAAATGCTGGCCCAGACCACCAAGCTCAACGTCACCGGGGCGACCCTGGCCAAGCTAGTGGGGGTGCACGCCATGACCGACGTCACCGGCTTCGGCCTGGGCGGTCATCTGCTGGAGATCTGTCGCGGCTCGAAGCTCGCCGCCGAGGTCGAGTTTTCGCGCCTGCCGGTGATCGAGGAGGCGCGGCGGCTGCTGGCCGAGGGCATCAGCACCGGCGCCTCGGCGCGCAATTGGGCCAGCTATGGGCACGAGGTGTCGACGCCGGCGGACTTCGCCGAATGGCAGCAGAAGCTGATCACCGATCCGCAGACCAGCGGTGGCCTGCTGGTGAGCTGCGGACAGGATTGCGCCGATCAAGTGCTCGCCGCCTTCGCCGCCGACGGTTTCAAAGCGGCGAGCATCGGCCGTCTGGTCGACGGCGAAGCGGCCATCAGGTTTTCTTGAGCAGGATCGCCAGCGCGCGCCAGACGCTGTCGGCCAGGCGTGGCTGCGCCGCCGCGGTAGGGTGCAGGCCGTCGGCCTGGAAGGCATCGCGATCTGCGGCGATGGCTTCGAAGAGGAAGGGCAGCAGCGCCGCCTTCTGGCTGCGCGCGAGCTCGCTGTAGACCGCGGCGAAGGCGCGCGTATAGTCGGCGCCGTAGTTGGGGGGCAGCTGCATGCCGATCAGCAACACCTGGGCGCCGGCGCCGCGACAACTCTTTATCATCGCGGCGAGGTTGCTGCGCAGCTGGGCGATGGGCAGGCCGCGCAGGCCGTCGTTGGCACCGAGTTCGATGATGACGATGGAAGGCTTGAAGCGGGCCAGGGCCGGGCCCAGGCGCGCCGCGCCGCCGCCGCTGGTCTCGCCGCTGATGCTGGCGTTGACCACGGCGTAGGGATAACCCTGGGCCTCGAGGCGCCGGGCGAGCAGGCTGGGCCAGGCGTCTTCCTGGCGGATGCCGTAGCCGGCGGAGAGGCTGTCGCCGAACACGAGCAGGGTCGGTTGGGCGCGGGCAGCGCCGGAGAGCAAGACCAAGAGAAGGAACAGGATTCTGAGCATGACCGAATCATCCAACGCTGACGCGGCGGTCATCACCGCCATCGAACTGTCCAAGGTGGTCGCCCGCCAACCCTCTGCGGCCGGCGAGGCGACCCTCGGCATTCTGCACCAAGTGAGCTTCAGCGTGATGCGCGGCGAGGCGGTGGCGATCGTCGGTGCCAGCGGTTCGGGCAAGTCCACCCTGTTGGGCCTGCTGGCCGGACTCGACACGCCCTCGAGCGGACGCGTCATCCTCGCCGGGCAGGACCTCGGCGCACTCGACGAAGACGCGCGCGCCGCGCTGCGCGGCCGCCTGCTCGGCTTCGTCTTCCAGTCCTTCCAACTGCTCGCGTCGATGAACGCCCTCGAGAACGTCATGCTGCCGCTGGAGTTGGCCGGACGCCGCGACGCCAAGAGCGTCGCCCGCGCCGCGCTCCAGCGCGTCGGCCTGGGCGAGCGTCTGGACCACTATCCCAAGCACCTGTCCGGCGGCGAGCAGCAGCGGGTGGCGCTGGCGCGCGCCTTCGCCGTCAGCCCGCAATTGCTGCTGGCCGACGAGCCGACCGGCAACCTCGACGCGGAGACCGGCGCCCAGATCATCGAGCTGATGTTCGAGATGAACGCCGAAAGCGGCACGACCCTGCTCCTGGTGACCCATGACGAGGTCCTGGCGCGGCGCTGCGGCCGCATGCTAAGGCTGACGAGCGGTCGCCTCGAGCTCTGAAACGGCAGCGGCGGCGGCGACACCGCTGGCCACCGCGGCCTCGAGGGTCGCCGGATAATCCGAGGCGACGTAGTCGCCAGCCAGCAGCAGGCCCGCCACGGCCGTGTGCGTGGGCGGGCGCGCGATGCCTGGCGTGCACGAAAAGGTGGCGCGTTGTTCGCGGATGACCCTGGACCAGCGCGGTGGCCCGATCGGCTTGCCCAGCGTGGTGGCGATCTCGCTCTGCAGCGCCGCCGCCAGCTGCGCATCGCCGAGCTGCTGGTGCTCGCCGGGGCCGCTGATCACCGCCGCCAGCAGGCCGGCGCCGTGGTCGAACAGCCATTGCAGGTGGCCGCCGGCCTGACCGAGCAGGGGCTGCGGCAGTCGCAGCTCGGGCGCGTAGGCGAAGTAGCAGCTGACGATGGGCTCCCAGCGCAGCGCCGCGAGCTGGGCGCGCAGGGGGGCGAGACCGGCGATGCCCTCGAGCAGCGCCGGCGCGTGCCAGGGAGCGACAGCGACGATCACCCGGCGGTAGCTGCCAAGGACGCCGGCAGCGCCCGCGAGGACGAAGCCCGCGCCATCGCGCGTGATGCTGCGCACCCGGCTGCGACGCCGGACCACGCCGCCGCGGTCGATCAGGAAGCGCTCGCCGCGCTCGGGCAGCAGCGTCGCCAAATCGAGCTTGGGCAACAGCATGTCGCTGGCGCCGTGTCCGGCGCCAAGGGTGTCGCGCAGCACGTTGGCGAACACCTGGGCCGAGGCCGAGGCGATCGGCGTGTTGAGCGCCGCCAGACACAGCGGCTCCCACAGATAGCGCCTGACGCGCTTCGGCTGGCGCTGCGCCTCGAGCAGGCGGTCGACGCTGCAGTCGGCGGCCAGACGATAAGCACCGGCTTGCAACGCGCGCATGAAGCGCGCCGCCGCCCACTTGTCGCCGAGACTGAGGCCGCGCGCTGTGAGCAGGGCGATCGCCAGGGGCAGCGAGCGCGGCAGCCAGCGCGGTAGTTTGGGTGCGCGCAGCGCGACCGCGCCGGGAAAGACCAGGGTCAGCGGCAGGCGCGCGAGCTCGCTGTCACTGGCGCCGAGCAGCTGCATCAAGCGCAGGGTCTGGCGATAGGCGCCGACCAGGATGTGCGGGCCGCTGTCCAGCGCCATGCCGTGCAGGTGCACGGCGCGCGCGCGGCCGCCCAGGAGAGGCGACGCTTCGAACACCTCGGCGGCGATTCCCCGCTGCGCCAGTTCGACCGCCGCCGCCATGCCGGCGTAGCCGGCGCCGACGACGGCGACCGGGCGGGTCGCGCTCAGCCCTTGACCCACGTGCGCCAGGCGAGCCAGAGCTTGGTCAGCGGCGACAACCGGGCGCGGCGGTCGAGCACGCGGCAACCGTCGCGCTTGATGTTCGCCAGCAGGCGGCGGTAGATCGCCGCCATCACCAGCCCGGCAAGCTGCGCGCTCCGATCCGCCGCCGGCAGCTGCGCCATGGCCTGGGCGTAGGCGGCTTCGGCGCGAGCGATCTGGAATTCCATCAGGCGCACGAAGGCGTCGCTCGGCCGGCGCGCCAGGATGTCGGCGGGGGCGACGCCGAAGCGCTGCAATTCGTCCAGGGGCAGGTAGATGCGGCCGCGCTGCGCGTCTTCGCCGACGTCGCGGATGATGTTGGTCAGCTGGAAGGCCAGGCCCAGGGCCGCGGCGTAGTCCAGGGTGGCCGCCTGGCTGTGGCCGAAGATGCCGGCGGCAGCGATGCCGACGACGCCCGCCACGCGGTGGCAATAGAGCTGCAGCTCGGCGAAGTCGGCGTAGCGGGCGGGGGCGAGATCCATCTCCATGCCGCTGATGATCTCCTGCAGCTGTTCGCGCTGGAGCGGGAAGCGGCGGCGCGCGATGGCCAGCGCCTGGGTCACCGGATGGCTGGGATGGCCCTGATAGAGCGCCTCTATCTCCTGTCGCCACCAAGCCAGCTTGGTCGCGGCGATGCTCGGGTCGGCGCATTCGTCGACCACGTCATCGACCTCGCGGCAGAAGGCGTAGAGGGCGACGATGGCCTGGCGCCGTTCCGCTTCGAGAAACAGAAAGCTGTAGTAGAAGGAGGAGCCGCTCTTGGCGGCCTGCTGCTCGCAGTACTGGTCGGGGCTCATGGTCGCAGGGGGGAGAGCGCGCGCAGCGCCAGGAGCGGCCAGTCGCCGACCTTGAGCTGCGGGCGGTGGTGGCAGACGTCGTAGGCGACGCCTTCGATCTTTTCCAGAATGCGCAACCCGCCGGCCACGATCAGGCGCAGTTCCAGCCCGATGCGCCCGGGCAGGGTGCGGGCGAGCGGCGCGCCACTGAGCATCAGGGCGCGGGCGCGCTGCACCTGGAAGGCGAGCAGGGCCCGCCAGTTGGTGTCGGCCTTGCCGATGTCGGCTTCGGCGACACCGAAGCGCGCCAGATCCTCCTGCGGCAGATAGACGCGGCCACGGGCCAGATCGATACCTATGTCCTGCCAGTGGTTGATCAACTGCAGCGCGGTGCAAATGGCGTCGGAGCGGGCGAGGTCCTGCGCCGACTCGGCGCGGTAGAGACAGAGCAGCAAGCGGCCGACGGGGTTGGCGGAAAGGCGGCAGTAGGCGAGCAATTCTTCGTAGTCGGCGTAGCGCTTCTTGACCACGTCCTGGCGGAAGGCGTCGAGCAGCGCGTGAAAGGGCGACAGCGGCAGGTCGTGCGCGGCGATCGTCCGGGCGAGGCGGGCGAACAGCGCGTTCTCGGTCGATTCGCCGGCGGCGATTCGCTCCAGTTGCAGGGCGTAGGCATCGAGTTGGCGGAGCCTTTCCGCATCGGCGGTGTCGCCCTCGTCGGCGATGTCGTCGGCGCTGCGCGCGAAGGCGTAGATCGCCGCCACCGGCTCGCGCAGAGGGCGCGGCAACACCCAGGATGCGACGGGAAAATTCTCGTAGTGGTCGACCGGCACGGGCTATGGGACGGATGGGGGCGGCTGTCAGT
>JAHFRE010000003.1 GCA_023258955.1 Sterolibacterium sp.
AATCTGCGGCAACGCCGCCTCGGTCGCAGCTGCGACCACCTTCTTTTTGCGTGGCATACATGTATCCCTCTTTCCATATCGACATGTTATGCCTCACACACAAAATTTCAGACAGGCTCGTTGTCTTCTCCTCTCGATGCCGTCGGTCGTTGCTTCCAACCCCTAGACGTCATCCGCTTCCTTCTTGTTCCGCTCCCAAGGCTTCAGCTCGGGTGGTAGGACCAGCAAAGTCATCGTCTGTCGATACTGGTCCGAAACGATACGCATCTCACGCAGCGGCATCTCTGCTGGCTCCTGGGGAAACCAGACGCGAGCGGACATCTTGGCGCCCAACCGATCGACGTTGGTTGCGCTGCTCGTCATGGTGGCGCAGTTTGCCGGCAGCGAGCGCTTCGTCCCATTCGGCAATCGCTTATTCAGCGCAATTGCACACCACTTGCCGGTTGCGCTGCCACAGGCATATTGCACGACCCCTTGGTAGGACATCACGAGAACTGCACGATGCCTTGTGAATTCCAGGCATTTGCGTACGGCAGCTGTTAGCGATACACCATAACGGTCTGCACAGGAACCCAATACGTCGAGATCGAATTCGTTGGACCCAACCTGGGTTTCGAAGTCCTTCCGTGGCATCAGGAGATAGGAGGCGAAGTGATTGGCTTCGTTCTCCATTTGCCGCTCGGGCGTGTCCCACTCCAGCGTATCGGCCTCGTTGCAGTTGAACTGGTCTTGAAACTTGCGATGACAGAGATAGTGGCCAAGCTCATGGGCAAGCGTGAATCGAATTCGCCCTGGGGATGTAATCGACGTGTTGTACACGACAGCCCAACTTGGCGGGCTTGCTTCGCCGGCGTTGAGATTGAACAATGCTCCCTCAAATTCCGGGTCGAGTTTATTGCCCTGAACCACTATCGGTTCGCCAGTCTGGAATGTCTCCGGTACATCCAGAATCAGCTGCTCAACGTTGACAGGGAAGCGGTTTCCACCGTGGACCTGATGATAGAGATCCAAGATACCGTTCAGACGGATGGCCCGAGCGATAGGAACGGCCTTTTCCTCTGTCATCCCTGCGTCTTCTTCAAGGTCTTGAGAATCTCCAGCAATTGTTGCTTGGTTGCCGGTTGTAGCGTCTTGTAGTTGCGGAAGAACGCCTTGTCAAAGGCATCGACGGGCTGATCCGCCTGTTCGTTGTAGGCCAGAAACTCAGCGGTCGTATTCAATACTGTGGCGAGGCGCTCTAATTTGTCCATGGTGGGATTCGCGTCATCGCTGTTCTCGAGCTCCCACACGTAGCTCTTGCTCATATCGGCTTCAGTGGCCAGGGTTTCCATGCTCATCTTCAGAGCCTTGCGTAGCTTGCGAATCTTGTCGCCAACCGGTGTTGCCACGATCTCTCCCACGTTATTGGCCCTGTCAAGGCGGGCATGTAACTTCTGCAGGGCTGAATAGTACGGTATTTCGAACGAAATTAAACCGATGAAATAGAACCCGTTGACAGTCCATCATCGGCGGTGTAAATTACGCATTAACCCGATATAGTGGTAGTTTTATATTTACTATTACGTAAATGTTAGTGTGGGTTGGGCGGGCTATTTTTCAACAAAGGCCTCGGCGAGCTAGATAGGCCTAGCTCGGCGGCCACGGAAAAATAAGGAATAAAAACATGGCCGTATTCAATTATCGCCAGTTCATCCGACTGGTTCCGGGGCGGTTCTGGAAATTCTACTGCCAGGCCCGCCGCCTCGCAATGCCTGACGGCTTCGATTGGGACCTCCCAGAGGAGAAACTGGCCGCCGCGTTGATTGCCTTCTTTGAGGACCTGAGTCCTACCGCCACAGATGCGCTGCAGCGGGACCTGCGGCAGGCCCATGAGCTTGCCAATCGCCGCGGTATTGATGCGTTGCGCAATGTTGCTCCAGCCGACTCGCCGCTGCACGACGATCTGGCGCAGTTGTCCAGTGATGCCGAGCGCGCGCTATGGGCTATCGTGAATTGGCCGCCGCTTGTGGCGCCGGCCTGCGCTGTATTGGCCTTCAATCTCAAGGCCGGCGGGCGTGGTTGGAAACGCCTCAAGATTGCTCCCTGCCCTGAGCTGTATCGCGGGGACTCGGAGATCAAGGCACTGGAGACTGCCCTTGCTTCTGCGTTTACTCCTCGCAAGGGCACGCCTCGTGCATGCCAGATTGAGATGTTCGACCGCCATCTCGACGGTGGTGTCCAGTTGGGCATCCTAATCGAGGATAACCCGCAGCGCCAGTTAGAGTTCGGCGAGGACGATCGCGTGCACTGGCGTGATACGCGCCCGCCGCAGGAAATGCATCTAGTGATCTATCCGACCACAGGCGTCATCGATATTATCGTCCCCGGTGGAAGGAAGAACCAGTCTGCTGTTCTAACCCTGTTGGGCCGCCATCTCCTGAACGCCGCTATTCAGCCCCAGGTTGTCGCGGAGCCGATGTTGTTCCTGAATCGCCTTCGCGACGGATTCGAACTGTTCGACGACAGCCAGGTGGACCTCGCCGCTCATCACGTTGAACATATCCGATTGACGCAAGCCAGGCTGCGTTCGGCACACCCTCCAATATGTGACGTAATCATCAAGCCCACCGGGGACAGGGAATCGCCCGATGCTGTCGCATGCTTGAAGTTGCATAGACTCAGCGACAGTTTGATGGGTAACGGTTTCAACATCATTGAAGCGACAGTGACGCTGTATTTTCTGCCCCGTGGGGCAACCAGGATGGGTCGCGTCCTGCATATCGAGCTAAAGCAAGGCGGGATTACCAACTTACGCGACATGACGGAGGAAGATGCCAAGCTGGCCGAGGCTTTGCTAGTAGCCTGGAATGTGATGGACAAAGCGGTGGCAAATATTCAGCCGTCTGCCGATACCCAAGTGGACAGTGCGATTTGACGGGCGAGAAAGAAGTAATGCCGAGCGCGCTGAACGATAGAGCCCTGACAACGCTTTGTTGGTTGATCGAACAGCCAGATCCCCGACTCGCGCCTGACGCTATTTGGTGCGGTGACGATTCCGACGTCTACAGGCACCTTCGCGAAATCGAAGCATTGACGCTTTCGAACGAACTTGCTGACGGAACTCTATGCAGGGAGTGCAGCTTTGAGGTAATTCGTCCCATTGCCAGCGACGGTGAATCGATGGGCGAGTTTCCCTATCGGGGATGTTGCCCCGGGTGCGGCTGGGTCGCGCTTCGTGCCGATCATGCAAATTGGTGGCATGCGCAGCCCCTGAAAATAGCCCGTTGGCTAAACAGCGCCATGAAACTTGCGTCACAGTACCGGGTTGAACCTGTTATCGATGGCGTGTTGTGGCGGATCGGCGAACGCGAGTACAGCCGCAGGCGACACGTCATCTTTTTTGGCAGAAGGCTTACCGCTGCAGCACTTGCAGTAAAAGACGCATTGAGCGCACTTGCCGCTCCTGGCTGTGAGATCGTCATCACTACGACCGATATCCAGCAACTCCGGGATACTCCTTTGCGAGATCGGAAGTTGATTCCACTGCGCGCGATTGCCCATTTGAAGAAGGCAGGATTCGTCGTCGAAAACCTTGTTACTTTCCTTCCCGCGATGGCTGCTGTTGAGGCCTCAGACGAGACCTCGCTACGACTGATGCATACGACGCGTGTCGCGCTGATTGGCGGCCAGGACCACAAGTTGTCACCACAGGTCTGTGCGTTCTTGAGCATTCTTGAGGATGCCGACGGTGACGAGGTGCACAAGCACTACATCGCCGAGCGGATGGGACTTGAAGGCGGCTTTCGTAAGGCCGACGTCTTTAAGCGCCACAAGCACGTGTTCGACGCGTTTGTGCAGTACGACATCAAGGGCAACTACTGGCTCCGGCCTGAGTTCGTCATTCTGGAAAGGAGGTGACTCATCAACCCCATGATAGATACCCGGTTCGGGTATCGACACTTTTCCTTCCATAGAAAGGATTCAAGCATGAGCGGCAAAAATCAACACGTCGTCCGCCGTGACAATAGTTGGGCGGTACGCGGTGAAGGCAACAAGCGTGATACATCGCACCACCAAACGCAGGCGGATGCCGAGCGCGCGGCACGCGAAATTGCCATTAACCAGAAGAGCGAAGTTCTCATCCACGGTGAAAATGGGCGCATCCGCGAGCGCAACAGCTACGGCAACGATCCGTTTCCCCCTCCTGGTTAGGAGCTGACTACCCTACCGTAGCCGGCGACTAATCAATCGCGTAAGGCTGCAGTGAGATCTTCGACGCCGGGAATATCGAGGACGGTCGAACGCAGATGCATGATGTGGCCGTTCTGGTGACGGCGAAACGTTGCCAGCGTGCCAACGACGTTGTGGGATATTTTCGCGGCGCGGAGAACCCGCCAGTCGGCGTCAAAAACTACGCCGATCAGAAAATCAAAGTCGCGACCGTCCAGATTCCTGATAACGCCCATTTGGGCCGACGGATTGTCACGCGTCACGCGGCGGCCTTTGATCTGGTATCGCAAACCTCGGGAATCCGTCGCGTCGAACCCCTTTGCCGAGTTCGTTTCCAGGGTAAGTCCAAGCCTCGTGGACACTAGCCATTCGGCGTAGTCGCCCGTTGGGTTGTTTTTCGAGCGAACGACGCCGCGGGTTTTCAACTCATTGAGCACGGCACTATGCAGCGAGAGAAGTTCAGCGATCGTCTGTCCGGCTAAATTTTCCGAAGCCATGGTCCTCAAGCCGCCTTGTCTAGTAGCCACCCCGTCAGCCCGCCTCTTACAGCCTGTGCTGCCAGTCTTTCGACGTCCCACAGGACGAAGTCCGGATCGTCGGCGGCCGCGGCCTCCTTTCGAAGTTCCTTGTCTGGCGAGTGAGTAACGAAGTAGAACCGAGAGAAACCGCGCATGTCTGCGTATTTCTCGCGGTAGGCGCGCCAGACGGCAGCAGTTGCTTTGGATTTGACCTGTACGGCGACGCGCTCGCCCGTGACGGGAGATATGAGATCGAGGTCGATGTCCTTCTCCGTGCCACCGGAAACACCGACGCGCTGCCATCCCGACTGGCGGAAAACCAGGTCAGTCAATATCTCCAAGTCCTTCGGATGCAACTTCTTGATGATCGGAACCAATGAGGCCTGCAGGTTTTCGTACGCGGTTTGGGCCACCGCGACGTGTGGCTCGACGGTGCCGTTGATCTTGTGCAGTAGGTAGTCCAGGTCGGAGACGGTGCAAATCGTGCCTTGGTACCCCTGCACGGCCAGCAGACGTCCGCTCAGTTTCCCCTTGAGCAGCGGTTCGCCGCTGACGTCGCAGTCCTTCCAACCGCCGATGGCTCTTCGCTCCTTCTCGTTGCCCGCCAGGCGGGCGACGTCGCGGCCAGAGAAACACCACCAGAGCCGATCCGAATGGAACGTGATCCAAAGAACCGCCTCGTCCGCCTCGTAAAACTGCCGCACCTGGGTCGCGTGGAAGGTCGCCACACCTTTGTTCCGGCTAAACGCCATGGCAAGGCGTCTCACCTCGGGCCAGTCCCTGGCCATGCAGACTTCATGGGGGATTTCGATGTAACCGAAACGCATCGTTCCGTCCGCGAGGCAACTGGATTCCCATCTTCCGCCTTCGCCGAGTTTGATGAACAAAGCCCGCTCGGCCTTCACCAGTTCCATCTTCCACTCCCCAGACCTATCTGTCCGGAATGGTAACCCGTATCGGAGAGGGGTTGCCATCCGACGAGCGGTTGCGGAAAGGCATTGAGAAATCTCATGCATAGCAAAGGCTGAAATCACTGAGATATCGGATTCAGTCCGCCGGATGTATTTCGCCCTGAAATAGCCCGCAGGCCCTGAATTGCCGTGAATGCCTGTGCTTTCTGTCCACCTTGCCCACCAGTTTGCCCACCCCGTGCTTTCCACAATTCCCCTCACGTTTCCTCAATAACCGAAAGGAGCAATAACGTGAGTATCAAACACCTTAACCAGGGGCAACTGGCTGAACGCTGGGGCGTCAGTGAAGCGACGCTTGAACGTTGGCGGTCTGACGGGGCCGGTCCGATCTACCTCAAGTTGCAGGGCCGCGTCATGTATCGCCTTGAGGACATCGAGCAGCACGAGGCCCGCAGTCTGCACAAGAGCACCTCGTCGCGTGCTGTTCGGGGAGAGACGGCATGAGCAATCAACTTCTCTTCCAAGCGACCGCGATGCCGGCAACCAAGTTGTCCGAAGCGGCACCCGAGATGCTGCAGAAGCTGCTGATCGCGGCAACGGCAGAACTCAGCCAGGCGAAGAAGCAGCTGGAGCACATTGAGCACGCAGTCGACCTGCGCTATGCCGAGCAAGCCAAGGCGTTGAGGCTGGGCCAGGGCAAGGATACCGGCGTTGTTCACTTTGACGACGGCAGCATTCGCATCACGGCGGATCTGCCCAAGAAGGTCGAGTGGGATCAGACAGAGCTGGCTGCGCTCGTTGCCCGAATTACCGCCGCCGGCGACAACCCCGCCGAGTTCATCGAGACGGCCTATCGCGTGAGCGAAACCAAATACCAGGCCTGGCAAGAGTCCCTGCGGTCCCAATTCACCCCGGCGCGCACGGTCAAGGTGGGTAAGCCCACCTACCGGCTCGCGTTGATCTCGGAGTAACCAGCATGCAGACAACGTTTGTTGAATCACTGCGCAAGAAGGCGATGTCACTGTCGGATGTTCCTGCCACCCTTCGCGTGCCAGGCTGTGGCGACAACCCGGGCAACCGCAGCCTTGTGATCGAGGATGCCAGCATCGATGACCTGGCCTTCGCTATCCAAGGTCTAGAGAGTGAGATCTCCCTGATCTGTCGCCAGCTGAACGCCCTCCAGAAGCTGCATGACCTGGCGCGCGCTCGCGGCGCGATCGGCACCGACCGGATCGGCGTGATCTTCGGTGGGGAGGACTGAAATGGCCTTCCCCATCGTCACCGCTGACCAGCGCCTCGCAGAAAACCGTCGCTCGTCCGGCGTCATCCTCGGCCCAGCGGGTGTGGGCAAGACCACCTTGCTCCGGACCGCTGACGCCGCCAGCACTTTGTTCGTTGATATGGAGGATGGCGACCTCGCCGTACGAGATTGGCCGTGCGACACCGTTCGGCCAAGGACCTGGCCGGAGTGCCGGGATCTCGCCTGCTTTATCGGCGGCCCGAATCCGGCACTGCGCGACGACCAAGCCTACAGCCAGGCGCACTACGCGCGGGTCTGCATTGAGTATGGCGATCCGGCCCAATTGGCCAAATACACCTTGATCTTCGTCGACTCCATCACCGTAGCCGGCCGCCTGTGCCTGCAGTGGTCCAAGGGCCAGCCGCAGGCCTACAGCGAGAAGACCGGCAAACCCGACAACCGCGGCGCCTACGGCCTGCATGGGACCGAGCTCATTGCTTGGCTCACGCAGTGGCAGCACATCCGTAGCAAGGACGTCTGGCTCGTCGGGATCCTCGATGAAAAGTTGGACGACTTTAATCGCAAGGTGTTCTCACCGCAGATCGATGGCGCCAAGGCCGCCCTCGAGTTGCCAGGGATTCTTGACCAGGTCATCTCGATGGTCGTCCTCAAGGCCGACGACGGCGCGCCCTATCGCGCCTTTGTCTGCCAGCACCTGAATCCCTGGGGTTACCCCGCCAAAGACCGCTCCGGCCGTCTCGACGTCGTCGAGGAGCCGCACCTCGGTCGCCTGATTTCCAAGATCACCGCGCCCAGCGCGCAGCAACGCACAGGAGAACTTTGATGAACAGCACCTGCAACAACGATGCCTGGAACGACTTCAACGACGCCGAAGATCAGCGCGACTTCGCTCTGATACCGCCCAAGACGCTGGCCAAGGTCGTCATGACCATTCGTCCAGGTGGCTACGATGACCCGAGCCAGGGCTGGACCGGTGGCTATGCGACCCGATCGGACAAGACCAATGCCGTGTATCTCAACGGCAAGTTCACAATCCTTGAGGGACCATTCGCCAAACGCGTGGTCTTTGGCCTGATTGGTCTGTATAGCCCGAAGGGCCCGGACTGGACCAATATGGGCCGCAGCTTCTTGCGCGCCATTCTCAATTCAGCCCGCGGCATCCACCCGAGCGACCAGTCGCCCCAGGCCCAGACCGCCCGGCGGATCCGTGGCTTCGTCGACCTCGATGGCATCGAGTTTGTTGCTCGCATCGATGTCGAGAAGGACCAGAACGGCGATGACAAGAATGTCGTCAAAGCGGCGATCCAGCCTGATCACAAGAGCTACCCGGGGCTGATGGGTGCAGCGCCGCGGGCGCCGGCACCAAGCGGGGGTTATGGCGGTGCTCCCGCTGCAGCCCCTACGGCCGCGACCGGCGGTGTTCCAACACGCCCCGCGTGGGCGCAGTAGGAAGGACGCGCGATGATTCTCAGACCGCGTCAACGCGAGTTCGTCTCACGCTGCGTCGGGGCCCTCAAAACTCACGGCAATACGCTGGGGGTTGCCCCGACCGGTGCTGGCAAGACGATTTGCCTATCCGGCACCGCCGGCGAGTTTCTGGCCCACCCTGATGCCAAGGCCTGCGTGTTAGCCCACCGCGACGAACTGACCGAGCAGAACCGTACCAAGTTCGCACGGGTGAATCCAGGGATTAGTACCTCGATATTCGATTCCCGCCAAAAGTCCTGGGAGGGCCAGGCGACCTTTGCCATGGTCCAGACCCTGGTGCGCAACCTGGCCCAACTTCCTGCGCTTGATCTCTTGGTCATCGATGAAGCGCATCACTGCGCGGCAACGACCTACCGGCAGGTCATCGACACGACCTTGGCCAGGAATCCGCATGCCCTGATCTACGGGGTCACCGCCACCCCTAACCGGGGCGACGGCAAAGGGCTGCGCGAAGTGTTCTCCAACGTCGCAGACCAGATTCGGCTGGGCGAGCTGATCCGCTCTGGCCACCTGGTGGCTCCCCGCACCTTCGTGATCGATGTGGGTACGCGGGAAGCCCTCGACGGCGTGAAGAAGTTGGCCGAAGACTACGACATGGCGGCGGTGGCGACCATCATGAATACCTCGCCCGTCAATGCCGCGGTGGTCCACCACTGGAGAGAACGTGCCGCTGGTCGCAAGACCATCGCCTTCGGTGCCACGGTGGCGCATGCCCATGCGGTGTGCGATGCATTTCTTGCTGAGGGCGTGCCGGCCACTGTGGTGTATGGCGATATGCCCGAGGACGAACGGCGGAAGACGCTCGCGGCATTCGAGACCGGCAGCATCACGGTCATCGTGAACGTCGCGGTGCTCACCGAAGGCTACGACTACACACCCACCTCCTGCATCATTCTGCTGCGCCCAAGCTCCTACAAATCGACGTTAATCCAAATGATCGGCCGTGGGCTACGCACGGTCGATCCGAGCGAATACCCCACGGTCGTCAAGACGGACTGTGTTGTCCTCGACTTCGGTACCGCGTCGCTGGTCCACGGCAGCCTCGAGCAGGAGGTCGATCTCGATGGTTTCGAGGGAACTGGCGAAGCACTGACGAAGGAGTGCCCAAGCTGTCTGGCGGAAATTCCTTTGGCCTCCCGCGAGTGCCCGCTCTGTGGCTATTCCTTCGAACAGGAGATGAAGGAGGAGAAGGGCGCGCTCGACGACTTTGTAATGTCGGAAATTGATCTGCTCAAGCGATCGAATTTCGCATGGTGTGACCTCTTTGGTGATGACTGCGCGCTACTGGCCAGTGGCTTCAAAGCCTGGGCCGGCGTGTTCTTCCTCGAGGGACGCTGGCATGCGGTGGGCGGCGCAACAGGTGTCGCGGTTCGCCTCCTCGGTATTGGTGAGCGCACCGTGTGTCTCGCCCAAGCCAACGACTGGCTAAACGAGCAGGAAACAGACGACGCCGCGCACAAGACGCGCCGCTGGTTGACAGAGTCCCCTACGTCAGCCCAGCTTCGGTACCTGCCAGCTGAGATTCGGTCGGACTTTAGCCTGACACGGTACCAGGCGTCGGCGCTGCTCTCGTTCCAGTTCAACAAGCCAGCCATCCGCCGGGTCATCAAGGCGGCGAACGACAACTTCCGGGAGGCCGCGTGAAATGTGCCATTTGCTCTCGGCAGGCGCGCGGATTCGGCTGCTACAACCCAGCACTTCCCCCTACCAGCTCTCGCCGTTACTCGGATCGATGGGTGTTTTGCTCGATGCGCTGCCAGTCGGCCTACGCCAACTTGATGGATCGCTTGACCAGCCTGCAGGAGGACGCCGTGATTGATCCCACCGACATGGAACTCGCCGCCATGCGGGCAGCAATCATTCCCCTGGGCGATTACGTCGCATCGATCGGCATGGATCGGCCGTTGGCTGACTACCGCAAGGAGGAAGTCCTGCGCCTGATCGAAGTCGTCATCGATGCCTACCAGGCCCACATGCTCGATGAACACGAGCGAATGGCCGCCAAGGACCGCGCCTTTTTTGAACAACGTCTTGCCACTCCACCACAGCCTTCGGGCGCCACCACAAGGATTCCCTTCTGATGCTTGATCTTAACCACCAACCGAAATTCCACGAGCGGGTGACAGCCATCGTGGATACAGCCCTTCAGGCAGAAAGTGCTGCCCGCGCGAAGCGCCGATATCTGGGTGCCTCTCGCCTGGGTGTTGCCTGCGAGCGGGCGCTGCAATTCGAATATGCCGATACGCCGGAGGATCCGGGTTCGGAATTCTCCGGTCGAACGCTGCGCATTTTCGATGTCGGCCATGCCCTCGAGGACCTGGCCATCCGCTGGCTTCGCATGGCCGGCTTCGAGCTCTATACCCAGCGCAACGGCGGCGGCCAGTTTGGCTTCTCTGTTGCGGACGGCCGCATCCAGGGTCATGTCGACGGCATTGTCGCCGGCGCGCCGGCAGAACTTGGTCTTGCATTCCCAATGCTCTGGGAGTGCAAGACCATGAACGACAAGAACTGGCGCGACACGGCCAAGCGGGGTGTTTCCGTCACAAAGCCCGTCTACGCCGCCCAGATCGCGGTCTACCAGGCCTACATGGAGCCGTCGATTCCCGGAATATCCGGCAATCCGGCGCTCTTCACCGCCATCAACAAGGACACCCAGGAGCTGTGGTTTGAAGCCGTTCCGTTCGATGGCGGTCTTGCGCAGCGCATGTCCGATCGTGCCGTTCGTGTGATCCAGGCGACGGAAGCCGGTGAGCAATTGCCGCGCATCGCCTCAGAGCCTGGGTACTTCGAGTGCAAATACTGCGCTTGGGCCAATCGCTGCTGGAGCCCGTCATGAATGCGCCGAAGCTGGGATTTGATCCACGCCTGATTAACCAGCGCACGAGACCGGCGGTTTCGACTTCAGCCATTGAGCGGCTATTGCTACGGCACGTCTTCGTCATTTGTCCGGAGTCGCGGCTGTGCGTAAACATCATTCGGCAGGTCTTCATCGATCTTTGCGGCCCTTCGCGCGAAGCCCGCCGTGATGCGCGCCGCTTCTTCTTGGACGGTCGCTTGGAGTACTGGTGCGACCTGGTGGACCTCAGTCCCGCCTTTGTGAGGGAAGTCGCCGTCAAGACAGGCTATCTCAACGTTTCCTCGCCAGGAGGCCAGCATGCTTGACTACAACGATTTGGCGACCGAGGCAGCAAACCCAAGCGACGGTGCGCGCGACGAAGTTCGCAGCGCCGTTCTCGCCAGGCTGGAGGATGTTCTGCGGCACATGTTTCCCGCCGGGGAAGTGCGGCGGGGGCTGTTTCATATTGGGGATATTCTCGGTAGTCCCGGCCGAAGCCTCGAAGTCGTCCTTGAGGGAGACAAAGCCGGACTTTGGACTGACCGGGCAACGGGTGACGGCGGTGACGTCTTCGATCTTATCGCCCGCTACTACCGCCTCGATGTCAGGCGCGAGTTTGCGCAGGTCTTGGACAAGGCGCGTGGCCTAGCCGGGTGCCCGTCAACCACCCCTCTACGGAAGGCCAAGAAGGAAGTCTTGGTGGACGAACTGGGCCAGGCGACGGCCAAGTGGGACTATCTCGCCGCCGACGGTAGTCTCATCGGCTGCGTGTATCGCTATGACCCACCCGGCAGAAAGAAGGAGTTTCGGCCCTGGGATGCCAAGCGCCGCAAGATGGCGCCCCCGGATCCACGCCCGCTCTACAACCAGCCGGGGATGCTCACAGCTGACCTCGTCGTCCTGGTCGAGGGCGAGAAATGCGCGCAAGCGTTGATCGACGCGGGCATTGTGGCGACCACCGCCATGAATGGGGCCCACGCGCCGATCGATAAGACTGACTGGTCTCCGCTTGCGGCCAAGCACATCGTGATTTGGCCGGACCGCGACAGGGCAGGCTGGGAATACGCCATGGCCGCTGGTGCTGCAGCGCTCCAAGCCGGCAGCCAATCGTGCGTCGTCCTGATGCCATCTGACGACAAGCCAGAGGGTTGGGACGTTGCCGATGCCTTGGCCGAGGGCTTCGATGTCACGGGGTTTCTGGCATCAGGGCCGCGCATGACGATCAAGCCGCCGGTGGAGGAAGAGCCGGACGTCCCCGGAGAGAAGGCTGTTTGGGCAACGGACGATGCATTGGCACTGTCCTTCACGCATCGCTATGCCGAGGACTGGCGCTACTGCGCCTCGTGGGGAAAGTGGCTGGTGTGGACGGGTAACCGTTGGCAGCCCGATGACACCTTGCTGGTCACCCATCTCATGCGTCACATCTGCCGCGAGGCTGCCATCAAGGCAGAGTCCCACCGGCTCGCCGCTAAGCTGTCAGCCAGCAGCACAGTCAGTGGCGTCGAACGTCTGGCGCGCACCGACCGCCAGCACGCATCCACCTCTGAGGAATGGGACAGCGACCCCTGGCTCGCCAATGCGCCTGGTGGTGTCATCGATCTTCGCACGGGGCAGGTGCGCCCGCACCGTCGCGCCGATCGCATGACCAAGATCACTACAGCGACGCCAAAAGGTTCCTGCCCGCGGTGGCTTGCATTCCTTGCCGACATTACTGCCGGTGACGCCGACTTGATGGCCTACCTGCAACGGGTGATTGGCTACTGCCTCACCGGTGTGACCACCGAGCACGCCTTGTTCTTCCTCTATGGCACCGGCGCCAACGGCAAGTCGGTATTCGTCAACGTGATCACCACGATTCTGGGGGACTACGCTGCCAACGCGCCCATGGACACCTTTATGGAAACCCGCGGCGACCGGCACCCGACCGATCTGGCTGGGCTGCGCGGCGCGCGCTTCGTGTCATCCGTCGAAACGGAGCAAGGGCGGCGCTGGAACGAATCCAAGGTGAAAGCCATCACCGGTGGCGACAAAGTGTCAGCGCGCTTCATGCGCCAGGACTTCTTCGACTACCTGCCGCAGTTCAAGCTGGTCATCGCCGGAAACCACAAACCCTCCATTCGTAACGTGGATGAAGCCATGAAGCGCCGGCTGCACCTGATTCCCTTCACGGTGACGGTGCCACCGGAAAAGCGCGACGGCAAGCTCACAGAAAAGCTGCTGAAGGAGCGGGACGGTATCTTGGCCTGGGCAGTCGACGGCTGCCGCCAGTGGCAGTTGCAGGGCCTGAAGCCGCCCAAGGTTGTGATCGATGCAACCGACGAATATTTCGAGGACCACGACGGCATCGGCGAGTTCATCGACGAAGAACTCAATGTCTCTTCCGCGGCGCGCGAGGCGATCTCGGCAACCTATCACCGCTGGAAGGAGCGATCAGAGCGCCTAGGTGAGTATGTCGGCACCAGCAACTGGCTGGTCGACCAATTGATCACCCGCGGGTTTGCAAGGACGCGGCTGCCCGGTGGCGCCAAGGCGCTCTCCGGCTTTTCCCTCAAGCCCCGGGAGCCGAGTGGCTATCAAGCGTACAGGGATGATTAATAACGGTTTGTGACCGGATGTGACTCCTCTACCTATTTACCCGTGTACACGCGCGTGCACGTCTACAGAAAGTAACGATTGGACGGTCACATCCGGTCACAAAGATCGATTTCAGGCATGGAGAAAATCATGAACGTAACAGCGAATCTGACAGTTCTGGCGCTCGACCTAGGCACCCAGACCGGCTGGGCGTTGGGCGTACGCGACGGCAGCATCACCAGTGGAACCGAATGCTTCAAGCCGCAACGCTTTGAGGGCGGCGGCATGCGCTACCTGCGCTTCAAGCGTTGGCTGACCGAGGTCAAGCAGGCTGCTGGCGGCATTGACGCACTATTCTTTGAGGAGGTTCGTCGCCACGCTGGCGTTGATGCGGCCCACGCCTATGGTGGGTTTCTCGCCACACTCACGGCCTGGTGCGAGCACCACCAGATCCCCTATCAAGGTGTGCCGGTGGGCACGATCAAGAAGCACGCGACCGGCAAAGGCAATGCCAGCAAGGACGAGATGATGGCGGCAGCGATTGATCGTGGCTGTAGCCCATCTGACGACAACGAAGCTGATGCCCTCGCTCTCTTGCACTGGGCCATCGAGATGCAGGTGGCGGTGAGATGAAGAGCCTGACCCCGCCGTACCGCTGCCCGCTCGGCCGCTCCACGCAAAGGACCGATCCGGACGTGATCAAACGTGAGGGCTGGCAAGATCAGCACATTCTGGTCGTCGCGGAAAGCGATGAGCGTCTCGAT
Organism: Sterolibacterium sp.; assembly: GCA_023258955.1. Classification (GTDB taxonomy): domain Bacteria; phylum Pseudomonadota; class Gammaproteobacteria; order Burkholderiales; family Rhodocyclaceae; genus CAIYYX01. Next base: position 14,562 of record JAHFRE010000003.1, read on the forward strand.
TATGTTGAGCGCGAATTCATCCGGCGCCTTGGCGAACGTCTCTATGGGAGCAAGCGGCATGGCTAGCTGGACGATCGAGCATGTCGCCCGGCGCTTCGCTGAGGCTGTAGAGACGGGGCGCCGACTGCCCCGGGTTGGCGTCCAAGGCTACTTCAGTGTTTGGCCAGCCTTCGTGCGCGACGACTGGGAAGGGTTTGCCGAGAAGGAGTCGGTGATCAGGCCTCTGCCGCCAACCCCACAGGCTATCGACCGGATGATGGAGGCAGTGCGCTGGGTGCAATGGCTTGAGGTTGAGCAGCGCCATCTGGTCTGGCTACGGGCCAAACGCTACGAGTGGCACGAAATCGCGCGGCGCGTAGGGTGCCATCGATCGACTGCCTGGCGCCGCTGGAAGCAAGCGATGGAGAAACTGATTGCCGAATTGAATTCGGAAAGTCAGCGGCATACGTTTTCAGCGGATGATCCTACGCGCAAAAGGTGAGCGTCAAGGAGTGTCGAATTGTCGTTTGACGCTCCCCTCCCAAAAGGGTAGTTGCGGCAAGTTGCGGCAAGGTAGGGATTAGTGAGTCGCCATGCTTGCCAGTGCTGCACTTGGGGCGTCTTGGGCGTGCAACACAATCGAGAAATTTTGCTACGATTGCTGCTAATTTGGCGCGGGAGCTTTGAATGGTACCTCTGCCGCGCTATACCTTCTCCTTTTTGTTCCTGGTCTTCGCGTTCTTGCTCAGATAGAGCTTAACCGCCTCGGTCATCTTGAGGTCGTGGTCCATGACGTGGCCGAGCACCTTGTCTGAGATCATCTTCCCAAGGATCTCGTAGTCGGATGGATCTGGCGGGTGGTCGAAGTAGTTCTCGAAGATGTTCAGCACGCCTTTGTGCATCTTCTTGTGCTGGGGCAGGTCGTCGTAATTCACCATGCCCATGAACGCCTCTTCGAAGGTGAAGTGGGTTACGAGAATCTGATGCAACCGCTTCAAGGCTTGATGGACAAGATGCCGCTGACCCTTTTGGGTGATGACCCCTTGTAGCGCGGCTACCAGTTGACTGATCTCTTCATGCTGGGCGTCGATTTCCGGAATGCCCAAGAGGTACTTTTCATCCATTGCGAAGGGGAACGAAGCTGAGTGGGTGATGGCGGAGTCTATCGCACCGCGGTGTGAGACTGGAATGGTCAGTAGTGGTAGCGTCCTTGCAAGAACTCTATCCGATCCGACTTCACGAGATAGACGCAACGATGTTCCTGAGTAATTCGCCGCGACCAGACATCGGAGCCGAGGTATTTCAGCGGCTCAGGGTTGCCGATGCCCTTGAATGGAGCCCGCAGCACCGCCTTGACGATTTCTAGAAGACGCTTGGCCGTGCGTCGTTCGGCCTCTACCCAGTAGCTGAGATCCTCAATGAACTCTGGATGGAAGACCGCTTGCCGTTTGGCCTCAGGCTTCAAGACCAACTTTCTTTTGCAGTGCGGATACAGACGTAGGCCGAACGTCTCCACCACGCGCTCTGGCCAGCGCGGCGAGTAGACGTTCAGCATTCTTGGGCGAGCGCAGAAGGTGCGCCGTTTCCATGATGCTCTGAAGTTCGTCAGCAGCAATCATAGCGACGGAATCGCCGGAACGGCGATGCACGACAATGACCTCACGGTCGTCAATGGCACGATCCATGAGCGTCTTCAACTGCTCTCGTGCTTGGCTATAGGTGGTTTCAATGGTCATGGCGACACGCTCCGACTTGGACAGACATATTGTACAACACATGGCGATCAAACACCAACGTCTCAGCGACAAGTCCGGCCACGCCTGGGCAAAGATCCGCGTGCGGATCCTCCGCCGTGACTGCGGGCTGTGCCAGCCGTGCAGAAGGGAAGGTCGCCTAACGTTGGCCGAGCAGGTCGACCACATCGTCCCGGTGTCGAAGGGCGGCGGCGACGATGATGAGAATCTGCAGGCGATCTGTCTTGCCTGTCACGACGACAAGACGCGCGCCGACCTCGGGCTGAAGTCGGTCACGGCATTTGATGCGAGCGGATTTCCGCTAGGGCCCGGCCACCACTGGAACAGGTGACCGGGGGGCGGTCATTCTTTGGATCCTGGCCGCTCAGCACCGCTCGGGTCCAACGCAGTTAAAAAACTTACGGAAAAGCGCCACAAATGCGGTGGCTCGACGCTGGCGCGTAATCGGCTGTGGCGCTTGGCCCGCCAAGGTGTTGATCATCCTGGGTTCTCGGGGATGGGCCTGCCAAAAGCGGGATGCGGGCTGTTTATATCTCGCCCTTCACCCGCGCTGCGCGCGCGTGCCATAGCTCGGGCGTGTTGGCAAGAGAGCAGCGACATGGCAAAAATTCAACGGCTGGGCCGAAACTCGGTGACCGCCGCGGTGGCTGCCGCTGGCGAGGTATCGAGGGACGTACCTCTACCCGAAGGCGTGATCCTGCGGGACGAGTTTGAGCTCGTCATCTGGCGGCAATTCACCCACGCGCGCCTGCAGGGGGACTGGCGGGATCTGGACCTGGTGCTGCTCGCCAAGGCGGTACGCGTCGAGTCGGACATCCGCAACCATCAAATCCGACTCGATAAGATTGGGCCGGTCGTCAAGAACCCACGGGGTACACCGATCCCGAACCCGCTGATCTCCATCATCGACACGCTGCAGCGCCAACAACTGGCAATCATCCGCAGCCTGAGTCTTGCGCAGACCGAGACCGATCCACGGACCAAGAACGCCGCGGGCTTTGCCCAGACCGGGTTTCGCAACCTGATCGACGGCACCGACGATTTGATCGCGAGGTAGATGTGAACCAGGATGCAAAGCAGCAGATCGAGTATGTGCCGGTCGAGGAACTCGTCCCCTACGTGCGGAACGCGAGGACCCACAGTGATGCGCAGGTCGCACAGATCGCTGGGAGCATCCGGGAGTTTGGCTGGACAGCGCCGCTCTTGATCGATAGCGACAAAGGCATCTTGGCAGGGCATGGTAGGCTCGCCGCTGCGCGCAAGCTGGGGATGACGGAAGTCCCGTGCATCCGGCTCGACGGCATGACCGAGACGCAAAAGCGTGCGTACATCCTGGCCGACAACAAGCTGGCGATGAATGCTGGCTGGGACGACGCGATGCTGGCCTGCGAATTGGCCGACTTGATTGCTGCCGGCTACGACGTCAATCTGACCGGCTTCACGGCGGAGGAACTGGCAGCGCTAACGGTCGATGAAGTGCCTGCGGGACTCACGGACGACGACGCTAGCCCGGAGCCGCCGCAGACACCGGTGACGGTCTTGGGCGACGTGTGGATCCTCGACAAGCACCGTTTGATGTGCGGGGACAGCACCAGCGTTGATGCGGTTAACGCACTGATGGATGGCGCCTTGGCGGACATGCTGATCACGGACCCCCCCTACAACGTGGCCTACGGCGGTGCCGGCGGCAACGCCGCAAACAAGAACAAGGTCGACGGGGGCAAGCGCAATACCCAGACGATACTGAACGACGACATGTCGGACGACGCCTTCCGCCAATTTCTGCGGGACGCCTTGGTGACGGCAACCACGGTCTTGAAGCCCGGCGCCGTGTTCTACATCTGGCACAGCGACTCTGAAGGCTACAACTTCCGCGGCGCCTGCAGGGACGCTGGCTTGACCGTCCGCCAGTGCCTGATCTGGAAAAAGTCGCAGTTGGTCATGGGCCGGCAGGACTACCAGTGGAAACACGAGCCCTGCCTTTATGGCTGGAAGGATGGGGCGGGGCACCTGTGGGCGGCCGATCGCAAGCAGACCACGATCCTCGAGTTCGACAAGCCGGGGACCAATGATGTCCATCCGACCATGAAGCCGGTGGCCCTGTTCGAATACCAGATGCTGAACAACACCAAAGGCGGGGATGTCGTCCTGGACCTCTTTGGCGGGAGCGGGACCACCGCCATCGCCGCTGAGAAGCACGGTCGACACGCCCGGCTGATGGAACTGGACCCGAAGTATTGCGACGTGATCGTCAAGCGGTGGCAGGAATGGACCGGAAAAAAAGCGACGCGAAGTGACGGAACCCCTTTTGACTCTTCGATTACGCTGCCATAATCGCGCCTTTCCACACAAAGAGGGGGGACGCTCAAGATGAACAAATCCGAACTGGTTGAAGCCCTATCGAAGAAGACCGGCGCCACCAAGGCGGCGGCGGGCGAGGCAATTGATGCCCTGGTTGAGATCATCACGACAACCGTTGCCAAGGGCGGGGATGTCGCCCTGGTCGGCTTCGGGACTTTCTCGGCAACCAAGCGCGCGGCGCGCGCCGGCAGAAATCCCGCCACGGGTGCTGCCATGAAGATCGCCGCGAGCACGGTGCCGAAGTTCAAGGCGGGCGCTGGATTCAAGGCAGCGGTGTCGGGTAAGAAGGCCGCGGCGAAGAAGCCGGCTGCCAAGAAGGCGGTAGCCAAGAAGAAGTAATCGCGACAACGAATCAATCTGAGAAGGGCGGCCCGAGGGTCGCCCTTCTTGCTTGGGGCTAGCTCACACGATAGACGCGATCGCCTTGGTCGGTCTTCTCGGAAATCAGGTTGAGCCCCAACTTCTTCTTGAACGCGCCGGCAAAGGTGCCTCGGACAGTGTGAGCCTGCCAGCCCGTTGCGTCACAGATCTGGCGAATGGTCGCTCCCTCCGGCCGTCCGAGCATTTGGATAACGGTGGCTTGTTTGGTGTTCTCGCGTGTGTGGCGAATGGGTGCGGCGGCATCTTGCTTCTCCCGCTTGCCCGTGCCCTGTGTCGCGGCCACGGCGGCCGCGTTTCCTGGATCTGCGGCTGCTGGTGTAGGCACCTTCCGCTTGCGGCCCACGGCCGCGTAGCCGGCGTCGGTTAGGCGGTTCTTCTTGGTGATTAGCCCAAGGCCAAAGAGCGCAGCGATGACCTTCAGCTTGGCGCCGCCGCGCAATGTGGGCGGCAGGGGCTCAATGTCGCCCTCCGGACGGTAGGCGGCAAATTCGAGGACTGCGGTTTGCGTGGCGCTGAGTTTTGCCATGAGGATTCTCCGCCCCTGCACTCCCCGAGGCGCGGGTTGGCCGTGTGGCCGGACGTCTCGCTGCAGGCACCTTAACGGTAAGCGCCTGGGGCGAGCGGTCTTAGGCGTTTTGTGGATAGGTGAGCTCGATCTCCATGTAGGTCGAGTCGGTGAACAAGACCAGCAGCTTCGTGGGCTGCTCGCAATCGGGGATGACGTATTTCACTTCGTCCGGGGCCTTCCCGCACTGCTTGACCATCCCTGCGACCAGTTCTTTGAGATTGATTCCTTGGGTCAGGCGATCAATTGGTTCGTTGGCGTGGGTCATTTGCAGCTCCTGGCGAGTTGATGACAGCGCCATGAACGCTTCGTTCTAATGGATAGTCAAGCGCTATCTGCTTGTAATTGTTGATTCATTTCTTGATTGCTTTCCTGGGCCGTCGCGACGATTTGCAGGAGTGATACCGGATGGCCAGGCCAAGGAAGCGAGGGGATCGCGTGATCGCCTTCGTGGAGAGCTATTGCCCCGTGCCCGAGGGCGAACGCGTCGGCCAGAAGATCCAACTCGCCCCATTTCAAAAGCGTTTCATCCGGGAGATCTACGACAACCCGCGCGGCACACGCCGGGGTTACCTCAGCATCTCGAGGAAAAATGGAAAAACGGCCCTGATCGCCGGCATCATGCTGGCCCACCTGGTGGGGCCGGAGGCCAAGCAGAACAGCCAAATCGTGAGCGGCGCCCGGAGCCGCGAGCAAGCGGGACAGGTTTTCAACTACGCGGCAAAGATGGTGCAGCTGTCGCCAACCCTGTCCGGCCTCGTGCGCATCGTGCCCAGCGGCAAGCGACTGATTGGCTTGGCGCGCAATGTCGAGTACCGGGCACTCTCAGCCGAGGGCACCACGGCGCATGGCCTCTCGCCGATCCTGGCGATCCTCGATGAGGTGGGCCAGGTCAAGGGGCCGCAGGACGATTTTATTGATGCGATCACGACGGCGCAGGGGGCGCACTCGGCGCCACTCCTGATCGCCATCAGTACCCAGGCGGCAGATGACGCCGATCTGTTCTCGCAATGGCTCGATGACGCCGAGCGATCTGCCGATCCTCGGATCGTGTCTCACGTCTATGCCGCGCCGAAGGATGCGGGGCTACTGGACAAGAAGGCTTGGCGCGCGGCGAATCCGGCGCTGGGCATCTTCCGCAACCTGGACGACCTGGCTGAGCAGGCAAAGCAGGCCTCTCGGATGCCGAGCGCGGAGAACACGTTTAGAAACCTGTGCCTCAATCAGCGGGTGTCGATCGTCAGCCCGTTTATCTCGGTCGATGTCTGGAAGTCCTGCGCAGCGCCGGTAGCCGAATATGGATCCACACCAGTGTGGTGCGGCCTGGATCTGTCTGGCCGGACCGACCTCACCGCGCTGGTGATCGTCGGCCGGATCGATGGCGTCTGGCACGTGACGCCGCACTTCTGGACACCGGAGCAGGGATTGATGGACCGGGCCAAGCGCGATCGATGTGCCTACGATCTGTGGGTGCGGCAAGGCTACTTGCGGACAACGCCCGGTGCAACCGTTGATTACGAATTCGTTGCCCAGGACATCGGGAACATCCTCGGCATGCTGGACGTGCGCGCCATTGCTTACGACCGCTGGCGGATCGAGCTCCTGCGAAAGGAATTGGACAGCCTGGGCATCACCCTGCCATTGGTCGAATACGGCCAAGGCTACAAGGACATGAGCCCGGCGCTCGATACGTTGGAGTCCGAACTACTGAATGGGCGCATTGCCCACGGCATGCACCCGGTGCTCTCCATGTGCGCGGCCAACGCCATTGTGGCGAAGGATCCCGCTGGCAACCGGAAGCTCGACAAGCACAAGACGACCGGTCGCATTGATGGACTCGTGGCCTTGGCGATGGCGATGGGGGTGGCGATCGGAAAGCAGGAGGACACAGTCGTGATCGATAGCAGCTATGAGTTGATGCTGATCTGATGGGGCTCCTGAGCTTCCTGAATCCGTTCCGGGCCGCGGCCGACGATCGCTCCCCTTGGGGTGATTTCTGGTTCACACCGGTGACGTCGCGCACGTCGAGCGGCGCGCGGGTCTCGGCGGACAGCGCTATGCGCCTGTCGGCGGTCTACGCCTGCGTCCGGATTCTGTCCGAGACCCTGGCCATGTTGCCCTTTGTGCTCTACCGGCAGAGACCCGATGGGGGCAAGGACCGCATCACCGACCACTGGCTCTATACCCTGCTGGCCAAGCGGCCTAACCGCTGGCAGAACGCTTTCGAGTGGCGCGAGATGATGCAGGGGCATTTGGCCCTGCGAGGGAATGCCTACAACCAGATCATCAGTAACAGCCGCGGAGAGATTGCCGAATTGATTCCGGTCCATCCGGACAAGATCAGCATTGAACTTCTGGACAACGGCGACTACCGCTACCGCGTCACTGACCGGCAAGGTGCCGCTCGCCCGGTGCCGCGAGGCGAGATCTGGCACTTGAAGGGGCTCTCCAGCGATGGGCTCCTGGGGTTGAGTCCCATTGAGCTCGCGCGGGAGAACTTTGGCATGGCGTTGGCTGCCCAGGATTATGGTGCTCGTTTCTTTGCCAATGACGCCAAGCCGACCGGCGGCTGGGTGGAGTTCCCGGGTAGTTTTAAGGACAAGACCGCCAAGGAAGTATTTCGGGAGAACTTCCAGTCAGCGCAGGCGGGAGCTAACCGGGGCAAGATGCTGGTCCTAGAAAACGGGATGAAGTACCACGAGGTCGGTGTGACCAATAAGGATGCCCAGTTCCTGGAACTGCGGAAGTTCCAAATCACCGACGTCGCCCGGGTGTTTCGCGTCCCGCCGCACATGATTGCGGATCTGGACCGGGCCACGTTCAGCAATATCGAGCATCAGTCCCTCGAGTTCATCATGCACACCATGACGCCGTGGGCCGAACGGTGGGAAGCGGCGATCGAGGCCGACTTGCTCTTTGATGAAGAGGGCCTGGAGGTCGAGTTTGACTTTGCCAACCTCCTGCGGGGTGACCGCGCTGCGCGGGCGGCTTACTACCACTCGGGCATCCTGGATGGGTGGCTCACGCGCAACGAAGCGCGCGTCGCGGAGAACATGAATCCCCTCGACGGGTTGGACGAACCGCTGAGGCCGCTCAACATGGTCGAGGAATCCTGGGCCGAAGAGGAAGAAGGGGCAGCGTCGTTGGCTGCGCCGGGCAAGCCTACTCAGTCGATGCCGGAGGACAGCGGTGATGATGAGGCTGCGACCAATCAGCGGCTGCGGGAGGTCGTCACCGCAGTGGCGACCCGAATTGCCCGGAAGGAAGCGGCGGCACTGACGCGAGCCTGGGAGCGGGGCGGCAACCTGACCGAAGCTGCCCGAGCTTTCTATATGGATCATGCCGCGTACGTTGCTGAATCCCTGGGCGTCGCCCTAGACGCGGCGCGCGGGCACTGCGAGTACATGCTGGCCACACCCATCAATGATGGCATTGAGCGGGCCCTGGCCACGATTGAGCCACGCGCGCGGGCAAGCCTCATCGCAATCGGCACCCACTTGAAAGGTTGAACATGAAACACGCGCTCCTGGTCTCCGAGTTCCTATCCACGCCCTGGGCGCTGACGCCCGAGCGGCTTCAAGTCTTCTCTGGGGTCATCTCGCGCTGGTCGCAGGACATCAAGCCCACCGACGAGGTCATGGGCGGCATTGCCGCCGACCGCGAAGCCAGATCTGCCCGCGCCTTGGCCAACAGTCGGGCCGGTGGCGGTGGCATCGCTGTTCTGCCGCTGTACGGCGTGGTCACGCAGCGCGGCAATATGGTCGATGATGTCTCCGGGCCCGGCAGTGTGAGCACCCAAGCCTTCGCGGCTGCTCTGCAGGATGCGCTGAACGACGATACCGTCGGATCGATATTGATCGACATCGACTCGCCCGGGGGCTCCGTCTATGGTGTGAGCGAACTTGCCGACCAAATCTACCAGGCGCGCGGCAAGAAGCCCATCATCGCCATTGCCAATAGCCTGGCGGCCTCTGCCGCCTACTGGATCGGGTCTGCCGCCTCAGAGCTCTATGTCACACCGGGTGGGGAGGTGGGGAGCATTGGCGTTTATGCGGCGCATCAGGACATCAGCCAAGCGCTCGAGGCCGAGGGGATCAACGTCCAGTTGATCTCCGCCGGAAAGTTCAAGACCGAAGCCAGCCCCTATGGACCCTTGTCCGACGAGGCCCGATCTGCCATCCAGCAATCGGTGGATGGCTATTACGCCATGTTCACCAAAGCGGTGAGTCGTGGCAGAGGCGTGAGCGTGGCACAGGTCCGTGACGGCATGGGGCAGGGCCGGTGCGTGTCTGCCACGGACGCGCTGTCGCAGGACATGGTCGACGGCGTGATGTCCTTTGATGATCTTGTTCGAAAAATCCAGAAGTCGGCGCGCGCAAGCCGCGGCGCTGGCGCCTCTATCGACATCCCGCCACCGGTTGCAGAGGCCGCGGCCATGGCGCCGGAATCAACATCCGTGGTGACCGCGCCGGCTATCGCGGCAGTAGTCGAGCCCGTGCCTGAGATCGTGGAAGATGTTGCGGACGAGGTCGTGGCAGCGGTCACCGTGGTTGAGGCCGAGGCCAACGCTGAGGTGGAAGCGGCGTTAGAGCCGGCCTGTGACATTGCGCCGGCTGCATCCGCCAACCGCCTAAGCGCGCGGAAGAACGATCTCGCTTTGCTCTACTGACCAGGGATCGCGTGAGGCCTACTGGAATGCACGAACCGCAATGTAGGTGAAAAGCACTGCGATAACGATGGCCCAGAAGGTCCCCCCATACAGAATATGGAACCTCACTATCGAACGGGCCCTTCTCGCAGTCCAGTGACGCCTGTAGTAGCCGCCGCGTTGGAGTACGCGGAAATCGCGCTGGCTGACGTAGAGGATGTAGGTGCCGTTGTACCAGCGGGCTATGGCGTCACCAAGGCGGGAGCGGATACGCATTCGGCCACCCAGAAATCGCAATCACGGCCCAACTCCGTTGAGTTAGACCGGCAGCATCTTGCGGCCCGTCGGTCGCACCTTTGAATCATACCGCCATCAGGCGGGCTAAGACTGTCCATCGAACCCGCCCTGTGCGGGTTTTTCAATTGGGAGATCCACATGAGTAAGAAACTCCGCGAGCTGCAAGCCCGCAAGTCGGCATTGGTATCGGACAAGGCCGAATCCCTGAAGCAAGCGAGCGTGCTGCTGGACGCCGCCGCCGCAGAAAACCGTGACCTGTCGACCGACGAGCAAGCTGCGTTCGACAAGTGCCGTCTCGAGGCCAGCGGCCGCACCAACGAAATCGAGCGCATTCAGGCCCAGATTGATGTCGAGCAAGAACTCATTGCCGCGCAAGCGCAGATCGGCGTGCAGGAGGCCATCGGCATCATCATCACCGAGAACGTCGAGTCCGATCCCAAGCGGGGCTTCAAGTCCGTGGGCGAATTCATGCAGGCCGTCTATCGCGCCGAAAAGTTCGGTCAGACCCCGGATCCACGTCTCCTGATCGGTGCCGCTGCGCCCTCAACCTACAGCAACGAAGGTGCTGGCCAAGATGGCGGCTTCTTCGTGCCGCCGGAGTTCTCGAAGGACATCTTCACACTCTCCCTGGGCGAAGACTCCTTGCTGCCGCTCACCGACGAAGTCGAGATCAACGGCAACAGCATGGCCTTCCCCAAGGATGAGACCACGCCCTGGGGGACCAACGGCATCCGGGCCTTCTGGCAGGGAGAGGCGGCCACGGCCGTCTCCACCAAGCTCGCCCTGGGTCTTGCCACGCTTCGCCTCAAGAAACTCATGGCGCTGGTGCCCACAACCGATGAACTCCTCGAAGACGCCAATGCCCTGGCGAGCTACCTCCCGGGCAAGATCGCCGACTCGATCCGCTGGAAGACCAACGAGGCCATCCTCTTTGGTGCCGGCGCCGGCGTCCCCATCGGCTGCATCTCCAGTCCGGCAATCGTCACTGTCGCCAAGGAATCCGGCCAGTCCACGGCAACGCTCTTGCCGGCCAACCTCGCCAAGATGGTCTCGCGCCTGCCTGCCGGGTCCTACAACAAGGCGGTGTGGATCATCAACAACGATGTCCTGCCCGCGCTCTTTACCCTCACCCTTGGCAACTACCCGATCTACCTGCCCTGCGGGTGCATGACCGGTAGTGGCGGCGGCATCCAAGGCAATCCCTACGGGATCCTGCTCGGTCGCCCGATCGTGGTCTCCCAGCATGCAGCAAGCTTCTCCAGCCAAGGCGACGTGATCCTGGCCGACCTCTCCTACTACCAGACCATCACCAAGGCAGGTGGGATGCAGACAGCCACGTCCATGCACCTCTACTTCGACGCGGACCTCACGGCATTTCGCACCACCTTCCGCATGGACGGCCAACCGAAGATCGTCGCCCCCATCAACCCGGCCAAGGGTAGCAGCACCCTCTCACCCTTCATCCAACTCGGCTCCCGCTAACCCTTAGCAGGGCGGCAATTTTGATGGGCACCGAGGAGGTGCCCGTCTCGCAGATTTCATAGGAGATCACACATGTACCCGAACGCAAAACCAAGCGAGATCGTTACCGTTCTCGCCACCATCGATCCCGTCAGCCAAGCTGCCGGGAGTGCTACGACTGGCTGGATTCCGGTGGCGAACTTCCACAACTTCCTGGCTGCCATTGAAACCGGCGTGCTGGGCACCGGTGCCACGGTCGACGCCAAGATCCAGCAGGCGCAAGACAACAGCGGCACCGGTGCGAAGGACATCACCGGCAAGGCGATCACCCAGATCGTCAAGGCCTCCGGCGACAACAAGCAGGCGCTGATCAATTTCCGAGGTGAAGATCTGGACAACCTCAATGGCTTCGCCTATGTCCGCCTGTCGATTACCGTCGGCACGGCGGCAAGCCAAGTGGCGGCGCAAGTTCTTGGCTTCACCCCGCGCTATGCCACGGCAGACGCCTTCAACCAGGCCGGTGTCGTGCAGATCGTATAAGCCAAACGGCTTCCTGTAACCGAATCCGGGGCACCGCTTGGTGCCCCGACCCATTTTGGAGACCGACATGACCAAGGCTTTGATGTACTCGCAGACCTGGTTCGACTGCGATGCGGGCGGCACGAGCTTCGCCAAGTACCAGGCGGGCCAGACCTATCCGCTCCACGAGGATGCAGAGCGCCACGTCGCACTTGGCATCGCCGAGGTCATTGATGTTCGCGCGGCCGAGAAACCTGCCGCGGAAAAGGCCGACCGCGCGCAGGGCAAAGCCGCTGCCGAGTCGACTGCTACCCCCTAGGAGAAACCAGATGCAGACTCATAATGGAATCGCCGCCGGCAACGCGGCGACCGACAGCGCTATTGCCTCGCAGAGCAGCGTTGTCGAGAAGGCCGGCGTCATCGGCGTCTACAGCGTTCAGTGCGTTGGCCCCGACGGCCAGGTGAAGTGGGAAGACACCGCCGACAACATCGTTACCAACGTTGGCAAGAACCTGGCGTTGGACACCTTCCTCGCCGGCTCCGCCTATACCGCCGCCGTCTATATGGGCTTGGCCAATGGCTCAGCCTCAAGCTGCACGGTGACGGACACAATGGCCAGCAAGACGACGTGGCTGGAAGTGGGTGCTACCAATGCGCCAACCTACACCAGTCCGCGCAAGACCCCGAGCTGGTCGAGTGCCTCAGCAGGATCCAAAGCCACAAGCGCCGCTGTCTCGTTTGCAATCACCTCGAGCGGCACGGTCGGCGGGTGCTTCCTGGTCTTTGGCTCAGGCGCGGTGACGACCATTGATAACACGTCGGGCGTCCTGTATTCCTGCGGCGCCTTTACCGGTGGCAGCAAGACGGTCTCCAATGGGGACACATTGAACGTCACGTACACCGCTAGCATGTAGAGGAGAAGCAAACATGGCCTCAAAATTCCCCAAAGGCACGATCGTCCATCAGGTCGTGCAGGTGCTCTCCGGCAAGGTACAGTCCTTCTCTGTCGATCAGGAGTCCGGCGACGTGCAGTATTGCGTCGAGTGGGTCGATCCGGAGGGCAATATCCACAGCCGCTACTTCGTTGAATCGGAGCTTGCAGCGGATTCGACCGTTGAGACCGTTGGCGCGCCGGTGGACGCTGAAGTTGCTGCGGCGGCGGCCGCCACTGCAGCTGCAGCCGCTACCGCTCACGCTGCTGCGTCCGCGCAGAGCACATAAGCCATGGGCGCCCAAGGCACAGCGACGCTCAACTTCGGAAGTTTTCCAGGCTCTCAAGAGGCGAGCGTCGCTGTCATCGGTCAGACAGGCATCACGGCCGGTTCGCTGGTTGATGTCTGGGTTCTGCCCGCCGATGGTACAGACCACTCGGCCGATGAGATGCGCGTTGACCCTATTCGGGTCACCGTCGGAAACATTGTGGCCGGTGTCGGTTTCACCATCTATGGCTATCCCGGCGACGTCCAAGTGTTCGGTACAAAGACCGCCTATGGTGGCCTGCCTGACCAACAGGCAGACACCTATGGTGCCTACAACATCGCATGGGTATGGAACTGATGAGCCAGAAAAGCTTCGTGAAGGATGCGGCAGAAGCAGAGATTCAAGCCGTCCTCGAAAAATATCAGGTCGATTTGGTGTTTATCGGGATCACCCGCAACGGACTGCCTGCCGGTGGGCAATTTACCGTAGAGCCACGCCAAGTAGGGCGTTCGCAGATACAGGAGCAGTGAAGTGGCGATTCAGATCATTGGCAATGGCGGTACGGTTGCGGAAGTCGACGGCACCACGTGGCGCGCGCTGCGGGTCACCGACCGCCCGACCGAGTTTGGCGCCGGGGGTTATTACAGAACAGCGATCTCCCAGCTGACCGCTGCCGCCCCTGCAGCGGGCGCCAACCTCGCATCCCTGCGTTGGACCTCCGGGTCGCTCCTCATGCTGATCCGTTACCTGCAGATCACAATCAACGTCAGCACGGCGTCTACCGCAGGTTTGCCGCAGTTCGCGGGCTATGTCGCTCGTGCTTACACTGTGACAGACACGGGCGGCACGGCGGCCACGCTCTCGGGCAACAGTTTCAAGAAGCGCACCAGTCACGGGGGCACGTCGTTGGGCGATCTGCGCTACACCGCAGCTGCCACACTGACAGCCGGTACGCGCACCCTGGACGCTGCGCCATTCATCACGACGACGACGAATATCGCGCTGGGTTCAACCAGCACAGCGATCCTCGACATCGACGGCCCCGGCGATCACCCGATCGTGCTGGCCCAGAACGAAGGCCTTGTCTTCCAGAATGTCACCGCTGTGACCGCCGGTGTCTATCAATATACGATCAATATGGCGTGGGCCGAAGTGCCGGCGTACTAAGCCATGGGGCTCCTTCTTGCGCGTGAGGGAGGGCTATCGAGCGCGAACATCCATTTCATCGGCAGCGTCGAGTCAACCAATGCTTACGATGCGTTAACCGCAAGTGGCGCCTACGGCGTCGCCGCCACAGAAGCCGTCTATCCGGCAGTCGGCCAGCTAAATATCTACGCCGCCATGGTGGCGGCAAGCGGAGGCTACGTTGCGAGTAGCGGTCCGTACGGGCAGTCGCAGACCTTCCTAGCGAACGTCACCGGGCAGATTCAGTCAATCGCTCTGCGCGGCTATCGAGACACCTCAGCCGCCGGTGTGCCGGCGCAACTTGGGCGCATTGCCCTGTTCTCGCTGACGGCCAATTCAGTGGCGGGGCTTCCGCAGACTCAGCTTGCCGCCATCACCTTCAACCTGATGACGCTCAGCACAACGCCGGGGCTGATCACCTTTGACTTTAGCCAGGTATCCGGTGCAACGGTGACGGCAGGCACATGGTACGCAGCGGTCTGGTGTCATGGCAGCGATTGGGGGAGTAACAACAGCAATCAGACGATGGGGTATTTCGATGCCTCTGGCAACGTTTCTCCGAGCATTTCCACCAGCGGTTACACCGCGGCTGCGTCCTATCCGACCGGATGGGCCGCTGACACCTGGTCATACGACATCGAGGTTGTGGTTACCGGGTCGACGCCAGGTGCGGTAGATGCCGAGGCTGGAACGTTCTCAACGACTGTTGCTATGACCGAATCAGCGACAGCGGCCGATAGTCCGGTGGGCAGTTTTTTGGATGGCGTATTCAGCTTTGAGTTAAGCACGAATCCAACGTGGGATGGCAAAACCGTACTCCACAATCATCTGTCTACGTCATCCGGCACGGTGTCCAATGACTCCGTGGCGATAGGTTGTCCCGGATCATTTGCCTATTCGGCAACACAGACGCTATTTGGACTTCAGAATAGCGCGTGGCAAAAATACACCGGCGGCTCGTGGAGTTTCGGAAATATCGGAATTTACACGGGCGCCCAATCGTTACTTCCGCAGACGTCATTGCCCATCTGGACGGTTGAGCTTTGGTATTTCCGAAACGCCGTCCAACCCACGGCTGGCGGCAATGATGCGTTCTATATCTACTGGGCTGGGTATGTCCCGCAGTACATTCGTTTCGACGGGCTGAATGTGACTGTCAGGTTGGGCGCTAGCGCCCTGACGGTTACCGCGCCCGCGATTTCGATCAATGGTTGGCATCACATCGCGGTGCAAAATGACGGCACGACCATCATATTTTTCTTGGACGGTGTGCCGACGGTTGTGTCTTCCACGGATGGTAGTTTGAATCCCTTTGCTCTGAATACGTTTGATGTCTTTGGACAGGACAACGATACCGGGGTCATCCATAACACCTACACCCAAGAGTTTCGCCTTTCAAACTGCGCAATCTACTCAAACAGCGGATTCACACCACCGACAGCCGCATTTGCTGATCCGATTTTATCGACGGATGTCACAGCCTCACCCATCACTGCGGCGATACCGGAAGCGGCGACGGCCACTGACAGCTTGCCCAAGCCCACAGGAATTACGGGCGTGGTGCAGACCGAGGCCACCGGCGGCACGCTCGAGGCCTCCGACGCATTCAACGGTGGGTACCAGGAAGAACACCTGACGCTGGTTGATAGCGTAACCAGTTTGGCAACAGCGAATGGCGCTCAGATGGAGCCGCTGGGCGACCCGGCAATCGCCCTGTACTGCAATTTTGAGGGCGGCGTGTGGGACCTGGCCGGGAACGGTTCTCAGGCCCTCGCCGGAGCGGCGACGATCCAGAACAGCATCGTAAAGTTTGGCAGCTACGCGCTTTCCTTCGGGAGCGCCGGCAATGCCTATCAATATACGCCGCTCGCGAACCACACAGAGACGATCCCTGTTTGGACGTATGAATGTTGGTATTACCCGGCCACCACATCGAGCTACTGGTTCTACTTCTTCTATCCGGGTAATGGCATTGGTGGCTTTAACCTCGTATCCGCGACCAGTACCTATGGCACGGGGCTGTTCGTCGGGGTGGGGGTCGGCAGCTTCGCTCTGAATAATGCGGCGTGGAATCACCTCTGCTTGCAGTTCGACGGAACGACGCTCTGTTTTTTCGTGAACGGAACCGCGGTTACCCTGACAAATAATACAGGTGCCGGCAAGTTCGCACTCAACCTGACACCTTGTGTGAATTGGGCTTGGTACACGGGGCCGTCTGGCAACGCCGCCTATCTTGATGAAGTCATTCTGACCCGCGCGGCCAAGTACAGCAACAGCGGGTTTACACCGCCAACGACGCCGTTGAGCTACTACGCCGCCAGTGACACGATGGCAGCACCGGTGCAAGGAGGCCTCACCGAAGCGGCGACGGGTGCCGATGTGGTTGCCACTCCGAATACTTCCTGGAACCCAACGCAGACCGAGGCGGCTGCTGCGGCAGACCCGCAGGGTGCCATGGGTGGAGCCGAAAATCAGCTTGAAGCCGTAATGGGCGCTGACGCTGTTGCTGTGCTATCAACCTATGGCGTGGTGGATAGCGAATCGATATCGCTGAGCGATGTTTCTGTCGGCGGCGTTCCTTTCGCAGTAACCGATACCGAAGCAACGACTGGGAGCGACAACGGGGCGGTGACCGCTTCCTCGCCGCATTGGATTCTCGAGCGCGGAACGCCGGACGCGAATACTTACCTCTTGTACCACTGTGCTGATGGTTCGAGTGCTTGCGGTGGTCCGGCCTTTTCTGGAACTTTCGGAAGCACTCATACGACACTGGGGTTTGCGACAAGCCTGACGCTGCCGGGATACGGGTTGATATATTTCCCTGTAACGCAAACGCTGCCAGCACCCGCCAATTTAGGGAAGATTTGGACGATAGAATTTTGGGTGTACACGACAGTCACTTTTAACGCGATTGTGATGGAGACGTCTACTGGGGCATCCGCGATGCTTCAGGTAACGTCCGGCGCGTCAAGTAGTATTTATACCGGCAGTTCGGGTAGCTATTTCACGGCCCCAGCGATTTCGACGAATGCTTGGCACCATATTGCAGTCCAGTGCGATGGAACAAGCGCCTACTTCTTCTTAGACGGTTCTCCTACGTTGGTCGGGACGAATGTCGCGGCCCATGACTACGATTTGTCCGGTAGCGCTAGTGTATTTGGGTTGGTCAACGCGGACGGGATGAACACGATCTACGTCCAAGAGTTTCGCGTCTCGACTATTGCTCGCTACGCCAATAGCGGATTTACATCGCCCACAGTTCCATTCACTGTTGTGGGGGCGGCAGATGCGGGCGACGGCAAGCTGCCGACGTCCTGCTACCTCCCCGAGACGATGTCCAACAATGCCCTTGCGTCGTCGTTGGCGTATGGCAATGGCGCGCCCTATGTCAAATACCTCGACAGCGCTTCGACCATCTATGGCTACGGGGTGACTTTCATCGCCTCTGTTACGGCGCACCTTGGCCCGGTCACTGCTTACGTCTACAAGAACAATCATTCCAATCCACCGGCACAGCCGGGTACAGTTGAACTTTGGCAGTTGGCGAGCAATTCGATTTCGGCGATGCCAAGTACCAAATTGGCGTCGTTGACGTTCACCCAGGCATCCGCTCCAACATCCGGACTGTTTTGCGTAGATTTCACTGCGGTAAGTGGGGCGAATGTGACTGCTGGGGTCGGCTATGCGGTGGTCTTCTATCGCGGGTCAGATTGGACAGGGACCAACGATCAGTTTGCGTTGCTTGCCCAGTATTGGGGCATGCCGTCGCCAATGGCAGTGATCTGGAATCAGAATGGCGTAGCGTGGTACGCGGAAAGCAACTACTCGCCGGGAATACTTGTTGAATACGTGACGCCGCAAGATGCCGCCAACGGCATTGGTGGTTTGACGCTTGTCTCCATTACAGAGGCCTTGGCAGGCGTTGATGCGTCTGACTATAACGCGGGAATGAACGCGAATGAGGCGGCGGCTTGTTCTGACAGCGCCTCGACGATAGTGACTTTCTATGGGGATCAGTCAAATTCCGTACATGGCCCGGTCCAACACGATTACACGCAGCTTATTTCCCGCGTTGGTTCATCTGACTACTGGATCGGTGGTGATGGTAGGTCGGGCCACACGTTCCAAGCAACTGCGTCAGGACAACTGGGTGCCGTGTTGTTTTGCATGCGTCAGGGATGGGGCCTTGTAACCCCAACCGCGACAGGAAGCATCGAGCTTTGGGTAACGGCCGGTGGCGGGCCAAGTGGCATTCCAACGACACAGATCGCATCCGTTCCTCTTCCTTGGTCGAGTCTAACAACGACTGACACATGGTATTCGTTCGACTTCACCATGGTTGGTGGCGCCGTGTTGTCGAGTGGGACTTGGTATTACATCTGCATTCACACTGGCTCCGATTGGGATGGTGCCAATAATCACCTTGTTGCCGTTCTGTGCAATACGGGCGGCATCGCTTCTTCTGCGACTACCGAGTACGGCGGCACGACCACTGCAACGGACGGTGGAAGTTGGAGCACCTACGGCAACGATTGGATGATGATCGTCCAGATGGCCGGTAATGCTGACACGCTCATGGGTAATTGGGTAACAACCGTGTGGGGCGCTGAGGCTGCGACCGGGACTGACAGCCCTGCGGGCGGCTACACGGTGGCGATGCCAGAGGCGGCAACAAGCACAGATGGGCTGATATCAACCGCAATCGTCCCTATGGTTGGCTTAGAGCCTGCTACAGGTGCTGACGTACCAGTGGGTGCATTCGTTTCTCCGCAGGCAATAGCCGAAATAGGAACCGGAACCGACGTAAAGGACTCAACCTGTGTTACAGGCGCAACGGAAATCGAATCCGCAGCGGGATCGGATGTGCCAGCGGCGACGGCGATCCTTGTCGGTACTGAATCTGAGGCTGCAAGTTCGGTTGATTCTCCTGTTTCTGTATTCGCGTTTGGCGTTGCTGACACAGAAACTGCAGCTGGTGGAGACGCACCCGTGGTGTCGGCGAGTTTTGCCAGCACACTCAGCGAATCGGGGGCGCTTGCAGATACAACAGACGGAGTAGGGCCAGAGAGTGCGACGATTACTGAACCGACTACAGCTGCTGATGCGAGCTCCACATCCGGTGTGCAGCCTGCCTCGATCCCCGAGGGTGCGACAGCCGCAGACGCCCCTGTTTCAACCTTCGTCACAAGCGCTGTGGAATCGGAGGCGGCAACCGGTGCTGACGCACCTGTTGGTGCAAATGCTACTGCGGCAGCGGGATTGGAAGCCACAAGTGGTACGGATTTACCTATTGGCCAGAATGTCACGTCCTCTGCGGGAACAGAAGCGGCAAGTGCGTCGGACGCTGCAACTGGTGGGAATGTTGCCGTTGCGTCGATAGCAGAAAGCGCAACTGCTGCTGACGTTTTGGCTGCTGCTGCGCTATTTGTCGGTGCGCGAGCTGAGGCTGCATCTTCTGCCGAAGCGATTATTGCCGCAGCCGCGTTCGTGAGTGCCATGAGCGAGACGGTGAGTGGAGCAGATGCCGAAACTGTCACCGCTCTGCTGGTCAGTGCGATCACCGAAGCTGTAGCTGCTGGCGACGCCACGGACGGGGTCGGGCCGCAGGGCGTTACAGTCAGCGAGGTCGCTGCCGGATCTGATATACAGGTCGCGGCGGCTGGATTTATTGCGGCGGCGACCGCAGCCATGGCTGCCTTGGACGCAGCCGATGCCGCCAATGCGGGGGGCAATGCACCCCAATCTGAGATGGCCACAGCAATGGACGCCCCGGCTGCATTGGCGCTCTTTGTTGCGGCGCTGACGGAGGCGGCAACAGGAGCAGACGTCCCAACGGCAACCGCCGTGTTCGTAGCAGACACCGCCGGCGCGGCGACGGCGACCGAGCTTGCAGGAGTAGCAGCAGCGTTCGTCGGCGCCGCTGTCGAAAATGCCTCAGGGGTGGATACGGTGTCCGCATTCTGGGTTGCCTATGCCTCGCTCACGGAGGCGAGTACCGTTGCCGATGCGATTGCCCTGATGGGCCTATTCGTGGGCGCGGTGGCAGAAGCTTCTATCGGTGCCGACATTGAGGGAGCCTGGACCGGTGTCACGCGGGCGATGGCGGAAGCCCTCACGGGAATTGATACAGGCTCCGCCACGATGGCTGGCGCCGGCCAACAGTTGGAAGTGGGTGTCTCGAGCGATTTGCCGGCTGGCGTTGGCACCGTGCCCGTGCTGGAGACGGAGTCGGTGGCTGGCACCGATGGCACTGCGGCCGTGTTTGCCTCGCCGCAAGCAATCGAAGAGGTGAGCGTGGCTAGCGATGGCAAGGCGGGGCAACTGGCAGCAGTGGGTGCGAGCAACGAATTGGCACTTGCTGCCGATGTCGGAGCCAGCACGATGGCCGCTGTTGCTTCTACCGGCGAACTGACTTCTGCTGTTGATGGTTCGGCGGGCGCCGTTGCCTTCACCCTCGTGATGGCGGAGTCGGCACTGGCAGGTGACGGTGGAACTGCGACGTTCTCCGCAGTGGCGGCAGCGCTTGAAGCGATTGCTGGCGTTGACTGGCCTGCGGCGGCGTTGAGCGCTGCAGCAGATTTGGTCGTCAGCGTGACCGCAGCGGATTGGTTGGGTGCCGCGACCGTGGCGAACGCCGAGGCGGCTGAAGCGGTTGTGGCTCTTGAGGAGACCGGCGGCGAGGCTGGCCAATGGGTGGGGATTTACGAGGTCGTGTCGGCGACTGAGTCCGGGATAGTGGAACTGGCGCGCTTGGCATTCGGCCTGGAGGACGTCAGCACCACAGACTTGGTCCTGGCGAACGTGAATTTTCATGTTGGCACGGTCGAGTACGTCGTGGCAGTCGATCTCTGGACCGGCGTTCTGTGGGTCTTTGACCACCGCTTCGTCGTCTCCGGCGCCGGTCGATCGTTCTCAGTTCAGCGTGGCGGCATTTCGCCGGTCGCGATGGGGCCAAGGCATTTTGAGGTGACGGAGGCCGGCACGACATGAACGATGGAATCGTTGCCAGTGCTTGTGAGAGGTCCCGATGACCGCGCGCCTGGATACTAAGGACCCCGAAGAAGCGCTCACCCTGACCTTCGACTTCTCGGTGGGACTTGGCGCGGACGATCTTCTGACGGGCACGCCGACCGTGACAGTCGCCGTCCTGATTGGGCGGGATCCTGGTCCAGCCGGCCTCTTGAATGGCTCGCCGGCGATCGATGGCACATCGACGCGCGTCTATCTGCCGGTTCAGGCGGGCAACGAGGGTTGCGATTATCTGATCAAAGTGGTTTGTGCGACAACGAACCCATCCAAGGTCCTGGCGCTCTCCGCCGTGCTGCCGGTCCGTTCCTTGAACTGAGGGACGGTCGAATCTGATAAGCCAGGGCGCTTAAGGGCGCTCTTTTTACTGGGAAATCCATGCCCCTCCAGCTTCTGACCCCGCCAGCGGCTGAGCCGTTGCATCTTAACGATGCGATCGCCCACATCAAGCAAGACGCCGGGATCGATGACGCCCATATCCTGGCCACCATCGTTGCGGCGCGGAAGTCCGTCGAGAACCGGACCTGGCGGCAGCTGGTGGCTGCGCGCTACCGGCAGGTCTTGGATAGCTTTCCGGGGATGGGGGAGTTTGGTACCCGTTGGGGCTACCCCTTCATGCTACCGAGCAATGCCATCCTCCTGGATCGGGCGCCGGTGTTGCATGTCGAGTCGATCCAGTACCTGGCCATGGATGGCAGCACGCAAACGATGCCAGCGGCCGACTATACGGTGGACTATGCCTGCGAGCCGTGCCGGATCACCCCGCTCTTCGGCAAGATCTGGCCGATTCCGCTGCCGCAGATCGGAGCGGCGTGGGTAACGTTCAGCACTGGATTCGCTTCGCCGATTGTGGCGGATCCGGTCGCCGATACGGTGTCAGTCAAGATCTGGCGGCCGCTCGCCGTGGGCGACGTGGTCCAGTTCTCGAACAGCGGGGGCATTCCGCCCGCACCACTGCAGATCAACACCGACTACACCCTGGTTTCTGTCCTGGCGGACGGCGTGTTTCAGGTCGCGTTGGCGGCTGGCGCCGCGGCTATTGATATTACTGACCGCGGCATTGGCCAGACTTTCATCGGCGAGGTGCCTGGCGACATTCTCGCCTGGATACGGATGCGCGTGGGCTCCTTGGATGTCTTCCGGGAAGAGGCTATTGCTATGAGCCGCGGCAAGATTGAGAACCTGCCCTTCGTCGATTCGCTCTTTGATAGCTACACGACCTGGTGAGCCATGGCTGTCGTCTTCAAGTCTGGCGACCTTCGCCACAGGGTCGATATCCAGCTGCCAGTGGTTGCAACCGGCGAGATCGGGGGTGGGATCAAGACCTGGCAGACGGTTGCGAGCGTGGCGGCATCCATCACACCGACGTCCGGATCAGAACGCATGGCCGCGGCGGCGATTCAGTCGTCGGTCAGCCACACCATCATGATCCGCTGGAAGGCGATCTTTTCGGATCCGAAGGTGGTGGCGACGATGCGCGTCGTCTTCGGCACTCGGATCTTCAACATTCACGATAGCGAGAACGTGGAAGAGCGCAATCGCATCATCGTGTTATCGGCCTCGGAGGGGATGAATGATGGCTGAGGCAAGCGTGGAGGGCCTGTCTGATCTGTGGGCGGCCATGCAGGACGTGCCGGTCAAGATCGAGACCAATATCCTGCGCGGGGGACTGCGCGCGATGGCTATTCCGATCCAGCAGGAAGCGAAGAGCCTGGTGCACAGCGTGTCGGGCGACCTGGCGAAGTCAATTCGGATTGCGACCGGTTCGAGAAATGGGACGGTGTACGCCAAGGTGATCGCCGGCAAGAACAACAAGCCGGGCGATCCCTTTTACGCGCACATGGTCGAGTTTGGCACCGCGGCGCATTGGATCAAGCCCAGATACACCAAGTCGCTCGCCTTCGGCGGCGTGATGCGCGATGCCGTGCGCCACCCAGGCGCGCAGAAGAAGCCGTTCATGCGCCCGGCCATGGATGGGCGGGCCCAGGAGGGATTGGAAGCCATGGCGGATTACATGGCGGACCGGCTGCCCAAAGAACTCGCCAAGCTGTGAAACCAGAAAAGGTCCTTTTTACCTTGCTCTCTGCCAGTGCGGGAGTTGTGGCGCTGGCCGGTCATCGCCTCTACGCGGATGCTGCGCCCCAAGGGACGATTAAACCGTTCATTGTCCTTGGCCTCCTTGGCGACCAACCGATACACCCCATCGATGCCACGCCGGGCATGGATCCCTGGACGGCGAGGGTGCAGGTGAATTGTTTTGGTGGGACATCGGAATCAGCGAAGGGTTTGGCTGAGGCGGCAATTACCGCCTGCGAAAAGGAAAACGGGATCATCGGCGGTGTGCAGGTCATCTTGATTCGCGTCGACACGCGCGTCGCTTCGCATTACGACATGGACGTCGACACCTACCAGCAAGCCGTCGATTTCTTTGTGCATTACTACCGATAGCACCTTTCAACCGCAATACCGCAGCCGCCCGTGAGGCGGCCTTTTTACGTCCAAGGAGTCTCCCATGGTCATGTCATCTGGCGTATTCAAACAAGTTACCTACAAGGCCGAGACGGTCTTTGGCACAGCGCCCGGTGCGTCGGGCGCGCAAATTATCCGGCGCGTGGAATCGGTCCTGGACCTTTCCAAAGATACCTTCAGCTCGAACGAAATCCGAACCGACATGCAGGTGGCCGACTTTCGCCATGGCACGCGGCGCGTCAAAGGCTCGCTCAAGGGGGAACTTTCACCCAAGACCTATGCTGACTTTATCGCCGCGGTGGTACGGCGCGACTTTGCCTCGGTGAGCCCTATTGCGAGTGCGTCGATCACGATCGCCGGCACCGGCCCCACCTGGACCGTGACCCGGGCGGCAGGGTCATTTCTGACCGATGGTGTCAAGGTCGGCGACGTGATTCGGTTGAGTGTGGGGGTCTTCAATGCGGCGAATCTCAACAAGAACTTGATGGTTACTGCGCTGACCGCCACCGTCGCCACGGTGATCGTCCTGAATGGGACCGCACTCATTGCCGAAGGCCCGATTGCCGCGTCGACCGTGACGGTGGTGGGCAAGAAGACCTACATGCCGACCACGGGCCACACGGCAAAGTCGTTTTCCTACGAGCATTTCAATGCCGACACGAGTCTCTCCGAGCTCTTTACCGGCGTCAAGATCGACACGATGGCCATTGCCCTGCCACCCACCGGCATGGGCACCATCGACTTTGGGTTAATTGGGCAGAACATCACCACGGGCTCATCTGCCTACTACACAGGCTCCACATCAGCGTCAGCAACGGGTGTGGTCTCCGCCGTCAACGGCGTGTTGCTTATCAGCGGTGTGCCAGTGGCGAACTGCACGGGCCTCACGATCAACGTCGCCGGCGCCCTGTCAGGAGATCCGGTCGTAGGACAGAATTTCGTGCCTTACGTGTTCCCCGGACGGATGACGGTGACTGGACAATTCACGGCCTACTTTGATTCGGGCACCTTCCGCGACAACTTTATCAATGAGGACGTGATCGGCATCTCCGTGGCGCTCACGAGCAGCAATGTCGCCGCCGCCGATTTCATTGCCATCAGCCTGCCGTCCTTGAAACTGAGTAGCTGCACCAAGACGGATACGGAGAAGGGAATCATCGCGACCTATGCCTTCACGGCACTACTCAATACCGCCGGTGGCGCTGGCACGTCCAGTGAGCAAACCACCGTCGTTGTGCAGGACTCCGCAGCTTAAATTTCTCGTCATCCAAAGGACCCTCATGAACGCCAATGCGTCACCCGTTTCACTCTCCTCCCTCCTCGACATCTCGACCATCAGCGAATTGACCGAGGCTGACGTCGCGATAAAGCATCCGGTGACCGGGGCGCCCACGGGTGCCCTGGTGACGCTCGCTGGTCCCGAGCACCCCAAGCGAAAGCAGCTCCTCTTCACGCGCACCCGGAAGCTGCGCGCCAAATTCCAGAAGGCGGGCAAGGTACAGTTGGATGATCCGGAGGATGAGGAAGCCGATGGCCTGAGCTATCTCGCCGCCTGCACCCTGGGTTGGATCGGGATCGGTGAGGATGGGAAGGAGATCCCGTTCTCGACCCAGGCCGCAGCCGACCTCTACGCGCGGGTAGGCTGGCTCAAAGCGCAGGTAGCTGCTGCCCTGGAGGAAAAGGAAAATTTTATCAGGGCTTGCGCGACGGACTGATCCGCCACGCCGAGCAGCAACTTGGGCTGAGCCGCCGGGATAAGGAGGGCACCACCTTTCGCCAACACCTGGAGGCGGTGGCCCAGGCAACCGGCGAGACGCCGCCAGAGCTGATTCCGCTCCCCATCCCGGCAGGCTGTGGCGCGGTCTGGTCGGTATTCCTGCAGTTGAACGCGCGCCGTGGCAACAATGGCATGGCGGTGTCGCCCATTGCGCTCGCGGACATCGTGGCCTGGCAAACGCTCATGGGTGTGGACCTCACGCCCTGGGAAATCGAGACCCTCTTGCAACTGGACTGCGTCGCCCTCGCGGCGCCAACTTCACTGAGTGATTCATGAGCGATATCACGATTGGCAACCTGGTGGTTCAGATGTCGGCCAACGTCGCCCGTTTGTCCTCGGACATGCGGGAAGCGAAGAATGCGGTCACCGAAGCCACCAGCCAGATCAGCGACGCGGCGGAAAGCGCCATGCACGCCTTGGAGGCGCTAGGCGTTGGGCTATCCATCGCCGAATTTGCCGAGTTCGTGCGCCACACGAGAGAAGCGGCCGAACATTTGCTCAATCTGCAGAAGGCCACGGGCATTGCTGTCGAGGCCCTCTCCGGTCTGAGTCTTCTTGCCAAGCAGAACGGCACAGATATCGATTCGCTCGCGCGCGCCGTCGAAAAGCTCTCCGTCAACATGGGCAAGACCCCGGAGGACTTCAGGGCGCTCGGCGTCTCAGCCAAGGATCCGCTGGAGGCCTTCAAGCAGCTAGCTGACGTCTTCAATCTGATCCCGGACATCCAGACGAGAAACGCCGTGGCCATGAAGGCGCTCGGCAAATCCTGGGCCGAGGTGGCACCGGTGATGTCGCTCGGTTCTGAGGAGATCGGCAAGACCGTGGAGAAGGGACTGGCGCTCTCTCACATGAATACGGAGCTCGCCAAGTCCTCGAAAGAATTCAACGACAAGTGGGTGGAGTTGACCGGCACTGGCGGCTTTGCCAACCAGATGCTCGCAGCACTCCTGCCCACCATGAACGGCGTGGTCGACGACTTCTTGGCCCTGCGCGACAGTGCGGGCGGAACCGGCACGGCCTTCGAGAAATTTGGCGCGTCGGTGGCCTCCGTCGTTTCAACCACCAAGGACGTGGTGGTCTGGCTCACCAACCACAAGGAAGCGGTGGAGGCCGTGGCCGGTGCCTACGGCTCCTGGAAGATCGCGACCTGGCTTGGGCCACTTATCACCGGCTACGCCCAGGCGGCTGTCGCCACCTACGAAAAGGTGACCGCCGACATGGCGCTAAAGGCGGCGACCTTGGCCAGCGCCGAAGCGAATGTCGCGGCGACCGCTTCCACTGCGGCACTCACCGCCACCCGGGTGGCTGAACTGCGCGCGGCCGTCCTGGCCACCGAGGGAGAGGTGGCGCTGGAAATTGCCACGAACGGCTTGATTCCTGCCCAAGCCCGGGCCACTGCCGCAGAACTTGCCCATGTCACCGCGCTTGAAGCGCTGGTCGTCGCGCAAGAAGGTGCATCGGTCACCGCGGCGGCAGCCGGCGGGGCGGTGACGCTCCTGGGTGGCCCGGTCGGCGTGATCATCACGCTCTTGGGTCTTGCCGCCACCGCTTGGTTTGCCTTTGGAGATTCTGGCAAAACGGCGCTCGACAAGCTGGTTCCTTCAGCGGACGACGCCCAGGAGCGGCTCGACAAGATCAACCTGACGCTGAAGTACGGCACCGGTGAGCGGGCGCAAATCGAAGCGCAGCTCGCGGCGATCTCCGCCAAGAAGGTCGAGCTCTACCAGCAGGAGGACTATTTCGTCAAAGGCCAGATCGAGGAACTCGACAAGACCCGGGCCACACTCCTGCTGCAGCGTGATGCCTTGGATGCGATCGATGCCAAGCAAAAGGCCGCTGCGGGCTCGGCGGGTACACTGACCCAGGCGCAGAAGGATGCGGCGCAAGCGGCAGCAGACTTCCTGGCCAAGGGTACTCAGGCGGCGGATGACCAAGTTGCCAAGTACAACGCGTTGGTCGATCGGGTCAATGCCTACGCTGCGCAGATCTCCCTGGCGGTGGATCAGAACAAGGCCGTGACCGAAGGAGAAAAGCTCAACCTCGCCGTCAAAGACATGCTTGGAAAGTCTATCGTCGGTGTCGACGCCGGCATGAAGGCATTGCTGAAGTCAGCCGCCGCTTACATCCTGCTGAAGGAATCGGAAAGGAAGGCCGAGGAAGATGCCACGAAGGCCCTCAAGGATCGCGCCACCGTTCTGGCGGCGGTGGACAAGGTGACCCAGGAAGTATCGAAGTCCACGGAAGCCTTTGCTCTCAAGCAAAAGGAATCCGTCGATGCGCTAAAGACTGGGATTGCGGAAATCGACATGAGCCCGCAAGAGCGGGCCGTGACGCAAGCGATGGCGGTGATCGACAAGGCACTGGAACAGGAAATCGAAAAGGTCTCCGAACTCATGGGATCGAAAGGGTGGGGCGGCACCGAGGAGTTCGATCGAGTGATCGGCGCGCTGCAGCAATCGGCAGAAAAGCAGAAAGCCATCGTCACCGATCTGATCAACTTCAAGATCGCGAAGGAGCGTGACTGGGTGACGGGCACGAACCAGGCGTTCATGGACTACGTCAACAACGCGACGAACGCCGCTGTGCAAGCGAAGTCCTTCTGGAATGTGGCGCTGACCGGCATGGAGGATCTTCTGACCAAGTTCTTCACGACTGGGAAACTCGGATTCTCCGACTTCATCAAAGTCATCGAAGCGCAGCTCGCCAAGATGGTCGCCCAGCAGATCGTCGTGTCCATTGTCGGGGAAGTCACCGGGGGTGCTGTCGCAGGGGCTGCCGCGGGTGCAGCCGGCTCAGCCGGCGGCGCTGCGGCGGGAGGGTTCATGTCGTCTGCTGCCGGGAGCATGCTTGCCGCGAATGCCGGGACGATTGGGGCGATGCAAGGCGGTGTGGGTTCCGCTTTTGCAGACTACCTGGCGACCAACGGCTTCATTTCCTCGGCAGGATCTTACATGGCGGCCGAGGTCGTTCCGGTCCTTGGCGAGGTGGTATTGGCAATCTCAGCCCTGAACGCCCTTTTTGGCAGCCACGGCACGCCGACGTCCTCGACCGGCAACAACACCACCAATTTCGATACGTCGGGGAATATCCAAAACGCGACATCGCAATTCGGTGGGACCAGCGCCACGGCGGATGCGATGGTCCAAATGATGGAGACGACGTACACGACGTTCATGACCTCGATCGGAGCCACCGCGGCGGCAGCGACGTTCGGTTACGGCGGGAATACCGGCAAAGACGGAAAGGTTCCGAATTTCGATATTACGGGTGCTGCCGGATCATCGCTCTATCGCGCTGGTGAAACCGCGATTGGTTCGGACAACACCGCGGTCCAGCTTGCCGCCTCCCGGGCGGTGCTCGCCGCGATCGAGGGCAGCGATCTGCCGAGCTACCTGTCTAAGGTGTTCGATGGGCTGACCCCATCGACGGCGACCCTTGCGCAGATCAATGCGGCGGAGTCCTTTGCAACGACACTGGCGACGGTGAAGGCTGGGCTGACGGAAACGCGAACCGCAGCGCAGCAGTATGCCGACGCGATCGCTACGCAGACAAAGGCGTTGGGCACCTCAGCGAGCACTTTTAAAACCGACTTCACCGCGGCGCTGAATGCCGGTCTGACCCCTGACCAGTTGACCAAATGGCAGACGCTCGGCAAGACACTTGCTGACGCCGCGGCGAACGCAGCCGCTTTCACCGCGTCGATCCGCGGGATAGGCAACACCATCGACACCCTGACCGGGGGGACGTCCCACGGCGCTGCATACGCTGCCACCGATGCGGCAACTACCGACGCGGCCCTTTATACTGCGCTCGGGGTCCACGTTTCCGACTTGGTGACCATGACCGACGAGCAGATCGCGGTGATGGGCCGGGCTAAGGACGGCAATCTTACGCTGATGCAAAGCGCCCTGGATGCTGCGAATGCAAACAAACAGTACACCGACGCCCAGGCCCAGGCGCTCGCTGACGAAGCCAAAGCCAAGGCTGCAGCGGAGGCCATCACTGCAAAGGCCACGAGCGACTATAACGTGGCGATGGCCACTGCGACGGGGGATACCGCGGGGCTCGCTGTTCTCAATAAGGCATTGCAGGATTCCGCCCATATCGCCGCTGGCTGGACCCAGGCGCAGGTCGATGCACTCGATGCGGCGCAAAGCGCGAGGGATCTTGCGGCGGCCAACCGGTCGGCGGCCGATGCCATCGCGCAGACCTCGGCGTCGATCGCCTCCTCCCTCGACTCGCTGAACGGAAACAATCAGGCTTCTCTGGCGCTGGCCAATCTGAACGTCACGACCGCAATGCAAGCCGTGACAACGGCGATGCCTTGGATTCAAAGTGCTGCGCAGTTGGCGACGATCACACCGGAGGACGCCAGCCACTATTCTGCTGCCAATCAGGCAATAATCGCCCCCGCCCTAGCTGCGATCGCAGCACTTGCGCATGCGCAGGCTACGGCAAACCAACCCACGTCGTCGGGGTACTCGCCTTCGCCAGGGGCTGCGCCTTTGACTGCCGATCAGACGGCCTACAACACCCTGGTCCAGCAACTGGGCGCGGCCAACGATTCGCTCCTGACGCATACGCAATTGCTGGCGCAACAGCGCGCAGGACTGAGTGTTGCGAACCAGGCCATCTTCGATCAGATCCAGCTCGTCACGAAGCAAAAAACGGCGATGACAGCCCTACAGGCCGCCTACGACGCCGAGCATACGGCCCTCACGAACACGATCACCGGTATGGGGAACTTTGCGAAGAGTCTCACGGCGTTCAGGAATGGCATGCTCCTTGGCAATTTGTCTCCGCTCACGCCCGAGGAGAAATACGCCGAGGCCAAGACCCAGTACGAGGCAACGCTTGCGGCAGCCAAGGGCACCGGCCCGGATGCGGCCAAGGCGCAGGCGGATCTACAGAACTCCGCCACCGCCTTCCTGCAGGCCTCCCAGGTCGTCAATGCGTCGAGCCAGCGGTATCAGGAGGACTTCGCCCACGTGCGCGATTCCACCGGCCTCATGGTCGATTGGGCCCAGCAGCAGGTTAATCTTGCCCAGGCGAGTCTTACCGCGCTCGATCAGCAGGTCTCGGGGCTGGTCACGGTCAATGCTTCGGTGCTGAGTGTGGCTGATGCGATCAAGGCGCTGGCGGCCGCCATGAACGCCAATGGCCAGAACGGGGGTGCCATGACCACCACGGGCAATACGGCGGCGATCACCTCACTCTACCAAAGCTTGTTGCACCGCGCGCCGGACGCCACTGGGCTTGCCAATTCGGTGGCTTGGATGTCCCACGGCGGCACGATTAATGATCTAGCGACAAACATCATGCAAAGCCCAGAGTATTTGATGCGCCAGCGGATCAAGGAGGCGCTGGGGGCGAATGCCGAGGTGATGGCCTACAACCCCAACTTCCTGACTGCTCCGACTGATGCGCAGCTTGGGGCAATCGATTGGTACACCCGAATCGCCTTAAGCCAAGGGTTTCAGGCGGCGGTGGAGCAGATTGGTAAGGATGCGCACGCTTATGCCACCGCGCATCCGATGGCCTCCCACGCCACGGGCCTGGATTATGTGCCCTACGACAACTACCAGGCCAAGTTGCACCAGGGAGAAATGGTGCTGACTCAGGGGCAGGCGACGGACTTCCGCCAGTTTGGTACGGCAGGCATGGGGTCATTGGTTGCGGAGATCAAGGCATTGCGCGAGGAGGTCAGGACCTTGCGTGCCGAGCAGAAGGAGCAGACCGGCGCGGTCATTGCCAGCAACTATGATGCGAACGACCGGGCGGCAGTGAAGGTCGCCGCCGGCGCCACGGTGGCTGCCAAGACGGCGGCGTGGGCGCAGAAGACGAAGGCGGTCCTCAAATGACGGATGCGGCCTTCCTCGCCTGGCTGCAAAGCGCCACCGCCATTCGCGTGGTCTTGATCGAGGCCGCGGTCAATGTGGGTGGTACCGACATCACCCGGTATCTGTCCACCAAACCCTATGTCACGGAGGCGGGGGATACGCCGGCCAACACGCATTACCTCCCGCGCGCGTCCAACGGCATCCAGTACACCGAGGCAGTCTCTCTCTCGACCGAGGCGAGTTTGACCCAGGGAGATATTGAACTCAACAATCAGGACGGCGCCTTGGATAGCTGGCTGGGTGACGTGTGGGTGGGTCGGCCAATTCAGGCGTTCATTGGGGACCCGCGCTGGGCGAGAAGCGACTTTCGGCTGATCTTCAATGGCATCGTGGATGACATCCACAGCAAGAGCCGGGAAGTCGTGAATCTTGTTCTGCGCGACAAGTTGCAGCGGCTGAATACTTCGGTGTCCGAGGCGGTGCTCGGTGGCACGACCGCGAACCAGTCGGCCTGCATCCCGATGACCTTTGGCGAGTGCCACAACGTTTCTCCGCTCCTGACCAACCCGGCTACCCTTGAGTACCAGGTCCATAACGGGCCGATCGAGGGCGTGATCGAAGTGCGCGACAACGGGATTCCGGTTGCCTGCACCGTGACGGCATCGACCGGGAAATTTACTTTGAGCGCTTCGCCGGCCGGCCAGATCACGGCGAGCGTTCAGGGCGACAAGCCCTCTGGCGGCAGCTACAGCAATACGATTTCACAGTTGGTCCAGCGCATCGTGCAGGCCTTCGGCAAGACCTCGGACCAGTTCGGGTCGGGAGATCTGGATGCAGGGAACCTCGCAGCATTTGAGACAGCGCACCCTCAACCGGTCGGCATCTATCTCCAGGATCGAGAAAATGTACTCTCCGTCATCCAGCGTCTGGCGGCGAGCGTGGGTGCTCAGGTCGTCATGAGCCGGGCGGGGCAATTGCGTCTGATTCAGATTGCTTTGCCGCCCGCAGGCACACCAACGGTGATCACGGAAGCGCAGATGGTTGAGCGGACATTGCAGGTCGTGGATCGCCCTACGGTGTCGGCGAGCGTGCAGATTGGTTTCTGCCAGAACTGGACCGTGCAGGCGGGCCTGCTCACCACCATCCCCGCCGCGCACAAGGATCTGTTTAAGACCGCGTGGCTCACCGCCATCGCCACCGACACTGCCGTCCAGGCGACGTACAAGTTGAACGCCATGCCGGTGCAGGAGGATTCGTGTCTTCTGGTGCGCACCGATGCGGCGGCCGAGGCCACGCGCCGGTTGGGGATCCGGAAGGTGGCGCGGACGATCTATCAGTTCGAGGGCACACCAGATTTGCTCCTCCTCGAGTTGGGGCAGGCCGTTACCCTGGTCAATCATCGGTTTGGGCTCTCTGGCGGCATCACCGGCATGGTGGTCTCCCTTGCCCCCAATTGGATGACCGGGCATGTGACCGTGGGAGTGCTCATCTAAATGGCGACGGTGGTCAATGAGCGGGACCTCCTGCTGGAAGGGGTGTCGCCGCGCTGGGTAAACTCGACGAGTTGCGCGTTGCTCCTCACGACCGACACACCGGCATTCCATGTTTCGACCGGGGGTGCGGGCTCACCCACGCTGATCAATATCACGGCGAATTTGGTCATGATTCCCGGCACCGTCACTTGGTCGGTGCTATCAGGGGCCTCGGGTATTACCGCCTCTGGCAACAGTTGTACGCTCGCCTTTGCCGCCATGACCGCGGCGAGCGCCACCGTTCAGGCAACGATCACCTACAACACCGTCACCTATACCCAGACGGTGGTGATCGCCAAGGTACTGGATGGCTCCTCCGGGGCGATCGCCTATTCGTTGATCGTGCCGACGGTTGTGTTTCAGTTGTCGGGCACCACGTTTACGCCAGCGAACGAAACAATTCAGGCCATGTCGCAGACCGGATCTACGGCGCCGGTCGCCTACGCGGGGCGGTTCGAGGTCTATGAAAACGGTTCGTTGATCTATACCTCGGCCGCGGATGAGGCGAGCCACGTCTACACACCGACGAGTAGCAGCGTCACAAACGCCAAGGTTGAGTTGTATATGGCCGGTGGCACGACGAATCTCCTCGATACGCAGACCATGGCGGTGGTAACGAACGGCACCGCTGGTGCGGACGCCTATATCGCCATCCTAACGAACGAGAATGCGACGTTCCCCTGTGACAGCAGCGGAACCATCCTCTCCGGGTTGCCGCTTGCGACGACCTTGCAAGTCTATAAGGGTGCGACCCTTCTGTCGTCTGGCCTGACTTTCTCTGTGGCGAGTAGCAGTGGTTGCACCACGACCATCAATGCATCAACGGGTGTGGCCAGCGTGACCGCCCTGTCAGCCGACTCAGCGTCAGCCATCTACCAGTGCGTGGTCAGTGGCGGGCCGACGCTAACGAAGGCGCTGACGCTCTCCAAGGCCAAGGCAGGTGTGACAGGTACGCCAGGCTCCCCCGGTTCGCCCGGCACGCCCGGCGCAGCCGGCCCGCAGAACGTTACCGTCTATGCGTTTCAGTGGTCGAACGCGGGCGCGGGTGCGCACAGTCAGTCCTTCAGCTACACCTGGTCGGGTGGCGCGATCTCGGCCTACCCGAGCGGATGGACGGCGTCAGCTGGGGCAGCACCCGGATCGGGCTACACGCTCTACACCCTGGTCCTACCGATTACTGATCCGACCGGGATTGCCGCTTCCACGGGCGCGAACTGGAGTAGCGCGTCGGTGAGCACCTTGGGCTACCGCCAAGACGGGAGCATTGGCCTCACCGGTTCGCCCGGGGCGACGGGTGCGTCGGGTAATTCGTCGTTCACGGCCTACCAGGTCAATACGAGCAGCAGCGCGCCAGGCTCGCCGGGGACGGTGGCTGGCAATAGCGCCCCGTCGGGTTGGACATACACCGCCTCATCGTCGCTGTCCTCGGGGCAGTATATGTGGCAGGTCGATGGGTCGTATAACCCGAACACCGGCTTCACCTCCTGGGGCAATCCGTATCTCTCGAACCTCAAAGTGGGCTCCCTCTCAGCCCTTGCCGCGGACCTGGGGGTGGTGACGATCAGTTCGGTGGGCAGCCTGAGCAGTGGCGTGGGTTACGGTGGCGCCGGGGGATTCTTTCTGGGTTACTCCGGCGGCTACAAGTTCTCTGTCTTGAATAGCTCGGGCTATGGCTTGTCCGTCGACACCGCGGGCAGCACGGTCAACTTCTCCGGCAGCATCAATACCACGGGCTACGTCTTGACCGGCGGGGCGAACTCGTCGAATCCCTATGGGATGAGTACGAGCGGCTTCTTCAATTCGACGAACAGCGCCACCTATGGGGTGGCTGGGTACTCCGGAACCAACGGCGGGGCGGCGATCTATGGGCACAACACCTCGACCGGTGCAAGTAGCTACGGTATGTATGGTGTGCAGGATGGCTCCGGTGCGGGGATCTACGGTTGGGCCTCATCGGTCAGCTCAGCGGGGGCGTCGGGTGTGACCGGTGCGTGCCAGAACGGCAACCAGTATGGGGTCATGGCGTACAACTATGGCAGCGGCACCGCGCTCTACTGCAGTGGTCATGCTGAAGTCACGGGCGTCACGTTCCATGACAGCACCGCGGCCGTCACGGGCCTAAACAATAGCGTCAATCACAACGCCGGTCTGGAACTGGGCTACTCGACCAACGCCTATGTCAATGCCTGCTCAAGGACCGGCGGCTCGCCGTCATTCCTGCCCATGAAGATATGGGGAACGAGCTTCCTCTTTGGGGACAACACCGGCGACTGGGGTGGCTGGGACGCGAACAAGAATTTCAGTGTTTCGTCCGGCACGATTCGCGCGACCGGTGTTGGCAGTTCCTTCGCTAATGGCGCCAGTGTCGAACTGGCCTACGCCGGCGGGGGCTATTTGGCCTGCGGCACGCGAAGTGGCGGCGTTCTCACTGGAACCGTGCTGAACATTTGGGGCAGCCAATTGGTCTTTGGGCCGGTGGGGGGCGTTTGGCATGTCATGGATCAGTATGGGTGCCTGTTGGCCGGCTACGGCACATCGGCCGGTACGACCTACAAGCTTCAATCGAGCAGCCAGATCGCCGCAACGAATGCCTCGATCTACGTCCCATCCGACGCTCGCCTGAAAGAGAACATCGCGCCGCTCGAGAGTTGCCTTGCCCAGATCCTGCTGCTGGAGCCGGTCACCTTTACCTACAAGCCCAGCGACCAATTCAAGCACGCCGAGGGTACGCAGATCGGCTTCATCGCGCAGGAGGTTGAGCGGGTCCTTGCGGGCGAAATCTACCTCGATCAAATCATCCATACGAGCGATAGCCGGGAGGGCGAGGTCCCGAATCAGAAGATCATGGGGGAAACCCACTTGATCCCCCTGCTGGTGAAAGCCGTGCAAGAGCTCAAAACAGAAATTGACGAACTGAAAGGAAGATGACATGGGTAGGCAGATCACCGTTCCTGCTGTGCCGGCGCAAACGCTGCAGGAGGAAATCGTAGGCGTGCAGCACACCTTGGGGAAGCAAGTGATTGCGCATGTCGCCATTGGCGTCATGGTCGACACCCCGGTGGCGATTCCTGGCGACACGCCGATGACGCCAAGGTACAGGATGAAGAGTATCTTCACCATGGCGAAGAACGAAGTCCAGGGCTACACGATCGAGGGCTACGACTACGACGAGCTGATGTCGGCGGGTCCTTCCTGGGCGCCGGGCAAGAAAGCGGGAAAGTTTCAGCCGGACGATCTTTGGCTTTACATTGACAAGCAGCGGGCCGCTCAGTGAACAACCTGCGCATCGTCTATGACAATGCGGTCAACCGAACATCTTCGCTCACCGCCTCGAGTACCGCAGGCTCCCTGGTCGCAGCCAACCTGCTCACCGATATCAAGTCGCAGACCTGGCGGGCGACAGGAACTTCGGCCACGCTGACAGCCACCTTGGCGGCAAACGAGACCATTGCCTGTGTCGCGTTGCCATTTGTGAATTTCACATCCGGCGCGACCATTCGAGTGCGCGGCTATGCCACGCCCAGTGGCACGCTCTTGATCGACACGGGTGCGGTTGCGGCTTGCGCATCGGTGCCGGCAGGGTTGAAAGGTTGGGGCACTCGATCCCTTGGGGCCAATGCCTTTGCCTACAACGGGGGGGCTTATGCCTATGCCTGGTTTGCGCCGACTGTGGTTCAGCAGTTGGTCATTGATCTCGCGGACTCGGGCAACCCTGCGGGATATATCGAGGTCTCGCGGCTGGTGGTGGGTAATTACTGGTCGCCGACCTACAACGCCGACTACGGCGTGACCCTGACGCCAGCGGACCAGAGCAAGCAATTCCGGACCGACGCGGGCGATTTGCTGACTGACTTGGGCACGCGCAGCCGGTCTATGAAACTCAACCTGTCCAATATGCCAGCCACCGACCGGCTGGCGATGACGAATCTCTTGACCGGCAACGGGCTGTCAGCGCCGGTGTTCTTTAGTTTGTACCCGGGCAGTAGCGATCCGGCCCTCGAGCAAACCTTCTCGATTTACGCAAAGCTCTCGGCAATCTCGTCAATCACAGCCAACTTGCCTGGGGTCTTTGTCGCGCCGCTGGAGTTGGAAGAAGTCTAGAAGCCAAGCAGGAAGGCAGTGTAGTCCCACCGGGCCGTCATTCGACGGCCCTTTCTTTTGGAGGTGACCCATGAGAGTTCTACTTCGTTGCACCCTGATCGCCACGCTTCTTCTTGCTGGATGTGCGACCCAGGCCGAGAAGCAAGCTGCAGCCGATCACCACTACGAGGCGCAAAAGGAGTTTGTGACCGCCAGTGCTGCCGCGCAGCGCCCCATCTTTGAGCTTGAGGGGGTCGATGGCCAGACGATCAATCTGTCGGGTGTCAGGGCGCTGCGCGTCTTTGGCCCGAACAACCAGCAGGCCCAGTTTCAAGCCGCCCCCGTGGAGCCCAGCCCCTGGATCGAGTCGCTCAAGATCGCCAAGGAACTGACCCTTGGGATTGCGCCCATCTATCTGGGCGGCAAGGTGCTGGGAACCATGAACAAGATGTCGGACAACATTGCATCTGGCCGCGGACCCGTGACCACGACGACCGCCACGACTACGACGAACACGGCCACAACGAGTAACGCCAACCAGCAGAACACGACCACGACCAGCAACGCCAATCAACAGAACACAACGACGCAGACCCTGGGGAGTAACAGCGTTCTTGGCTCGGGCACCTCGAGCAATCCCGTGACGACGTCGACCAATACGAGTTCGACCAATTCGACGACAACCAATACGACGTCGACCAACAACACACCGACCACAACCACCAGCACGACCACGAATAGCAATCATGGCACGTGCACCACCGGGACATGCTGATATGGATGACAGGAGAGCGACACCCGACGCCGAATACAAATCGCTGCTGATGGCCCACATCGCGGAGGAGGAGGGCCTCTTTCGGGGAATCAAGTTGCTGGGTGCCATTCTCGCTGCGCTCTTCAGCGTCCTGGTCTGGATCTTTATCCAGAAGTCGGACGACATTAAGGCCATGCAGCAGACCTTGAACCAGCACTCTATTCAGATCAGCGAGACCCTGGTGATCCTGAAGACCGCCATTGAGAACGACCGGCGACAGCAGGACAGCATCGAGCAGACGCGGGAGCAGTTGTGGAAGCGCGGCAAATGAACTTTCTCTCTGCGCATTTCACACTGGAAGAGCTGACGCGCAGCCCGTATGCCGAGCGCTGGGGCATCGACAACACGCCACCTACCGAGGTACTGG
The DNA here is from genome assembly GCA_023258955.1 of Sterolibacterium sp. Taxonomy (GTDB): domain Bacteria; phylum Pseudomonadota; class Gammaproteobacteria; order Burkholderiales; family Rhodocyclaceae; genus CAIYYX01. Next base: position 52,817 of record JAHFRE010000003.1, read on the forward strand.
CCAATCTGGGGCTACTTGCGGCGGGCCTGGAGCGGGTGCGGACCGTCTTGTCGATGCCGATCCATGTCGACAGTGGGTATCGCTGTCCGAAGCTGAACAGTGCGATCAAGGGCGCCCGGGACAGCGCGCACATGCTGGGCTTGGCGGCCGACATCATTTGCCCGGGTTTCGGCACGCCGCTGGAAATCGCTCAGGCGCTGATCGAGCAAGAGCAGTTGGTCGGCTTCGACACGCTGATCCAGGAGGGGTCGTGGCTGCATGTTGCCTTTGCCGACGAACCTCGGTCTCGGGTGCTGACGGCGCACTTTGGCAATGGCAGCACAACCTACACGGAGGGATTGTCATGAGCAACATGAACGATGCACAACTCAAGATGCTGGCCGCTGCTGCGCTCCTCGCGGTCTGGGGTGCGCTGGTTGCGTTCGGCCAGACGGATGCCGACGCATACGTCAATTTCATCCAGAGCGCGCTGGTCGGTCTGGGCGTCTTCCATGCAGCGCTGACTATCCCACCAAAGGAGTGACCGTGATTACCGAAATGATCGAGGCGCTGCAGGCCGGCAAACAGCTAGAAAACAGTGCGGGGTGGAAAAATGCGCAAGCCACAGCCAATGCAATCGCCGCCATTATCGCGGCGGGAGTTTCCGGGCTCTCGCTCTTCGGTGTCCATCTGCCGATCACCCATGAGCAGATCGTTACGTTGGGCAGTGCTGGTGCTGTGCTGCTCGGCCTGTTCAACAGCTATACGACTGCCGCCACCTCTAAGTCCGTTGGTCTGCCGCCCAAAGGCCCACCTGATCCTGAACCCTGAATGTGAGCCGCCGGCGGATAACCCGGAGGCCCCTGCAGTGCAAGATTGCCCGCTCACCACCCTGGTCAGCGGGCTTTTTGTTGGTGTTGGTTGTCAATTCTAAAGGAGAAACAATATGCCCCAAGTCGTAACGCTGGCCCTCTCAATCCTGTCGTTCCTCGTCAGCAACAAGGCGCAGATCGTGCAGGTCATCACGGAAATTGAACTCTTGATTCCGGATGCGCCCGGTGCCACCAAGGCGGCAGCGGTCAAGTCGTTCATCGCTACATCGCTCGGAGTCGAGGCGCAGGTCGAGCAGGCATGGCCGCTGGTGGGGCCGCTATTCAATGCCCTTGTGGCACTGGTGAAGTCGCCAAAGGCGGCGTGATAGGTCTTATCGGGCATCCTGCCGCGCCCAGGTGCAATGCTTGGGCGGTGGCGGGGTGCCCCAATGGCTACTTCGTAGGAGCAGGTGCAGTAGCCGGCTGATCCGAGTTTGCTGCCTCGAAAGCAGCATAGCCTTGCTGTACTAGCTGACTCGTTCTGTCGATATTGCTTGCAATGTCGCCATTCAACACCTGGAGTCCTTGCAAAATATCCTTCGCCTCATTCAGGCCTTGTGCGAAGCCTTTGCGTATGGTAGCCATGAAATTCGTTAGCGCTTCAGGCATGGACATTTCCGGATGCTGTTTCTTGTAGGCGTCGAAGAAACCTGTCGACAGAGTCACAATTCGGTCAGCGGTACCTTGTGGCGTGTTGTCCTGGCTAGCAGCGCTCTGGATTGCGTTGGCACCCAATGTCGGTTGCAGGTTCGCGTTGATCTTGTCAACAGCCGACTTGAACAGCAGCGTAAGCGCTTGATTACCCGTTTCAATTGAAACTGATAGCGAAGCCTGAACGATAGAGATATTCAATTGCGCCTTCGCATCGCCTTGGATTGAGCTGCTCTTGCTCGGTGACGATGTCGACGTTGCAGTCACGCTCGAAGTGCTTGCGTCAGATGGTTGAGGGACAACGGTACTAGGGATGATATTGAGGGCCATGGCGGTCTACCAAAGAGACTCTGCGATAACTAGCTATCGGCGCTATCCTGAGAAACTAAAGGACGCAGGCAGTATTTGTGCTATTTGTCGTGAGGATTGAAGGGTTTTGGCAATTGCGGCGTATCCCACTGCGGGGCCGGATCTCTTTCGGCCAATTCCAGCAGGAGTTGGCCGCCTTTCTCTTCATCGAAGAGATCGTGGATGAATTTGTAGGAGCAATTCACCACGTCGACCATCAGCGCCTTCATCTCCGAGTCGTTCAGGCGCGATACATCTTTCCATGGAATCACGTCAGACGGAGTATGGACCGTCACGTCCGTGTAGTCCCCGGTCTCTGATTGAATCCGCTTTCCGCAATGAAACTCCTCCAAAACAGTATTGCGAAAGCATCGCAGGGCCATATATTTGGCAAGACGTTGCTGCATCACGGGGTCAGTCACCAGCGCTTTGAGCGCACTTTCCATATTTCCCTCTCCGCAATATTGCATCCTATCCGCCTCTGTCACGCCCCGATCTTTATCCATCCATTCCACAATAATCTGGAAATCGCCGCATTTGCTGCCTGGCGGTCAAAGCGTTCTGGGTCAAAATCCAGCCCTGCCCATTCCCGAGCTTCGTTTGCCTCGTGGCCGTACGGCTCATTCTCCAGAATTGCGAGCATCTCCTGGTACGCACCAGCGCCACCGGTATCCTCTGGTGGGCAGGCGTGCGCGCCAGATTCAACCCAAGCATCACCAGCGCCGTCATTGGAATCATCTATGTCTTCGATCGCTTCGACGGTGATACGATGCTTCCAGCTATCGCCAAAATCATAGATATAGACGCAGACGTTGCCGACGTCCAGCAGCTGGTTGAGGCGAAATTGGCTTTCATCGAGTAATTTCCATTCGAGATCACTATCATCGGGGTCAGGAACCCCGTAGCGCTTCTTGTTCATCTCGAATTGATGCAAATGTGCGTCTGACCAGCCCATTGCCGCTTGTAGGACATGGTGCAGTACGTCGAGTCTGGCACGGCCATCGATGTAGAGGCGGCGCCAAATCACCGGCTTGATCTCCAGCATCTCTACGTACAGCGTGTAGAGGCGTGGCGAGGACTGCCTCTTGCTCTGCTTCTTCTTGGGCGTGGTGGCTAGCATGGCAGTCTGCACCTCTCCTACACAAAACAAGAACGGCCTTGATGCCAAATGGCAATTGTATGCCAATGCGCTCGACGAGACGGCATGGCTCATTTGGCAAATGGGGCGCTTGTGTATAGTAGAGCCTTTTCTCGATAAACAGGAAGAGCCAAAGTGCCAAATATTGCGTCAGTGCTAAAGGAAGAAATTGCTCGAGTTGCGCGAAAAGAGCTGCGCAACGAAACCGAGAAACTAAAGAAGGCGTCGGCGCAGTATCGGTCAGATATTGCCGCGTTGAAGCGGCGGCTGGCAATACTGGAGCAGCAGGTTTCTCGTCTTGACAAGAACGCCGCCAAGAAAATGGTAGAGCCCGCGGAATCCGATGAACTCGGTCGAGCCCGGTTTTCCGCAAAAGGATTCTGCACCTTGCGAGCGAAGCTTGGGCTGACCGCGGCCCAGATGGGTACCCTCGTCGGTGTGTCAGCCCAGACAATCTACAACTGGGAAACCGAGAAATCGACCCCTCGACAATCGCAGATGGCGGCCATTGTTGCCGTAAGGGGCATGGGAAAGAGGGAAGCTGCCGCTCATCTTAACCAGATGACAGAGTAGGTCAGGGGCATTGCAGGTGCCGTCAATTAGGGCGACAGTCATAGGCGACGCGTTTAACCAGTCCGGCCAGGCGATCGAATTCTGCTGCATGCAGGGGAACCAGGCATTGATACAGGCTCCCGGTCAAGCAGCCGCCGGCCGAGCCCGTATAGACTGCAGACAGTCCTCCAGACCGCCCTCGACGATATGGGCAGGTACCGCCACCATCAGATTGCAGGGCAGATTGAAGTTCTCGATGAGCATGCCGTGGCGGTCGGCAAGCTGGCCACCGAGGACTGCCGACGCATCACGCCTTTCCTCAGCGATTTCGACGCGCTTGGCCACTACACCAAGGCGCGTAACATAACCGCAAATCTTCTTGCCAAGTGCCAGGGCATAGCCCAACTCGAATGCGGTTCCTGAATCTGGCTCTGCGCCGCGAAAGGGATCGAGGTTGGCGACGAAAATCTGCGTTTTGCGGATCATGTCGATGTTTGCGTGGAAGATCCGTTCCGGATCCGTCTCGCCAGGACCGATTGGTATCAATGGGTCAAATCCGTAGCGCCGGCATAGCTCCTGGGCCGACTCCGACCAAGCCTCAAAGTCAGGGCGAAAGACATCGGGGCCAGCGAGGTAGATCTTCATGGTGAGGATGGTGATTATCTCTTGCTGCGATTATCGGTGAATTGGCACGCGACTGTCGTCTGCTCTTAAGGGGTCCAATAGAGACGACAACCCGTTGTGATCCATTTCCTGCATCAGCGCTAGCAGGCGTCCTATTTCCCCAGACGGGAATCCCTTACGAGCAAACCAGTTGAGGTAGTTGCCAGGTAGATTGGCGATCACGCGTCCCATATACTTGCCGTACGGCATGAGCGTGTGACCAGCAGTTCGAGATCGGTGGGTTCCACGCTGACACGTTATACTTTACGCGAGAGAATATCCAATCCAACGCATTCGGATATAGGGTGATGTCTCTTGCGTTTCCATGCTGACGTTGCGACCAATTTTAAGCGAGTCGTACAATGGTAGATGATTTCGAGCCCTCGGCCGACGAAAACGACCGCGCAAGCAATGCGGAGTACACCCACAACCAGGATGCGTTGGATCGCATTCGAGCGTTGGCAAAGCCGGAGACTCACCCGGATTTTGATGGGCGTCATTGCGTTGAGTGCGGCGAGCCGGTACTGAAGGCCAGGCTGGCCCTCGGCAAGGTCAGGTGCGTAATCTGCCAGGCTCGAATCGAGCGCCAATCCATTGGACGCCGTGTTTAATCCAGAAACTGCTGCGTGCCTCGGCCAAAATATGAGTTTTGCTCGCTCTACTCGTGCAACAGCTGCCGTAGCCCGGCTAAATTCGCGGAGCGAAGGGCGGAACTATAGGCTGATTCTCATGAGCACTGGTCAATTCAAGCTATCTGAGCGGAGCGAGAGCTGCGACAAACAGATAGGTGATGTCCTACCTCTAGATGACTTTGTGCGCTACGTAGATTCCTTGGCGCCGCCACCAGAACCCCGTGTTACAAAGAGCGAGGCGGCTTTCGCAAAGCAGTTGGTCAAGAAGGGCAGGACGCAATGAACTTTTCCGATGTTCTGAAGGCGCTGAATTGCGTCTCAGCCTTCGAACTCTACCGAATGCGCGCTGCGATCGACCGTGTCCTGGATGAGCCACGTTGGATTCTGGCGGTTCGGTCACACCTGGCGGGACACCGGGACATCGTTGGCCTTTATGGTGATTACTTCAATTGGGAATTATCGGCAGTTGTTTCGAGCGAGAGCGGACTCTTGATCCATGACGCCCCGGGTGCCACCAAGGCGGAGGCAGCCAAAACGTTCATTGCCTCGTCGCTCGGCATCGAAGCTCAGGTGGAGCAGGCTTGGCCGCTGGTGGGGCCGCTCTTTAACGCGTTGGTTGCGTTGGTAAAGGAGCCGAAGACAGCATGATTGGTAGTTCGGGCAGCTATCTTGCTCAGGACGTGGTCGCTAGATAACTCAGTGAGGTAAGCCCCCGGCTGTGCCGGGGGACTCACCAAGGTTTGACCTATACGGCGGTCATTGTGAATCTTCAGTCTCGACCAAGAGACGGAGATACACGATGAAAGAGTACCAGAGTTTGAGCCACACGAGATGGGACTGTAAGTACCACGTGGTTTTCATTCCGAAGAAGCGGAAGAAGAAGATATTCGAGGGACTGCGGCGGTATCTTGGAGAAATATTCCGGGAATTGGCGAAGTAAAAGGATTCGCAGGTTGTCGAGGGTCACCTGATGTCGGACCATGTTCACATGTGCCTGAGCATTCCACCGAAGTATGCAGTATCGAATGTGGTGGGGTACATCAAGGGCAAAAGTGCGATTGCAATAGCGCGGCATTTTGGAGGCCGGGAACGGAATTTCACGGGAGAGGTTTTCTGGGCCCGCGGGTATTTCGTCTCGACGGTGGGACTGGATGAAACGATGGTCAGAGAGTACATCCGCAACCAGCAGCACGAAGATGAACGATACGACCAAATGAAACTGGGCATGTAGCCGCCTTGGGCGGCTCATGGTTTGCCAGCGCCTTTGAGGCGCTCAACTGATAGGCCCCCGGCTTTGCCGGGGGTCATTTAACTTAACCATTCTTCCGAATTATAGTTAAGCAGGCGTCGGCAACCATCAGAGTTCTGATTTTGGCCAGAAATGCCAGCCAACTGATCGGAATATTGTGTGCTTGGCACGATGCCCGGGTCGACACTCAGACAATATTGGGTTCTCTCACTGACGTGAACTACAATCTCATGCGTTCGAGCGTCCACTACGCCATGCTGGATATATTGCTAGCAAAAAAATCACAGATAGTGCAAAGAAACTGTTACTGAAAGGTGCAGCTTGTGCGGTTCCAACCGTATGCTCAAACTGCGCCTCGCGTGCGCTCATCCAGTCAAGAAATATCGAAAGCGCATTGACCCCGATCGCGCCACCAACTTGACGGAAAAAGCTTATCGCTCCGGCCGCCTGGACGAATTGATCAGAAGGCACAACCTTTAATGCGCCTATGGTCATAGCCGGGACGGTAAGCCCTAATCCAAAATGACCGATCACAACGAAGGCGGCCATGGTAAAGAAAGAGGTGTCCTTCCCTGTCGTGGCAAGGAGCAGAAACGATATAACTAGAAGCCCTAATCCCACGATCATAAGTCGAGATGTGGGAAAGTAATCGGGCAAACGGCCACCCATGGTAATACTTAGCGCCAACGCGATTCCAGCAGGAATTAGCAATACGCCGGATTTGCCAGCATCATAATGCGCGACACTCTGCACATATAGTGGAATCAGGTAGGTAGATCCGAATTGTCCAAGTCCATAGGCAAAGGCAACGAGTGTCGTGGCGACGAATCGTTTATTGCGCAGCAATTGAAGATTAATCAGAGGGTGGTCTAGCTTTGCTTCAATGAGAACGAAACTGCCAGCCAGACAAAGTGTCACGGCAAGTCTAACGAGGAAGTTGAGAGACAGCCAGCCTTCGCGGTGGCCAACGACAAAACCGACCAGGAGGCTAGCCAAGGAAAGGGAGAGGAGGACGAAACCAAGCCAATCGAATGGCGAGCGGGGCTCTGGTGACTCATCCTTTGGCAAATAGACACTGCTTAACCAGATGCTTATCAAACATACCGGAACCGATACAAAGAATATTGCACGCCAGCTAAATAGAGTTACAAGATAGCCTCCAAGTGCCGGTCCAAGAGCCGGCGCAAGTACCACACCCAACCCATATACGGCCATTGCTTTGCCACGATCGGCCACGGGAAAGGCACGGTAGACTGAAACGAGTGCTAGGGGCTGAATTAACCCGGCAATGGCTCCCTGGAGGGTGCGGGCAAGAATTAACAAGGCAGTACTGTTGGCAAACCCGCCAAGCATGGAAGAGACAACAAAGAGGCTAAGTGCTGCAATGTAGACCCTGCGTTGCCCGAAACTTCGATCCATCCATGGCGCCAAGAGAATCGTGGCCGACATTCCGCCTAGAAAACCGGTGGACAACCACTGCGCCGAATCTTGCGTCATAGAGAAATGGCGCATGATTGTCGGGATTGCCACATTGATGATTGTTGTCTCGACAATCATGGCCCAGACAGCCAGCATAACAGCCAGCATCGCCAACCAAGGCCCCGGCGTGGCCGAACCTGGGCTCGCGTGAAGTGGCGGTGTTGGTGCGCGAGAACTTACTTCATAGTCCATGGAGCCAGCGAAATGGAGTGGTGAGAAAGAAGATTGCGTGGGACGCCGCAGGCTATTCGATGCTCAATTAACAATGGGCAATGCCGCCTTTGAATGCGCTAACTCATTGAGCACGAATGTCAAGCACGCTGCGTAGACATCCTAATCCTTGTAGCAGTCGGCGGAATTGTTCTTGCGCAGCCAGCTGATATGTCCTCCTGCTTTGGTTAGCAAGTGCCTATTTCGTGTTTCTTGGCTCTATGAACGATTGAGGGGTTGACCGTCTTGGCGATTATACAGCATAATCAAAAAATCATATCACAAAGAAACCATGATGGGAGGCAACCGATGAAAGTGGAACAGCGAACAGGAAGGTCACGCATTGGAGGCGACGACGTGCCCAGGCCTTGCCACTTTCTATTGCCGGTTGCTTCAGGTGGGTCTGGATTGATAGTTAAGTCAACGATGCTGGATCGCCGTTGGCCGTGGCAGATTGAGAGTGGGACCGCGGCGCATGAAATGCCGCGCCTTCGAGCGCAATGTGGTAGATCCAGCGCTTCATTGATCGTGAACTCAGCGGATGTCTGTCGCTGAATATGGGCGAATATCGCTGATGAGAAATACAGCTGAAGGACTCATCAGTCCTACTAACAGCACAGAAGACAAATATAGTGCGGACCCTTATCGCCAATACTTCACTGTGCGACAGCAAGTAATCATTGTAATTGGCATCGCAATTGGACTTTCGGTAGGGTTTGGACCGATGTTCTTGGCTGTGTCGGGAATCGTTCTGAAGCCGATGGCAAGTTCATTCAGTTGGAGTCGAGCGGATGTTGCAATCTTACCAATGGTGGGAATGTTGGGCGTAGCAATCGGTGCGCCATTCATTGGCTATGTTGCTGACCGGAAAGGATGGAGAAAGGTCACAGGCGTGTCAATCGTACTCTTTCCCATCGGATTGCTTGCGCTGGCCGCTGCTCCGCCGAGCCATGCGTACATTATTGCGATCGCGCTACTAACAGGACTTGCTGGCGCATCAACTACTGCAGCAGGATACGTTGCTGTACTCGCGCGAGTATTTGACGCGCGACTCGGTATGGCGATGGGATTCGCTATGATTGGAATTGGCGTCGGAACGTCTGCTATGCCGATAATCGCGGGAAAGTTGCTCCAATACATGAATTGGCGGGAGGCATATGTATGTTTCAGTGGAATCTCGCTACTGATGGGAGTAATTGCACACAGAACGATCTTCGGCATTCTGCCAGCGGGTCATGCCAAAGTTGTTGCAACGACGCGCCAAACTATATCGTTTGCCAAGGGCACGGAAGGATTGCATGCCGGATGTTCTTTGGGCCAAGCCGTCAGGAGCTATCGGTTTTGGTTGATTGGCGTCGTTGTGGTCATAATTTTTGGTTCAACTTTGGGCGCGTCTGTTCACATGGCGTCATTTGCTAGTGATCGTGGGATAAGTCCAATGATTGCAGCGCAGTCCGCCGGATTGATCGGTGTTGGGGTGGCGTTTGCGCGAATTGGTGTTGGTTTTGTATTAGATAGATTCTTCGCGCCTCTTGTTGCTCTATCAGCATTTCTTCTTGGGGCCGGCGGGCTATTCCTTCTCACGACAGAATATGTCCAGTCAGCATGGATTCTTTCGTTGGCAGCAGTTCTTATTGGAATTGCGAGTGGGGCAGAAGGTGACCTTCTGCCATTCCTGACCAAGAAGTACTTTGGTATCAAGGCATTTGGGAGCATTTATGGTGCCCTCTTCGCCATCGCGACAATTGGTGGTGCTGCGGGCCCGTATCTTTACGGAATGTCCTTTGACCGTTTTCGTTCGTATATTCCCATTTATGAAGGTTCAGCATTTCTCTGCAGCGTCTGTGGCTTTTCGATATTGATGCTTGGTCGTTACAAGTATGCTTCAGTGAAGGCTGGACGATAGCTTCTGGCTGCTTAGACATTGGGAAGCATTAGGGTGGGAAGGTGGGAGACGAGCGAGTCGGTCTTTCGGATGATTTGGCGTTGGTGATTGGAGGGGAATAAATAGATCGTGGACTACGCTCAGCAGCAAAGAAATCCAGGCAAACACCTGATCGGCATCACCTTCGTGATCGTGTTCCACGTCACGCTGGTCTATGCGCTGGTCAACGGTCTGGCGCACAAGATCGTCGAGATCGTCAGGAAACCCTACGAGACCAAGCTGATCGAGGAGGCGAAGAAGCCGCCGCCAGACAAGGCCCCGCCGCCGCCGCCCAAGCTCGCGCCGCCGCCGCCGGCCTACATCCCGCCGGTGGAGGTGAACATCTCGGTCGCCGCCCCTGCCGCCAACACCATCAGCGTCACCACCAGCGCGAGACCCGTGGCGGCACCGCCGCCGGTGGCGGCGGCAAGACACGTCGAGCGCACCGCCCCGGTGATCGACGCCGCCCGCTCCTGCCAGCAACCGGAGTATCCGGCGGCGGCAAGACGCAACGAAGAGACGGGGACGGTGACCCTGAGGTTCCTGATCGGGGTCGATGGGCGGGTGGCCGAGAGCAAGATCGAAACCTCGAGCGGTTATCCGCGGCTCGACGAGGCGGCGCGACGGGCGCTCTCCCTGTGCCAGTTCAAGGCGGGGACGGTCGACGGCAAGCCCGAGACCTCCTGGGCGCGGCTGCAGTACGTGTGGAAGCTCGAATAGCCGGCGCCCATCGATAACACCGAAACAACACTCACGCAATCACAGCAACGCACTCAAACGAAGCTAGGAGATGGAAAGATGGGAACACTGAACAAAGGATGGCTGGCCCTGGCCGGCGCCGCCCTGATCGGGGCGATTGCCCTGACGAGCCTGCCGGTCGTCGCCGCCGACGAGCCAGCGCCTGCGGCCGCAGCGGCCGGCGACGCCGCCAAGGTGACACCGATCGCCTCGGGTCTGCCGGAGCTGAAGAAGGAAGAAGTGAAGAAGGACGTCGAGAAGATCGACAACCCCTATGGTCTCGACGCCCTGTGGAAGACCGGCGACTTCGTCGCCAAGGGCACGCTGATCATCCTGGTGATCATGTCCATGGGCAGCTGGTACATCATCGTCACCAAGTTCTACGAACAGCTGAAGATGTTCTCCCAGGCCAACGCCGCCAAGACCTCCTTCGACCAGGCCCGAAGCGTCCAGGAGGGGATCAACGCGCTGGAAGCGGGCAACGCCTTCCGCTACATCGCCGAAGCGGCGGTGGAGGCGGGAAGCCGGCACGAGGGGGCGATCGTGGCCAAGATCGACCAGCACACCTGGCTCACCATGCAGATCCAGCGGGCCACGGAGAGCGTGCAGAACCGGCTGCAGGACGGCCTGGCCTTCCTCGCCACGGTCGGCTCGACCGCCCCCTTCGTCGGCCTTTTTGGCACGGTCTGGGGCATCTACCACGCGCTGACCGCCATCGGCATCGCCGGACAGGCCTCGATCGACAAGGTGGCCGGCCCCGTGGGCGAAGCGCTGATCATGACGGCCATCGGTCTGGCGGTGGCGGTGCCGGCGGTGCTGGGCTACAACTGGCTGGTGCGGCGCAACAAGGTGGCGATGGAGAAGATCCGCGGTTTCAGTGCGGATGTGCACGCCATCCTGATGGGCGGCAAGGGCTAATAGCATGAGCATGACCGTAGGCACAGAGTCGAGCGACGAGGACGAGGTCGTCTCGTCGATCAACACCACGCCCCTGGTGGACGTGATGTTGGTGCTGCTGATCATCTTCCTCATCACGATCCCGGTGGTGACCCAGTCGGTGCCGGTGGAGCTGCCCAAGGAAGAGAACGTGCCGACGGTGACCAAGCCGGAGAACGTGCTCTTGTCGGTGAGCCGGGAGGGCGACGTGTATTGGAACACCAAGCTCATCACCGACAACGAGGACCTGGTGAACCGGCTGAAGAAGGTGTCGGTGCTCGACCCGCAGCCGGAGGTGCACATCCGCGGCGACATGGAAGCGCGCTACGAGGCGGTGGGCCGTGTGGTGTTCGCCTGCCAGCGGGCGGGGATCGTCAAGATCGGCTTCATCACCGAGCCGCCGGGCAGGGAGGGTTGAGATGTCGATGAACGTAGGTCCGAGCGGAGGCTCGGGGGATCCGGAAGTGATGGTGGAGATGAACACCACCCCCTTGATCGACGTGATGCTGGTGCTCTTGATCATGCTGATCATCACCATCCCGATCCAGACGCACGCGGTGAAGCTCAACATGCCGGTGGGCAACCCGCCGCCGCCGCTGAAGCCGCCGGAGATCGTCAGGATCGAGGTGGACTTCGACGGGACCGTCATCTGGGACGGGCAGGTGGTGCCGGATCGGCCGACGCTCGAAGGCAAGATGGCGACACTGGCCGCATTGCCCGATCAGCCGGAAGTGCATCTGCGACCGAACAAGCTGGTGCTCTACAAATCGGTGGCGATGGTGATGGCCACGGCGCAGCGCCGCGGCGTGACCAAGATCGGCCTCGTCGGCAACGAACAATTTGTAAACTGAGTGTGAACTGATTATGAAGAGACAGAGAGGTCTCCTCCTTCGCGGTCGGATGTCGGCCGCGCTTTTTATTCGATTCATCCGACTCTCCTGTGGGACAGGGCAGACGGATATAGGTTGAGACCACCGCAGTGGAAATTGTCGGTGAACTTGAAATTGTCCGGATTGTGATAGCCGCAAGCCCGTTTCTGGACCGTAGCAACTGTGGAGTTCAACCCTTCTGCGACGCCGTTGGTGATGCAATGCTTGAAGTAGGTCAGCACATTCGGAGGATGACCAGCGATCAGCTTAGCGACGGCGATCATCTGTGCCAGCCTGCTATGTGTTGCCCAGAACTGCCAACGCTGCCAGAATCTGGTGACCCGCCCGGTAGTGCGATAGCTCCACAGTTGGCGCAGTGCTTCCCTGATCGCCTAGGCCCGGCCATTCTTCAGCTCCATCGTCCTGAGTTCGTTGAAGTGTCCTTTCGACGGCTCATTCAGGTTCTCAGGGTTGGTCAGCCGCAGATACTTACTGCGGGCCAAGGTGTCACCTCCGGTCTTAATCCGCGCCTTGTATTCTTGCTTCCTCACCATATCAACAGCGACGAGGACATGGCGCATGATGTGGAAGCGATCGAACACCATTTTCTCGTCGGCACCGGGGACTTTGGCCAGGCAGGCGCCGATATAGGCTGGCCACATGTCCAACCTGATGGCCTCGACGCTATCCAGGCTTTCCTTGGGAAGCACCTCAATGTAGGCGGCCAGGCTGGCTTCCTTGCGGTCCTTGCCGCTGTATTCCACGGTTGCTTCTTCCAGATCGCAAACCAGAGTCATGCAACGATGGCCCTTGGCCATGGCCTTCTCGTCGATACCGATCTGGCGAGGTGTCAGGTTGACCTTAGCTGCGTGCCCACGAATCACCGATTTCTCAATTAACGGTACAACTCGATCTTGTCCATCGCTCGTCCTTTATAAGGAATATGCGCGATAGCGTGCTTCTCACCCACAGAAATGTTCGATGGACCTCTTGCGCTAGCGGCGACAGTCGTGCTTATGCAGGCGACGGTTTGCGGTGCTGAAGGCGACACGGAGTGCGCAGATAACCGGTTACCATGGCAGGGACAACAGAATGAATAGCGTTGTCTCTAAGGACAGTCTGAACAAGTCAGCCAATATGTGATCTGATGCGTTGATAGTGGAGGGGGATGGTTATGAGTCAGATCAGTTTCGGTGACGCCGAGTACGCAGCCAAGAAAAAGCAGACGCGGCG
>JAHFRE010000068.1 GCA_023258955.1 Sterolibacterium sp.
GAGACCATCTGCACCGCCGCAATCCTAGTCTTGCTCACGTTCAGCCTTTGTCGAACCGCGCCGCGAGGGCGCGCTGAGTTTCTCCACCTTGGGGTCGGCCCAAGTGCCGGTCACCGCGTATTCGTAGGCGAAAGCCTGATCGATCGGATCGCTCAACAGCTTCTGCAACAAGAAGGCGATGGCGCCGAAGGCCGGATGCGCCAGCAGGATGGCGCCCACCGAGAGGCTCTCGCCGATGGCCGGCTGCACCCGCACCTTGAGATCCTGGGTCTCGCGCGGCAGATCGACCTTGCCGCTCATCAGTATCTTCGCCGCCGGCCCCTGGATCCGCAACTCCTGCGAGCTCATTATGCCGCGCTGGATGTCGATCTGACCACCGATGTTGTCGAAGGCGAAACCTTCGCTGAACACGTCGCGAAAGTCTAGGCTGACGCGGCGCGGCAGCGACTGCAGGCTGAGTATGCCGAGCAGCCGCCCGGCACCGGGCTCGAGCTTGTTGAACTGGCCGGCCGAGGCGAGCACCGCCAGGCTGCCGTTGAGCGACGCGTAGTCGATCGCCAGCGGCGTGCCGTTCCAGGTCAGCTTGCCCTCCAGGGTCGCCTGGCCGCGGCGCAGGGCATCCGGATAACCGAGGCGCGCCAGCAGCTTTTCCGCGCTCTTCGCCTGCAGCAGAAACTGCATCTGGGTTGCCGCCTGCGCCTGGGTCGATTGCCAGCTGCCGCTGCCGCTCAACTTGCCGTCTTCGTTGTCGATGTCGAGCTTGGCTTCCCACTTGCCCTTGCGATTGTCGGCCGAGAGCTTCAGGTGGCCAAAGGCCTTGTCGCCGAGCAGGAAGCGATCGACCTCGATATCCAGACCCGGCAATTCATCCGGCGTGTAGCTGCCCGCGCTCCAGGTCGTCGCCGCGGGATTGACGACGAGGGTCTGCAGGTGACCGGTCAGGCGCCCGGCACCGCTGCCCAGCCAATCGAGTTCGCCTTGCACGTCGCGACTCTTCAGTGCCACGTGCCAGCCCGCCTCGCGGGCGTTGGCGGCCAGACCCAGGTCGTTCACCCGGCGCCCGAACAGGGTCAATTCGGTCGCCTTCAGATCGATCTGGGTCACCGGCAGGGCGGCACCGCCCGGCCTGTCGGCGAGCAGCGCGCGCCAGAAATCGAGATCGATCTTCTGCTGCCGTACCGCCACCAGCACCCCCTTTTCCGGCAGGGTCAGCGGCAGACCGACGCTGATCGCGCCGCGTTCGAGCACCGGCTCCGCGTGCCCCCCCTCGAGGCGGCGCAGCAGGCGTGCGTTGACGCTCGCGCCCAGCGCCAGGTCGACCTGCTCGTGGGTGCCAGGTCGAGTCACGACACCGGCACGCCGCGGCGGCGAGCGCGTGTCGCCGACGAATTTGCGCTCGAAGCGCAGCGGCAACGTTTCCAGGGCGCTCTTGTTGAAAGGCTCCGGCAGGCTCGAGGCCAGACCGACCAGCTTGCTCTCAGCGACCACTTCGGCGTTCTTGCCGCGCAGTCTGGCCGTCAGGTGCCAGTTGGCCGAGCCCGACAGATGCTCGAGGGCCACCAGATCGAACTGCCGCCGCAGCGCCTCGACACTGATGCCACCGTCGGCGTTCACCACCACCCAACCGTTGTCGCGGGTGCGCAGTTCGGCGACCACCGGCATGCCCAGCAGATTGGCACGAATGCGCTCGGCGCGCAGGCTGTCGCCGGTGAACTCCAGTCGGCCGTTGAGCTCGGACAGCACCGGCAGTCCGGGTCCCGGACTGAGGCGGTTGTTCAGCGCCTGGAAGACGCCGGCGGTCTTGCTGTCGGCGATGTGCTGCAGCGGCAGGGTCAGCGTCAGGTCGAGGCGGCCAGTGCCGGTAGCGCTCATGTCCTCGGTGAAATGCTCGATGCGTTCGCCCACCGGGCTGTCCTCGATGAAGCGCAGGAAGCCAGCGGTCGGGCCTTCCGCCCTGCCCTTGATCAGCAGCGTCTCGCCGGCGGGCGCCAGCAGATCGTCGATCTGCGCCGTCACCTCGTGGAGGTCCACCCCGTAGATGTTGCCCTTGTTGGCCTTGATGCTCATGCGCGCGCCGATGAAGGCCAGTTCGCCGCTGATGTCGTCGATCTGCGGCCAATCCTCGGCGTAGCGCAAGCGGGCCCCGGAAAACTTGCCGCGCACTTCGAACAGGCCGCTGCCATCGACGAAGGGA
The DNA here is from genome assembly GCA_023258955.1 of Sterolibacterium sp. Lineage (GTDB taxonomy): Bacteria > Pseudomonadota > Gammaproteobacteria > Burkholderiales > Rhodocyclaceae > CAIYYX01. The sequence goes on from JAHFRE010000068.1 coordinate 2,195, forward strand.
AAGCGCTCCAGATCGCCCTTCAGACGCAGCGTCGCTTCGGCTGTCTTGCCGCCGCTGACCGACGCCTGCAACCAGTCGCGCACCCGCCGGTTCACCACCAGGGGCATATAGCGCCAGACCGCGCCGCCGTCGGCGCGGGTCAGGCGCGCCGACAGGTCGATCACCCCCGCCTGGCCGCGACGCCATGCATAGCTGCCGGAGAGGCTGCCGGCGGCGTCGCGATTGTCGAAGTCGAAGCCGGACAGCTTGATTTCCATGCCCTGCTTGCCCTCCTGCCAACTGGCGGCGCCCTTCAGGGTCGCCAGGGCCAGGCGCGGATCGGCGAAGACCGTCGGCATCTCGATCACCGCGTCGCGACTGTCGAGCGCCAGCGTGCCGCCCTGGTCGCTGCCGTCGATGCTGCCCGACAGGCCCTCGAAACCAGGCAGCGCGTCCTGCGCGCGCAGTCCCAGTCCGGCGAAGCGCGCCCGCAGCTTGAAGCCGGCGAGGGCCTGCTGGGCTTGGCTCCAGGACAGCGCCAGCTCGTGCAGTTTGCCGCGTGGCGCCGCCTCCGCCAGCCGTTTGCGGGCACCGTCGTCCATCGGCAGATAGGCGGCCAAGCGGGCCAGCGCATCGAGGTCGAGTCCGTTGGCGGAGAACTGTCCGTGGGCCGGTGCTGCAGCCGCGGCTTCGCTCCAGTCGAAGCGAAAATCGGTGGCGCCGATGTTGATGCCATCGACCGTGGTCAGGGCCAGGCCGTTGGCGCCGACGCTGAAACCGTCGCGCCGCTTCTGGCCGGTCAGGCGGCCGGTGACCAGGTGCAACTTGAGCGCCGGCAACTCGGGTCCGAGGCGGGTCTCCACATTGGACAGCGCGATGTCGGCGGTGAGGCTGTCTACCTGACTCTGCGCCACCGACAGCCACAGGCGCAAACCACCGCTGCCGGTCGGCAGTTCGATCGGATAGTCGATCCACTGGCGCCAGACCGCGAGATCGGCATGGTCGAGCGCGGCGTAGGCCTCACCGCGCCATTGCTGCAAGGGCAGGTCGGCGTCGCCGCGCAGGTCGCCGCGCAGGTCGATGCGCTCGGCGAGCGCGCGCGGCGGATCGGCGGTCAGCCCGAAGCGGTGACGGCTACCGTCGTTCTGCAACTGGAAGTTCAATTTGCTGAGGGTCAGCGCGGCAGCGCCGCGCTGTTCGTCGGCCCAGACGATGGTGGCATCGCGGACGACGATGCGGTGCTGCACCAGCAACCATTCGGCGAATCCGCCCTGCTCGCTGCGTGCGGCCAGCGGCAGCCCGGCGACGTACACCCTGCCGCCGGCGTCGCGGCGCACGTTGAGCGTCGGCGCGACGATCTCCAGCTTGTCCAGGCGCAGCTGCAGCGCCAGCAGTGAGGTCCACGCGATGTCGGCATCAACCCGGTCGAGTGCTAACGCCGGCCGGCCCTCGCCGTCCCTGACCACGAAGCCGCGCAGCGCCAGGCTCGGGCGCAGGCCGTGCCAACGCGCATCGATGCTGGCGATGCTGACGGGCAGCGCGATGCCGACCGAGAGCAGGCGCTCGATGTCGGTCCGATAGTCGTCCACCTTGGGCAGGACCAGATAGCGAAGGCCGACGAAGGCCAGGGCCAAGATGAAATAGCCGAACAGCAGCAGACCGGCGACGATGCGCAAGGCGCGGCACAGCCGCGGATGCTGGCGCAGGATGGCGGCGGTCTTGGGGGAGGAGGGGATGGCGGGCGTCAAGGCTAGAATGCGGGTCCGAGTCGTGAATTTTACTCCAATGCCTTGTCTCGCCGACGCAACCCAGCTCTCCCGCTACCTCGAGCGCCTGTTCGCGGCGCAGCCCGACCTGCGCGCCGAGGTCGAGGCCTGTTGGCAGACCCCGCTCGACGCCGTGGCCTTGGCGCAGCTGTTGCCCGCCGACATCGATGAAGAGGGGCTGAAGCCGGCGCTGCGCCGCTTCAAGCAGCGCGCCTACGCCCGCCTGGCGGTGCGCGATCTGGTCGGTGAAGCAGCCTTGGCCGAAGTGCTCGGGGGCATGAGCGCGATCGCCGAAATCGCGGTCGACACCGCGCTGGCCGTGCTCGGCCGCGCGGCAGCGCAGCGCTATGGGCGGCCACAGAACGAACGCGGCGAGGAGCAGGAGCTGATCGTGCTCGGCATGGGCAAGCTGGGCGGCGGCGAACTCAACGTATCCTCCGACATCGACCTGATCTTCGTCTACCCCGACGACGGCGAGACCGCGGGCGGTTCCGGCCACCCGATCAGCAATTTCGATTTCTTCACCCGACTCGGTCGCGGCCTGATCAACGCCATCGCCGACATCACCGAAGGCGGGCAGGTCTTCCGCGTCGACATGCGACTGCGCCCCAACGGCGAATCCGGCCCCTTGGTCTGCTCCTTCGAGATGCTGGAGAACTATCTGATCGCCCAAGGCCGCGAGTGGGAGCGCTACGCCTGGACCAAGGCACGACCGCTGGGGAGGGAAACGCCGCGCTGGAAAGAGCTGGAGGCGATCCGCCTGCCCTTCGTCTTCCGCAGGTATCTCGACTTCGGCGCGATCAACGCCATGCGCGGCCTGCACGCGCAGATCAGACGCGAGGTGGCGCGCCGCGATCGTGCCGGCAACGTCAAGCTGGGTCCCGGCGGCATCCGCGAAATCGAATTCATCGCCCAGGTGTTCCAGCTGATCCGCGGCGGCCGCGAAACGCCCTTGCAGACGCGCTCGACCCGCACCGCGCTGGAGATCCTCGGTGCGCGCGGCATCGTGGACGCCGAAGCGGTGCGCGAACTCGGCGCAGCCTACGGCTTCTTGCGCCGCCTCGAACACCGGCTGCAATATCTCGACGACGCGCAGACCCACAGCCTGCCCGAGGCCGCGGCGGATCAGGCGCTGGTCGCCCGCGCCATGGGTTTCAGTAGCTTCGCGGCGCTGGCCGCCGAACTCGACGACCACCGCGGCAACGTCGCCCGCCACTTCGACGCGGTGTTCGCCGACCGCCATCGCGCCGACGAAGCCTTCGAGCAGGTGTGGCAAGCCGACGGCCGGGAAGATCAGGAGACCTCGCTGGCCAGCCTCGGCTACCTGGACACGCCGGCCACGGCGCGACGGCTCGCCGAACTGCAGCAGGGCGGCCGCTATCAGGCGATGCAGGTATCGGTGCGCGAGCGCTTCGATGCGCTGGTGCCGCGCGTGATCGAGACCTGCGCCGCGACCAGCAATCCCGACGCGACCCTGGCGCGCGCCCTCGACATCCTCGAGGCGATCGACCGCCGCGCCACCTACTTCGAGTTGCTGCTCGAATACCCGCGCGCCCTGGCCAAGCTCACCGAACTGGCCAGCGCCTCGGCTTGGGCGGCGGACTACATCAAGCAGCATCCGCTGCTGCTCGACGAACTGCTCGACGCGCGCTTGCTCGAGGCCCCGCCCGACTGGCAGGGGTTCAGGGAACAGCTCAGCCAGCAGCTCGCCGCCGCCGAACCGGACAGCGAAGAGCAGATGGAGATCATGCGCAACGCCCACCACGCCCAGGTGATCCGGCTCCTGGCGCAGGACATCGCCGGCGGACTGCGCCTGGAGATTCTCTCCGACCACCTCTCCGCCCTGGCCGACCTCCTGCTCGATCTGACCATCGCCTGCGTCTGGCGCAAGATGCCCGGCCGCCACCTCGAGTCGCCGCGCTTCGCCGTCATCAGCTACGGCAAGCTGGGTGGCAAAGAGCTCGGCTACGCTTCCGATCTCGACCTGATCTTCCTCTTCGACGATGGCGCCGATGCGGCGCAGACCTACGCTCGCCTGGCGATGCGCATCAACACCTGGATCTCCAGCCGCACGCCCGCCGGCATCCTCTTCGAAACCGATCTGCGCCTGCGCCCCAACGGCGACTCGGGCCTGATGGTCATCTCGGTCGAGGCCTTCCGCAAGTACCAGTTGGAGTCAGCCTGGGTGTGGGAGCACCAGGCGCTGACCCGGGCGCGCTATTCGGCCGGAGACAAGGCCATCGGCGCCGCCTTCGAGCAGGTCCGCCAGGAGATCCTGCGTCAGCCGCGCGACCGCACCGAATTGCGGCGCGAGGTCCTCGCCATGCGCGCGCGCATGATGGAGGCGCACGCGAGCAAGGGCGACGGCGCGGCGTTCGAGCTGAAACAGGACAGAGGCGGCCTGATCGACGTGGAGTTTATCGTCCAGTACCTGGTGCTCGCCTACGCCCACCAGCACCCGCAGCTCACCGCCAATCTCGGCAACATCGCCCTGCTCGGGCTGGCCGCCGAGCTCGGCCTGATTCCGCGCGAGCTGGCGGCGACGGTGCGCGACGCCTATCGCGAATACCGGCGCATGCAGCACGCCCTGCGCCTGAACAGCCGCGCCAGCCGCGTCGGGGCCGAGAGCATCGCCGCGCCGGTGCGGGCGGTGCGCGAACTGTGGAACTACGTCTTCGCCTGCGATTAGAATGCCGGGCATTGCGCTCACCACCCTACCGCCGCCATGACCGTCAACTACGCCACCCCCACCGATCTGTCGGCCGTCGCCGGGCTGCGCCTGGGCACGGCGTGCGCCGGCATCCGCAAGCCCGGCCGGCGCGACCTGACGCTGATCGAGCTGGCGGCGGACAGCCGCGTCGCCGGCGTGTTCACTAAGAACCGCTATTGCGCCGCGCCGGTGCTGGTCTGTCGCGAGCACCTGGCGGCAGGCGCCATCCGCGCCCTGGTGATCAACACCGGGGTCGCCAACGCCGGAACCGGCGAGGCGGGCATGGCGGCCGCGCGCGCCACCTGCACAGCGGTGGCCGCAGAGCTGGGCTGTGATGCCCGGCAGGTGCTGCCTTTTTCCACCGGCGTCATCATGGAGGAGCTGCCGGTCGAGCGCTTCGTCGCTGCGCTGCCGCTGTGCCGCGACGATCTCGCCGCCGACAACTGGTCTGCCGCGGCGCAGGCCATCATGACCACCGACACCGTCGCCAAAGCCGCCACGCGTCAGTTCACTCTGGGCGGCAAGAAGATCGCCGTGACCGGCATCGCCAAGGGTGCCGGCATGATCCGCCCGAACATGGCGACCATGCTCGGCTTCGTCGCCACCGACGCCGCCGTCAGCCAGGCGCTGCTGGAGCGCTTGGTCAAGGATGCCGCCGACGCCTCGTTCAACTGCATCACCGTCGACGGCGACACCTCGACCAACGATTCCTTCCTGCTCATCGCCAGCGGCGCGGCGGGCAACGCCGCGATCGACGACGCCGCCAGCACCGACTACGCCGCGCTGGCCGAGGCGGTGACCGCGGTGGCCGGCGAACTGGCGCAGGCCATCGTGCGCGACGGCGAGGGCGCCAGCAAGTTCATCGCGATCGAAGTCGGCGGTGGCGCCAGCGCCGAGGAGTGCAAGCGAGTCGGTTACGCCATCGCCCATTCGCCGCTGGTGAAGACCGCCTTTTTCGCCTCCGATCCCAACCTCGGGCGCATCCTGGCGGCGATCGGCAACGCCGGCATCGGCGATCTCGACGTGGACTGCGTCAGGCTGTGGCTGGGCAACGGCGGCACCGAGGTGCTGGTGGCGGAGAACGGCGGCCGCGCCAGCGGCTACGTCGAGGCGCAGGCCGCTGCGGTCATGGCCCAAGCCGAGATCGACGTGCGCATCGATCTGGGCCGCGGACCGGCGCGGGCCAGGGTGTGGACCTGCGACCTGTCCTACGACTACGTCAAGATCAACGCCGACTACCGCAGCTGACGATCTATTGCGCCAGCGGCGCTCGGCCATCGCCGTACGGGATGACCGAGAACCGCTCGCCAACGCTCGTTCGCGCAGCGTGTCAGAACGGTTGCCGGGTGATCGATCTGTTTCCAGTCGCGCCGTTGATCGAGTAGCTCAGCGTGCCGGCGTTGGCATTGGCGAAGGCAAAGCTAGCGCTGCCGACCTTCGTCACCACTTTGTTGTTGCCGTTCCATGGACCGGTCAAGGGCGAACCGCCCGACACCTTGTAAAGATCGCCGGTACAGCCATTTCCCACCACCGGACAATTCGATGCCACGTACCAGACGGCGTTGCCGCTGTCGTCATAGGCGTACCAGGTGGCAAAGATTGCTGAGAATTCCTGACTGATCGCCACCCCCCATCCCGATTCGTTGGCGTTCCACCACAGGTCCGTATAGTCGACAGGGGGCGGGGCATTGCCGGTTGCAAATACTTGGCGCGTGATCGTCTTGGTGCCTGTGATCCCATTCAAGGTAAAGGAGAATGTCGCATTGCTGGCATCTGCAAACGCCAGCGTGCCGGTGCCAGGACTGGTGAGGACAGCGCCAGCGCCGTTCCATGGCAGCGCCGGCGAGGTACCGCCGCGGACCTGGTAGATGGGGCCGGTGCAGCTGTAGCCGGTTACCGGACAACTCGACATGACGTACCAGACAGGAGTGCCTGCTTGATCGTAGGTGTAGAAGGCGTTGAATATCATGGCACCATGTTGGGTGACACTCATTCCCCAGCCGGACTCGTTCTCGTTCCACCACAGGCCGCTCGCCGACGATGAGTCCCCGAGATAGCGCGCCACAACGAACTTGGTTGAGCCACTCAAGCCGTCGTACTGATCCATCCCGGTCACAACGATCTTCCCGTCCGGAGCGATCACCATGCCGTAGATCTCATCATCCAGAGAGCCGACGACCGTCCGCACGAAACCACCCGCGCCAAAGGATGCATCCAGGCTGCCGTTTGCGTTGTAGCGGGCAACGGCAAAGCCGTACAAGCTGCGGCCACTGTCGTCCATGCTGCGGCCGCCAGCCAGAATTCTGCCGTCCGGCTGGAGGACCACCGAAAGCGCCGAATCCCGCTGGCTGCCGATGGCAGTGCTGACCAATCCGCCCGTTCCAAATGCGCTGTCAACCGAACCATCGGCCCGCAATCTGGCGACTGCAAATCCGCGTCTGGTATTGTCCAGCGATGCCGCCCCGACGATGACCAGCTTTCCATCCGGTTGGCGCAGGATGTTGTTTACGCCCATACGCGCGTTGGGAAAGACATCCGACAGCACCACCGACCCACCCGTACCGAACGAGGTATCGACGCTACCATCGACGTTGTAGCGCGTGACCGAACCCCTGCCAAGTCCGTCGCTGGGTTCGGTGTACGCGGCCGCAACGACCATCTTTCCATCCGGCTGAAGTGCAAGTGGTTTGCCCAGAAGGTCATAACCGCTGAGCGCTTTTTGCACTATGCCGCGTGTCCCGAAGCTGCTGTCCAGTGTCCCGTTGCTGTTGTAGCGGGCGATGACCAATTGCTTGTAGGAACCAATCGAAGCAGATCCGACCGCAACGATCTTGCCGTCGGGCTGGACCAGCAGTCCGCCGTTGAATGTCTCCGATGTGCCACCGATTCGAGTTACGACCACGCCGTTGGTGCCGAAGGTCGGATCGAGACTGCCGTCGGCGTTGTAGCGAACAAGGGCCGTCTCCCAGTTCGTGCCATCGAATTGCGTTGCGCCGGCGAGAATGATCTTGCCATCGGGCTGTGCCGCTATGCACGCTGCGCCCGATGAATTGGGCGCGCCCAGCGGACTGGTTGCCACCACCCCATTCGCGCCGAAGCTCCGATCGAGTGCGCCTGCTGCCGTATAGCGAACCAAGGCAAATCTTTGCAGGGCCGTGCTGTTGTTTAGCGTAGAGCCGGCTATCAGCAGCCCACCATTCGGCAAGAGCAGGACTCCCCATGACTTGTCGTCTGTTCCGTAAGCCGTGCTGACGAGACCGCCGCTGCCGAAGCTCGAATCCAGGTCACCGGCAGCGGCGAAAAGGCAAGGAGACATGAGCAGCGCGGCCGCAAGGCACGATGCCCGAACAATTCCCGACCATACGAACTTCGAACCATTGCTAAGAAACATGCTTTCCTCTCATTTGCAAGACCATCATCAGCGAATTCTAACCGCTCGAGCGCCAGGTTGACCTCCGACGGCAGACAGCTGTACATGATGCAGCCGCCAACCCGATTGGCCCGAGCGATCGCTTTCTATTACCATACGCACATAATGGGCATGTGACTATCGTTGTATGCCCGCTGATGCCATGGGGAGGGGCCATGAAAGAGAATTCGCGAGCGATGCGCCGGAGACTGTGTCTTGCGCTCGTCTTCCTCGTTCCTCAATCTCTGGGACTCGCGGATTGCTGGGCAGCCGATGGCGCTTTGCCTCCCGTCACATGGAAATACAAGTACGTTCTGCCTGAAGATCAGGTCGTCCAACACGACGTGAACATCAGAAACGTTGCCGCCAAGAGCAACGCGTCGGTCACCTATGCGTATGCGACGCAGAATAGGGGCGACAAGAGCGCCGTGCAGGTCGTGGTGGACGGAAGATCGACCGTCACAGACCTCAAGAACATCATCTTGGGCTCGAACGTCGGAATCAAGAATCTCGTCGACCAACCGATCAAGCTCAGCATCAAAGGATACGCGGCAAAACAATCAGCGATAAGCCTGGTTCTCGACAGCAATATGACAACCGGGCATCAATGGCGGCTTGACCCGAGCAGCGTGGGTGCCGTGGCCGGTGAAGTTGCCGGCCTATACGAGCACACGAGTTCGCTCTTGGGCGGCGCAGGCAGACAGACCTTCATCTTGAATCCGCTGGCAGACGGCAACCTAACGATTCTCCTCAACTACGCCAGGCAGTGGGAGCCGACGGCAGAGGAACCGGGCACGCTGGACATCCAGGCAGACGGACCATTGCCCGAGGCGATAGACCTGAGCACGCCGCCGCAGCTTGGCACCGCATCGTCCCTGCTGGACCAGGCCACGCAACTGCCGCCGACCCAGTTTGCCGTGTCCTCGACGCCGCTGCTTGGACTGCCCACCTCCTATGATCTGCGGACTTCGGGTGGACTCACGGCCGTCAAGGACCAAGGGCAATGCGGCAGCTGCTGGGCTTTTGCCACTGTCGGCGTGCTGGAGGGCCTCATCAAGAGGAATACCGGGACCACCGTCGACCTGTCGGAGCAGTTCTTGGTCTCGTGCAACAAGAGCAGTTGGAGCTGCAACGGCGGCGGCTGGGCGCATGACTACCACAAGACCACGCTCGGCAGTCAGCAGAGCGTTGCCGGCGCGGTGCTCGAGGCAGACAAACCCTATTCGGCGAGCAACGGAACCTGCACTCCGATACCGAACCACCCCTACGCTCTCGCCAGTTGGGCTTATGTCGGCGCCTACAACAGCGTGCCTTCTACCACCGCCATCAAGAACGCGATCTACACCTACGGCCCGGTGAGCGCCGCCATTTGCGCTGGCAGTGCTTTTGGCCGCTACTCGAGCGGCGTATTCAGTACCAACGAAGCTTCCACCTGCTCTCCCGGCTCGACCAATCATGCGATCGTCTTGGTCGGCTGGAATGACAGCACGCAGACCTGGCTGTTGCGCAATTCCTGGGGAACCGGCTGGGGCGAGTCCGGCTATATGCGCATTGCCTACGGCACCTCCAACGTCGGTTATGCCGCAAACTACGCAAACTACTCCAACAGCTGCGCCTACGGCATCAGTCCGACGACGGCGACAGCCGCGGCGCCGGGAGGAACGGCAAGCATCGCCGTGACTACGCAGAGCGCCTGTTCGTGGACGGCTTCTAGCAATGTCAGCTGGATCAGCCTCACCTCGGGCGGCAGCGGCAGCGGCAGTGGAACGGTTGCCTATTCGGTGGCGCCGAACACCGGCAGCGCGAGGACTGGAACGATAACGGCAGCGGGCCAGTCGCTCACGGTCACGCAAGCCGGTGCGGCATCATGCACCTATACGGTGAGTCCAACCAGCATCGCCCCGGGCGCCGCCGGCTTGACCGGAAATATCACCGTCACCACGCAGAGCGGCTGTGCGTGGAGCGCGAGCAATCCTCTCGGATGGGTCTCGATCGTCTCGGGCAGCAGCGGCACGGGAAGCGGCACGGTCATCTATTCGGTCTCAGCGAATACGGGTAGCGCCAGGAGTGGCACACTGACCATCGCCGGCAAGACCGTCTCCATTGCCCAGCAGGCGCCAGTTTCATGCACCTATGCCCTGAACTCTGTCAGCAACAGCTTCAATTCAGGCGGCGGCTCGAACACCGTCAGCGTGATCACCCAGAGCAGCTGCGCGTGGAGCGCAGCGAGCAATAGCAGCTGGCTGAGCGTCAACGCGGGAACCAGCGGCAGCGGTAGCGGCACGGTCGGTTATTCGGCCAGCGCCAACACCAGCACGAGCAGCCGCGGTGGTTCGCTGACCATCGCCGGTCAGACGTTTGCCGTCAGCCAACTGGGCGGATCGCAGGGTGGCGATGGCCAATTGAACAACGGCGTCGCCCTGGTCGGCCAGACCTTGACTGCCTCGCTCTCCCAGGATTCCTGGAAGTATTACTCGCTCTCGATCCCGAGCGGTGCCGCGAACCTGATCATCGATATGTATGGTTTGACCGGCGATCTGGACCTCTTCGGCAGCCAAGGCGCCAAACCCAGCTTCAGCGCCTTTGATTGCGGCTCGTATCAAAGCGCCCTGTCCAAGGAGCAGTGCGTGATCACGGCGCCGACAGCGGGAACATGGTGGGTCGGTGTCAACAACTATGACGTGGGGAATCTGACCTATACGCTGAAAGCGTCGTGGGGCGCAGCCGACAATCCGCTGCAAAACGGTGTCGCCGCAAGCGGAGGCGTGGCCAGCAGCCCGACGATGACGTGGAAATATTTCTACATCGATGTTCCGGCAGGAGCGACCAACTTGGCCGCCGACCTGTACAACCTGACGGGAGATGCGGACATCTATCTGAAGTACGGCAGCAAACCCGACATCTATTCGGTAGACGATTGCGACTCGGTCAATTACGGTACGACGCCCGAAAATTGCACCATCACCTATCCCACCGCGGGCCGCTGGTGGATCGCCGTGGTCAACTACGATCCCAGCGTCAGCTATCTGATCAGGGCTGCCACGAGCGGTCCGCCGAGCTGTACCTTGACCGCGTCTCCTGCGTCGGTTGTCGCTGGCGCCGCAACCACCCTGGTGGCAAGCTGCAACCAGGCTGCCACATCCTATGTTTGGACCGGTGGCAACTGCGCCGGCAGCACGGCATCGACCTGCACCGTGGCTCCCTCCGCGACCACGACCTATACCGTCGCTGGCATCAATGGCGCTGGCCAGGGCGACGCCGCCAGCGCCAAGGTGATGATCATCGGCTCCAGCGCAGCACAGTATGCCACCACGGTACAGCAGTTGTACCTCGCCTATTTCGGGCGCGCCGCCGATCCCGGCGGCCTGGCCAACTTCGAAGCGGCCCTGCTGGCCGCCGGCGCACCCATCAGCATCCAGGATCTGGTCGAGGTCTACGCCACCAACAGCACGATCAGGGCGCTGATCGACAGTTTCGGCACCAGCGCGGAATCGGGCCGGCTGTACACCGGTGACGCGACGGCTTTCATCACCGGCGTATTCAACAACATCGTCAGACGCCCGCCGGCAGGCACCTTCTGGATCGACGCGCTCAACTCGGGTTCGCTGACCCGCGGTCTAGCCGCCTTGTCGATCATGGCGGGCGCGTTGGCCAATACGACTGCCCAGGGATTGATCGATGCGGCGACGGTCACCAACAAGGTCATCGTGGCTTCCAATTTCACCAATTCGCTGACGGCGACGGCACAGACTCGCGCCTACAGCGGGCAAAACGCCGCGGCCTCGGTTCGAGCGATGCTATCTGCCGTGAGCAGCACCACCAATATCTCGGCGTTCCAATCGACGATCGACACGACGATTTCCTACCTCGTCGCCGTGTCCCCCTAGCCATGATTCCTGAGCAAGGTCGACTGGCAGCCAACCAGCGCCAACCAAGGGCGCTGGCGCCACAGCTCAGTGCAGCACCCGCGGCATCGACAGGATGAATTCCTGGATTGCCGCGTCGAAGGCGATGCCGTCCTCGGCGACCATCTGATAGCTGCCCTTCATGGTGCCCACCGGCGTGGGCAGCGCGCAGCCGCTGGTGTATTCGAAGCTCTGCCCGGGAGCGAGCAGCGGCTGCTGGCCGACCACGCCGAGCCCGCGCACCTCCTGCACCTCGCCCTCGGCGTCGGTGATGATCCAGTGGCGGCTGATCAACTGCGCGGTGACCGTTCCCGTGTTGCTGATCGTGATGGTGTACGCGAAAACGTAGCGCGCTGCTGACGGATCCGACTGGTCGGCCAGGTACTGCGCGCTGACGGCGACGGATATTTCGTATTTCTTGCTCTCGGCCATGACGCCATTGCACACCAAATCGCACGCCATAGCAAATGCGGCTATACAATTCGCGCACCATCACCAAGAAGCAGGCCAGGGAGCCACCATGCAACGTTTCCGTATCGCACCGAGCATCCTCTCCGCCGACTTCGCCAAGCTCGGCGAAGAGGTCAACCAGGTCATCGCCGCGGGCGCCGACTGGATCCACTTCGACGTGATGGACAACCACTACGTGCCCAACCTGACCATCGGTCCGCTGGTCTGCGCCGCCCTGCGACCGGTGACCCAGGCGACGATCGACGTGCACCTGATGGTCAAACCGGTGGATCGCCTCATTCCCGATTTCGCCGCCGCCGGCGCCAACCTCATCACCTTCCATCCCGAGGCCTCCGAGCACATCGACCGCTCGCTGGCGCTGATCCGCGAGTCGGGCTGTCAGGCCGGCCTGGTGTTCAATCCGGCGACTCCGCTGACGTACCTGCACCACGTCATGGACAAGCTCGACCTGGTGCTGCTGATGTCGGTCAATCCGGGCTTCGGCGGCCAGGCCTTCATCCCCCAGATCCTGGTCAAGTTGAGACAGGCGCGACAGATGCTGGACGCCTATCGGGAAAAGAGCGGCCGCCAGATCCTGCTCGAGGTCGACGGCGGCGTCAAGGTGGACAACATCGCCGCCATCGCCGCCGCCGGGGCCGACACCTTCGTCGCCGGTTCGGCGGTGTTCGGTGCCGGCCGCGACGCCGACCCGCACCGATACGACAGCGTCATCGCGGCGCTGCGCGCCGAACTCGAGCGCGTGGCGTGAGCAAGCGCCGCATCGCCTCGGTGACCCTGGATCTCGACGGCACCCTGCTCGACACCGTCACCGATCTACACGCGGCGGCGGCCGCCACGCTGGCCGAACTGGGACTGCCACGGCGCAGCGAAACCGAGGTGCGCAACTTCGTTGGCCGCGGCATTCCGACCCTGGTCCAACGCTGCCTGCCCGCTGACTGGGTGGCGCCCGAGGGCGAGACAGCGCTCGATGTGTTCAAGCGTCACTACGCCCGCGTCAACGGCTCGACGGCCAAGCCCTATCCCGGCGTGATAGAAGGTCTCGAAGCATTTCGCCGCATGGGTCTGCCGCTGGCGGTGATCACCAACAAGGCATCGGCCTTCACCGCACCGCTGCTCGCCTCGACCGGCCTCGCCCGCTACTTCGAATTCGCCATCTCCGGCGACAGCCTGGCCGAGAAGAAGCCCCACCCGCTGCCGCTGCTCAACGCTTGCGCGCGGCTGGGCAGCGTCGCCGCCGACAATCTGCACATCGGCGATTCGGCCAGCGACGCCGAGTCGGCGCGCGCCGCCGGCTGCCCGGTGTTCTGCGTACCCTACGGCTACACCGAGGGCCGCGGTGTGCAGGAACTCGACTGCGATGCTATAGTGGCGACGCTCGAGGAGGCGGCGACGATGATCCTGCCCCGGCAGCAAAAGGAACGCTCCACATGAATCTGCAGACGATGAAGATCACCTCTCTCGAGGCCTGGCCCTGGCGTAGCTAGCGCGCAGCCGATCTGTATCGTCCGCGCGGCCCCCTAGCGGCCGCGCCTGTCAACGCAGTTTGCAACACGTGGAGTCACCATGAACGAAAGCGAATTCAATCGGCTCGCCGCCGCGGGCTACAACCGTGTCCCGGTCACCCTCGAGACCTTCGCCGACCTCGACACGCCGCTGTCCATCTACCTCAAGCTGGCCAACACGCCCTACTCCTACCTGCTCGAATCGGTGCAGGGCGGCGAGCGCTTCGGCCGCTACTCCTTCATCGGCCTGCACGCTTCTACGCGCATCGCCGTCTACGGCGCCTCGGTGCTGCTGCTCGCCGGCAACCGCGTCGCCGAGCGGCGCGAACACACCAACCCGATGGCCTACATTTCGGAGTTCATGGCCCGTTTCAAGGTGCCGGACATCCAAGGCCTGCCGCGCTTCGCCGGCGGCCTGGTCGGCGCCTTCGGCTACGACACGGTGCGCTATCTCGAACCGCGCCTGGCCAAGACCGCCAAGCCCGACCCGCTCGGTCTGCCGGACATCCTGCTGCTGCTCTCCGACGAATTGGCGGTGGTCGACAACCTTTCCGGCAAGCTGACCCTGATCGTCTACGCCGAGCCGGGCTTTCCCGGCGCCTGGAAGCAGGCGCAGGCCAGGCTCAAGGAACTGCTGGAGGCGCTGCGCCAGCCGGCGAGCATCCCGGCCAGCGCGCCGGTGGAATCGGCGGCGGCACAATCGGAATTCGGCGAAGCGGCGTTCAAGGCGGCGGTGACCAGCGCCAAGCAGCGCATCGTTGACGGCGACATCATGCAGGTGGTGCTGTCGCAACGCATGAGCAAGCCCTACGCGGCGACGCCGCTGTCGCTCTACCGGGCGCTGCGCACCCTCAACCCCTCGCCCTACATGTTCTATTTCGATTTCGAAGACTTCCACGTGGTCGGCGCCTCGCCGGAAATCCTGGTGCGGGTCGAGGACGAGGCGGGCAAGATGAAGCTCACCCTGCGCCCGATCGCCGGCACCCGCAAGCGCGGCGCCAGCGAGGAGGAGGACCAGGCCCTGGCCGCGGAACTGCTCGCCGACCCCAAGGAGCGCGCCGAGCACCTGATGCTGCTCGACCTGGGCCGCAACGACGTCGGCCGCGTCGCCAAGACCGGCAGCGT
>JAHFRE010000259.1:0-3700 GCA_023258955.1 Sterolibacterium sp.
GCAGCACGCCGTCGATGCGAAAACGCACGATGCCGAGGTCGCGCCGCGGCTCGATGTGGATGTCGCTGGCGCGCTGGTCGAAGGCGTATTGCCAGAGCCAATCGACGATGCGCACGATGTGCTGGTCGTTGGCGTCGAAGGTCTTGTGCGACTTGCCCAATTCGACCAGTTGCTCGAAATTGGAGAGCTGCGAGCCGCTGCCGACGTTGCTGCCGGACATGGCCGTCTTCACCGACTTGGCGAGGTTGTAGAACTCCACCTGGAAGCGGGCGATGGTGTCCGGATTGCTGATGACGCGACGGATCTCCTTGCGCAGGATGGGCGCCAGCTCCGCCTCCCAGTCGCGCTGGAACGGCTCGGCCGTGGCAACCACCACCTCGTTGGCCTTCACCTCCACCGGCAGCACGTGGAAGCGGGTTGCGTAGGCGCTGGAGACGACCTCGGTCACCGCCGAGAAATTGATCTTCAACGGATCGATGTGCAGGTATTCGAGCCCCGACCATTGCGCCAGCCACTGCGTCAACGACTCCAGGTCGAGCAAGCGGTGCGGCGGCGTCAACGACTTCCACTTCTGTTCGGCGATCACCACCAAGGGATGGATGTCACCGCGGAAATAGCGGCGTTCGCGCAGGAATTTCTGTCCCTCGGCGGCATCGACGCTGGCGTCAGCGATCAGCGCCTCGACCACCTCGGCCAGGCTCAGGCGATGTTCGCGATGCTCCTTGTGCGCCTTGGCTGGCTTCGGATGCTTGGCCGGGGATGGTTCCGCAGTACCGGGCATGACGTCTGTCTAGGAAGGCAGTGCCGCCACTATAGCCGACAACCGCTGCCCGCTCAACGCAATCTCGTCGCTGGCTGCGCTCGATCGACTATATACTTGTCATATGCCAAACGCGCACCTGTCGCTGGCGCTGGTTCTGCTCCTGACCACGCTGGCCGAGTCAGCCCCCGCCCATCTCGGGACCGCTCCCGACAACGTTTGCCAGCTGGCGCGCGATCCCGCCCGCTGCGCGGCGCGCAGCAAAGCGCGCAGTGCCTGCCGCGACGGCGGCGCAGGGCATCGCTGCCAGCGCGCGCAGCTGCCAGCGCCCGACTGCAGCCGGGCCAACAACCCGGAGAACTGTTTGGCGCAGCTGGCTGCGCGTGCCGCCTGCAAGGAAGAGCTGGGCGCGGCATTCCGCCGCTGCATGAAGCGCCAGTTTCCCAACTGGCGCAACTGGAACTGAAGGCTCAGCTCTTCAGATAGCGGAAGTAGCTGATCAACTCGTGCAGGCGCACCGAGGTGGCGTCGAGTTCGCGGGCGCGCTCGCTGGTCTCGGCGAGGATGCCGAGGCTGATCTCGATCGCCGAGGCGATCTGGGTGGTGCTGCCGGTGATGCCGTCGGCCGCGCGCGACTGCTCGGCCGAGGCGCTGGCGATGTGTTTGGCCATCTCGTTGATGCGCTCACCCTGGGCGCTGGTCTTGAGCAGGCCGGTCTCGGTACGGTCCATCTCCTCGTCGGTGCGCTTGACCTGGGCACCGGCCGCATCCATGCTGCCCACGGCGATCTGGGTGGCGCTCTGGATGGTTTGCACGGTGCGGCTGATCTCCTCGGTCTGCAGGCGGGAGCGCTCGGCGAGCTTGCGCACCTCGTCGGCGACGACGGCGAAGCCGCGACCCATCTCGCCCGCCCGCGCCGCCTCGATCGCCGCGTTCAGCGCCAGCAGATTGGTCTGCTCGGCGATTTCCTTGATGCCATTGGTGATCGTGCCGATCTGGGTGATCGACTGGAACAGGGTCAGCATAGTCTCGCTGGCCTCGTTCACCGTGCTGACGACGGCGCGCGAGGCGGCGCGGCTCTTCTGCATCTGTTCGGTCACTTCGCCCAAGCCCTCACCCGACTCGGCCACCGCGACGGCGGTCGCCTGGGCCGAATCGGCGACTTCGCGCACCGAGGCGCTGATCTCCTCCATGGTCGCGGCGATGTTCATCACCGAACCGCTCTGGCTCTCCGACTGCTGGTAGACCCCCTGCATCTCCTTGTTCAGGGTGTTGGCGTTGTTGCCCACGGTGCCCGCCATCTCGGCGATCTCGGCCAGCATCACCTTGAGATGGGTCTGCATGGTCAGCACGCCGTCGTTGAGCTTGCCCAGCTCGTCCAGGCGGTGGATCGGAATCTCGTCGGTGAGGTCACCCTGGCTGATGTGGTCGAGGCGCGCCGTGATGCGGCCCATGATGTCGAGCACCTTGCCCTGCAGGAACAGCAGCGTGACGCCGGCGGCGACGCCGAGCAGGACGCACAGCGGCACCAGGACATCCACCGCCGCCTTGGGCAGATGGCTGCCCGCCATGGCGCCGATGCCGGCCAGGCAGCTTGCGGCGATGGTCGCCAGCGACAAGCCCGCGAGCTTGGCGCGCAGGCTCACCTGCGCCCAGCGCGAGGGGCCCGGCAAGCTGGCGCCGCTTTGGTTGAGCGATCGGTAGAGCGGCTCGACGGCGGCGATCTGCGCCCGCGTCGGCTCGGTGCGCACCGACATATAGCCGGTGGTGCGGTTGTTCTGCCGCACCGGCACCACCAGGGCGTGCACCCAGTAGAAGTCGCCGTTCTTGCAGCGGTTCTTGACCACCCCGCGCCACGGCCGGCCATCCTGGATCGTGTCCCACAACCACTTGAAGGCCTGCGGCGGCATGTCCGGATGGCGCACGATGTTGTGGTTCTTGCCGATCAGCTCCTCGGGCGAAAAGCCGCTGATGTCGAAGAAGGTCTGGTTGCCGTAGGTGGTGATGCCCTTGAGGTCCGTCTTCGAAACGATGTAGCGGCCCTTGGGAAAGGGCTGCTCGACCTGGGTGACCGGAAGGTTCTTTTTCATGGTGAGCTCTCTCGCTGGCGCGCTGGATCCAGCTTGAATAGTTGAGTTAAGTCAATGGCTGATTATACGCATAGCGCTGCGCGCCAAGCGGCCAGCTTCTCTGCCACAGGCAGGGTGTAGGCCGGACTGGTCGAGGGCAGCAGCAGAGTCTGGTAGCCCAGCGCCGCCAGCTGCGGCGCCTGGCGGCCGGCGAGCTTGCCGTTGAAGCAGACGCGCACCAGTTGCGGCGCCAACGAGCGCAGGCCGGCGAAGTCGTTGGGCTCGGGCGAACGGATGGCGGCGTCGAGGCTGCCCGAGCGCTGGCAGGCGCGATAGACGTCCCAGATGGCAAGGCCGGCATCGAGCACCCGCGCCCGCCGCGCCGCGTAGTCGAGCTCGGCCAGCGGCAGACCGAGGACCGCGCCGACGATGGGCCAGAACTGGTTCTGCCGGTGGCCGTAGTACTGCTGCGCGGCCAGCGAGGCGGCCGAGGGAAAGCTGCCGAGGATCAGGACGCGGGCGCGCTCATCGATGATCGGCGCGAGCCCGCGCAGCCTTCGCTTCACGGCATGATGATCTTCGAGCCTCCCATCGCCAGCATCAACTGGTTGATCCGGCGCACAAAGCTGGCCGGATCGTCGAGGCTGCCGCCTTCGGCGAGCAGCGCCTGGTCGAAGAGCACGGCCGCCCAGTCGTCGAACTTCTCTTCCTCGGTCTGCAAGCGCTCCACCACCGGGTGGCGGGGATTGATCTCGAGGATCGGTTTGGTCGCCGGCGCGCTCTGCCCGGCGGCCTTGAGGATGCGCGCCAGATTGCCGCCGATGTCGTGGTCGTCGGCGACCAGGCAGGCGGGGCTCTCGGTCAGGCGGTG
>JAHFRE010000259.1:3800-5189 GCA_023258955.1 Sterolibacterium sp.
TAGAGCTTGATGCCGTGGCGGGTCTTGCGGTCCCACAGGTCGAAGGGCGCGCGGCCGGGCAGGTAGAGCAGCTGGGTGTACTCCTGGCGGCCCTCGACCTTGGCGTGGGTCCACGCCAGGGGCGGCTCGAAGTCGTGGCCGACGTGTTTGTAGAACTCCTGGTACTGCTCGTCGGTGATTTCGCTCTTGGCTCTGGCCCAGAGGGCGCTGGCCTGGTTGACCGTCTCGTCCTCATCGGTCAGCGTCTGCTCGTTCTTCTCCTTGTCCCATTCCTCTTTCTTCATCAGGATGGGCTGGACGATGTGGTCGGAGTACTTGCGGATGATGGAACGCAGCTTCCAGCCGTCGGCCAGGTCCTCGGACTCCGCGCGCAGATGCAGGGTGATCTCGGTGCCGCGCGCCGGCTTGTCCACCATCTCCAGAGTGAATTCGCCGCCGCCGTCGGACTCCCAGCGCACCCCCTGGCTCGCCTGCTCGCCGGCGCGCCGGGTCAGCACGGTGACGCGGTCGGCGACGATGAAGGAGGAGTAGAAACCGACGCCGAACTGACCGATCAGGTTGGCGTCCTTCTGTTGGTCGCCGGAGAGCTGGGAGAAGAACTCGCGGGTCCCCGACTTGGCGATGGTACCCAGGTTGGCGATCACCTCGTCGCGGCTCATGCCGACCCCGTTGTCGGCGATGGTCAGGGTCTTGGCCGCCTTGTCGTAGGCGATGCGGATCGTCAGTTCGCTGTCGTCTTCGAACAGCGCGCCGTTGTGCAGCGCCTCGAAGCGCAGCTTGTCGCAGGCGTCCGAGGCGTTGGAGATCAGCTCGCGCAGAAAGATTTCGCGGTTGCTGTAGAGCGAATGGATCATCAGCTGCAGCAGCTGCTTGACCTCGGTCTGGAAGCCCAGGGTCTCGCGCGTGCCGCTGTTGGAGGTGGTCGTTGCCGTCATTGGGTGTCTCCCGCAAGAATAAATCCGAACCGATCTTGGGGCGGCCTCGCCGATTTCAAGGGGCCCGGCCCAAGCGCGATCAAAGGTAGCTTATCGCCACCACTTCGATCTCGCGCAGCCCGGCCGGGCTCTGGAATCGCACCAGGTCGCCGATCCGAGCGCGCATCAGCGCCCGCGCCAGGGGCGACAGCCAGCTGATGGCGCCCAGCGCGGCGTCGGCCTCATCGACGCCGACGATCCGGTACTGGGCGCTATCGCCGTTGGCCTCGGCGATGGTGACGGTGGCGCCGAAGAACACCTGTTCCAGCTCTTCCTGGCGCTTCGGGTCCACCACCTCGGCGTTCTCCAGCCGCTGCATCAGATAGCGGATGCGCCAGTCGATCTCGCGCAAGCGCTTCTTGCCGTAGATGTAGTCGCCGTTTTCCGAGCGGTCGCCGTTGCCCGCCGCCCAGGC
>JAHFRE010000260.1 GCA_023258955.1 Sterolibacterium sp.
AACTTCGCGCCGCAGAAGCTGGCCTCGCTGCAGATGCTGCTCTCGCTCGGGGCGCCGCTGCCCGTGGCGCACAAGGAGCGGCTCGAGGCGGCCCTGCCCGAGCGCTTCTACGAGCTCTACGGCCTCACCGAAGGTTTCGTCACCATCCTCGACAAACGCGACGCCCGCAGCAAGCGCGGTTCGGTCGGGACGCCGCCGCCCTTCAGCGAATTGCGCATCGTCGACGAGGCGGGCGCCGACCTGCCGCCACGCCAGGTCGGCGAGATCGTCGGCCGCTGTCCGCTGCTGATGCCTGGCTACTATCGGCGCCCCGACCTCAGCGCCGAGGCGATCCGCGACGGCTGGCTGTACACCGGCGATCTGGGCTACGTGGACGAGGACGGCTATCTCTACCTGGTCGACCGCAAGAAGGACATGATCGACTCCGGCGGCGTCAAGGTCTATCCGCGCGACATCGAAGAGGTGATCGCCCGCCATCCGGACGTGATCGAGGCCGTCGTCTTCGGCATCCCCGACCAGAAATGGGGCGAGACGCCGGCGGCGGCGCTGCTGTTGCGCAAGGGCTCGGGCGAGACGGCGGAGACGCTGCGCGACTGGATCAACGCGCGAGTTGCGGCCCGCTACCAGCGCGTCAGTCGGGTCGAGATTCGCAGCGATCTGCCGCGCAACGCCGCCGGGAAGATCCTCAAGCGCGAGTTGCGCGATCCCTACTGGAAGCAGCGCGGCTCGCAGATCTGAGGCGCAGGCCAGCGCGGCCTGGCACCCGGTACCCGCTGGCATCTGCTAAGCGTTAGCACCAGGCAACTGTTAGATCGGGTTGTCGATATCCACGAAGCGGCAGTCCACGGCGAATTGCTCGCCCAGGTGCGCTGCCAGCGCCTGCACCCCGTAGCGTTCGCTGGCGTGGTGGCCGGCGGCGATGTAGGGCACCCCCGTCTCGCGCGCGACGTGCACGTTGTGTTCCGAGATCTCACCCGAAACAAAGCAGTCGGCGCCGGCGGCGATGGCTTGCTCGAAGTAGTCCTGGGCGCCGCCGCTGCACCAGGCCAGACGCCCGAGCTTACGCCCACCGTCACCGGCGAGGAAGGGTTCGCGATCGAGGGCACGCGCCAGCGCCGACGCCAGATCGGCGGCGGTGGCCGCGGCGCAGCGGCCGAGGAAACCGATTTCCTGGTCGGCGAACCGCCCGTCGATGGTCCACCCGAGCAGCTTGGCCAGTTGCGCGTTGTTGCCCAGCTGCGGATGGGCGTCGAGCGGCAGGTGGTAGGCAAACAGGCTGATGTCGTGGGCCAGCAGGGTCGCCAGGCGCCGCTTGCGGTGACCGACGACGCGGCCGTCCTCGGACTTCCAGAACCAGCCGTGGTGCACCAGGATCGCGTCGGCACCGGCGGCCACCGCAGCGTCGAGCAGGGCCTGGCTGGCGCTGACGCCGCAGACTATGCGCTGGACATCGGCGCGCCCTTCCACTTGCAGGCCGTTTGGGCAATAATCGTGGAAGCGGGCAGCCTCCAGCAAGCGATCGAGATGATCGCGCAATTCATCGCGCTGCATGATCCCCCCGGCGAACAAGAACTACGGAATCCATTATGCACCGACTCTGGCTGATATTCGCGCAGGCCGTCACCGCCAGCCTGGCGCTGCTGTTCGTGGTGCAGACCCTGAAGCCGGAATGGCTGGCGCGCGGTCCCAGCGGTCCCAACGTGGTCTCGGTGCAAGAAGCGGCGCCGGTCGCCGGGGAGACGCGCAAGCTGGCCTCCTTCGCCGACGCGGCGCAGAAGGCGCTGCCTTCGGTGGTGCACATCTTCACCACCCAGGAGGTGAAAGCGCCGCTCAATCCCTTCCTCAACGACCCCTTCTTCCGCCACTTCTTCGGCGATCGCTTCGACGCGCGGCCGCAGCGCCGTTCCGGTCTGGGCAGCGGCGTCATCGTCAGCGCCGAGGGCTACATCCTGACCAACAACCACGTCGTCGAAGCCGCCGACGACATCGAGGTGGCGCTGCAGGACGGGCGCAAGTTCAAAGCCAAGGTCGCCGGCGCCGACCCCGACTCGGATCTGGCGGTGCTGCGCATCAACGCCGGCAGCCGGCTGCCCGCCATCACCCTGGCCCAGCCGGAGTCGGTGCGCGTCGGCGACTGGGTGCTAGCCATCGGCAACCCCTTCGGCGTCGGCCAGACCGTCACCTCGGGCATCGTCAGCGCCCTGGGCCGCTCGCACCTCGGGGTCAACACCTTCGAGAACTTCATCCAGACCGACGCCGCGATCAACCCCGGCAATTCGGGCGGCGCCCTGGTCGATTCGCGCGGCGACCTGATCGGCATCAACACCCTGATCTTTTCCCAAAGCGGCGGCTCCATGGGCATCGGCTTTGCCATTCCGGTGTCGCTGGCCAAGAACGTCATGGATCAGATCATTCGCAGCGGCGGCGTGACCCGCGGCTGGATCGGCATCGAGGTGCAGGAGATCACGCCGGAGCTGGCGGAATCGTTCAAGCTGCCCGACAGCAAGGGCGCGCTGATCGCCGGCGTGATGCGCGGCAGCCCGGCCGACCGCGCCGGCATCCGTCCCGGCGACATCCTCCTGGCCGTGGCCGGCAAGAAGGTGGATGACGGTCAGGCCATGATGGAGCTGATCGCCGCCCAGACCCCCGGCGCCGAGGTGCCGATGCGCCTGCGCCGCGATGGGCGCGAGCTCGAACTCAAGGTGGCGATCGCCAAGCGACCCAAGCCGCGGCCGGAATAGACCCCGCGCTCACGGGCTCTTGCCGCGCAGCTTGCCGACGATGCCTGTGGGCAGGAAGTAGACCGACAGCACGAACAGCAGACCCAGCCACAGCAGCCAGCGATCCGGATGCAGCAGGCGGCCCAGCAGGGGGACCTCGGAGAACAGCGCCGCGGTCGAGCCCAGCAGCGCCTGCAGGTAGTTCTGGGCCAGGATGAACAGGGTCGCCCCGACCACGGCGCCGTAGAGCGTGCCCATGCCGCCGATCACCACGATCAGCAGGATGTCGGTCATCAGCTCGAAGGAGAGCACGGTCTTCGGCCCGACGTAGCGCAGCCACAGCGCCATCAGCGCCCCGGCAAGCGTCGCCAGCAGCGCCGCCAGGCAATTTGCCAGGGTGCGGTAGACGACGGTGCGATAGCCGAGGGCCTCGGCGCGGAATTCGTTCTCGCGGATGGCCTGCAGCACGCGGCCGAAGGGCGAATTGACCAGGCGCAGCAGCAGCAGAAACAGCGCCAGCGCAACGAAGAACACCAGGTAGTAGGTGACGATGCGGCCGTCGATGGCCCGGCCAAGAAACTCGCCGTCGGTCAGGCGGAACTCGGGCTGCAGCAGCGGCGGCACCTTGAAGGCGCGCCCGTCTTCACCCCCGGTCAGATCCGAGAGTTGCGAGGCGAGTACGCCGAAGGCCGAGGCCACGGCCAGGGTGATCATGGCGAAGAAGATGGCCTTGACGCGCAGCGAGAACAAGCCGATCAAGAGCGCCAACAGCGAAGACAGGAGCAGGGCCGCGAGCAGCCCGGCCAGCACCGACCACCAGCTCGGCCCCATGCCGTTCAGGGCCAGGCCGACGCCGTAGGCGCCGATGCCGTAGAACATGGTGTGGGCAAAGGAGACGATGCCGGTGTAACCGAGCAGCAGATCGTAGGCGCCGGCCAGCAGCACGAACACGCAGATGGTGGCGGCGACGTTGAGGCTGCGCGCGCCCGAGAACAAGAAGGGCGCACCGGCCAGGGCGAACAGGATGAGGAGCAGCAGCGCCGCCAGGACCCGGCTCCTGGGCAGATCGCCGGAGAGCAGCCGCTTCATCGTTTGGCCACCGGATAGAGGCCGGTCGGCCGCCACAGCAGGATCAGTGCCATCAACAAGATGTCCGACACCAGCGCCACCTTGGGCGCCAGGAAACCGGCGTAGTTGGCGACCAGGGCCACCAGCAGCGCGCCGATGAAGCAGCCGCCGACCGAGCCCAGGCCGCCGATGATGATGACGATGAACACCAGCACCGTGATCTCGCCGCCGATGGCCGCGGTCAGGCTCTCCTTGTAGAGGCCCCAGAGCACGCCGCCCAGCCCGGCCAGGGCCGAGCCGGCGACGAAGACACCGACGAACAGGCGGCGGATGCGATAGCCCAGGGCCTCGACCATTTCGCCGTTCTCCACCCCGGCGCGGATCAGCAGGCCGACCTTGGTGGCGTTGAGCACCGCGAACATCGCGGCGAACACCACCAGGCCGACGCCGACCGCGATCAGCCGATACTTCTCGATCGCCGCTTCACCGACGACGATGGCGCCGCGGAAGGTCTGCGGCACCTGCAGTGGAATCTGCTCGGCACCCCAGATGGCGATGATCGACTGCTCGGCGACGATCATCGCGCCCATGGTGATGAGGATCTGCTTCATGTGCAGGCCGTACACCGGCCGGATGATGACCCGTTCGAAGGCCCAGCCGAGGCCGCCCGTGAGCAGCACGGCGACGGCGATCGCCAGGGCCAGCGCCGCCAGGTTCAGCGCCAGCGAGTCGGCCGCCAGCCAGCCCGCCAAGGGCAGCAGCACCAGGGTGGCGGCGTAGGCGCCGAGCGTGACGAAGGCGCCGTGACCGAAGTTGAGCACGTCCATCAGGCCGAAGATCAGGGTGAGTCCGGAAGCCATGATGAAGATCATCATGCCCATGGCCAGACCGGCGACGGTCAGCGTCACCCAGGTCGAGCCGCTGCCCACCAGCGGCAAAGCCGCCAGCATCAACAGCGGCAGGATCAGCAGCGGCTTGTAGTCGAGGCTGAGCTTGGGCAGGGGCTGGTCGCTCATGCTGTTCCCTCTCTACTGGTGTACATCGAGGGACAGACCGAGCAGCTTCTGCTGCAACTGCCGATCCTCGGCCAGCTCGGCCATGGCGCCGGCGTGCACGATGCGGCCGTCGTCCATCACTGCAACGCGGTCGCCCAGGCTCTTGACGAAGTTGAAGTTCTGCTCGACCAGCAGAATGGTGGTGGCGCTGTTCTTCAGTTCGCGAAAGGCCTCGATCAGGCTGGCGACGATGGCCGGGGCCAGGCCCTTGGTCGGCTCGTCGACCAGCAGCAGGGTGCGCGGCTCGACCATGGCGCGGGCGATCGCCAGCATCTGCTTCT
>JAHFRE010000261.1 GCA_023258955.1 Sterolibacterium sp.
CTTCCTCTTCGAGCGCCGGCGCCGACCAATCGCTGGCATCGAACAGCCAATCGATGCCGAGGATCAGCAGGGTGCCGGCCAATTGCAGACCACCGAGGCGCAGCAAGGAGCCGCGCTGGGCCTTGAGGCCGCTGACCAGGGCCGCGTGGTCGACGGCGGTGCCCGGTGGACGATCGAGGATGCGGCAACCGTTGGCCACCAGCACCGTCAGCGTCGGCAGCAGGACCGACAACGCCACCGGGCCGACCGGGGCGAGCAGGCCGCTGCCGACCACCACGATCAGGTAGAACATGGTCAGCATGACCAGCAGCGCCGGACCGCGACGATAGAGGGCAAAGCCGCCGATCACCCAGGCGACGCCGCGGGCCGCGGGAAGCGTTCGCGCCTGCATCGCGCTAGGGCAAGGCCGGGATCAAAAGCTGTGGATGACCCACATCGGCACGCGCAATCCCGTATCGAGCGAGTCCTGCCGGCTCATCTTGCCGTCACCCTTCTCGTCGATCAGGTAGTAGGACTTGCCGTGCGCGGGCGTCACCTTGACCATGTAAAGCTTGCCGTTCAAACGATATTCCTCGACCGTGTCCTCGCCGCGCTTGCTGATCGTGACCTGCGGTTCCAGCGCCGGATCGGCTTGCACCCCGGGCGGGGGCGGCGGCGGCTCGGGCAGGGGCTGCAGCCCGGGGGGTTGCTGCGCCGCTGCAGACAGGGCGAACAGTGCGAAGAGAAGCAGGCTGCGGCGCATGGCGATGTCCTAGTGGGAAGGGACGATTCTATCCCCGCGCCCGGCCGTTGTCCAAGTTCGCCGGGGAGCGGACGCCGGGCCAGCGATGGCTTAGGATGTGCGTTCGAGGCTAGGCGAGGAGGGTCATCGTGGACCAGACGACAGGCGTAACGGACGATGCACACAGCGCTCCCGCGGACGGCAGCGCAGACGCCCTGAGCAAGAACGTCGAGCGCGCCGTGGCTTACGCGGCGCTGCGGCGAATGTCCAAACTGGCGGCGGCAGACAACGCCGAGGAGAGGACCAAGGCACGCTGGGCCAGGCGTCTTTCCCTGGCCTTCGCGGCAATCGTCGTCGCGACGCTGATCGTCGGCTTCGCCGCGCCCGGCCTGCTGCGGGCGCTGTTGCGCGGTGTGGCCGGCGTCATCCGCTGAACGGCCGCGGCGCCCGACCGGACCCCTTCAGAGGTTGAGCAGCAGCTCGTGTTCCTCGGGCCGGTGCTCGAAGCCGCGCTGCTCGTAGTGCCTGAAGATGGCCTCGACCACCGCCTGGGGTTCGTCGAGCAACTGGATCAGGTCCAGGTCCTCGCTACCGATCAAACCCTCGGCCACCAGGCGGTCGCGGAACCAGTCGAGCATGCCGCGCCAGAAGGCGCTGCCGACCAGAATCAGCGGGATGCGTGGTGACTTCCTGGTCTGGATCAGGGTCAGCGCCTCCAGCAGCTCGTCGAGCGTGCCGAAGCCGCCAGGCATGACCACGTAGGCGCTGGCAAAGCGCACGAACATGTACTTGCGCACGAAGAAGTGGCGAAAGGTCTGCGAGATGTCCTGATAGGGGTTGCCCTTCTGCTCCATCGGCAACTGGATGTTGAGGCCGACGCTGGGGCTCTTGCCGGCGTAAGCGCCCTTGTTGGCCGCTTCCATGATGCCCGGGCCGCCGCCGGAGATGACGGAAAAGCCGGCGTCGGAGAGGGTCCGCGCGATGTCCTCGGCCAGTTGATAGTACTGGCTGCCGGCGGCGGTGCGGGCGCTGCCGAAGAAGCTCACCGCCGGCCGCACGGTGGTCAGGCGGTCGGTCGCCTCGACGAATTCTGACATAATGCCGAACATGCGCCAGGCCTCGCGCGCCGCGCTCTGTTCGCCGGACGCCGCCGGCGGATGCTGGGAAATTTTCGGCAACTTGTCTTTCGCGCTCATCGAATTGCGGTCCCCATGCCCCTGCTGATCCTGGTCGACGGTTCGTCCTATCTCTACCGCGCCTTCCACGCCATGCCCGACCTGCGCAACAAGGCAGGCCTGCCCACCGGCGCCATCTACGGCGTCATCAACATGCTACGCCGGCTGGTAGCCGACTACAAGGCGGCGGACGGCGAGACCTTGCGCGCAGTGGTCTTCGACGCCAAGGGCAAAACCTTCCGCGACGACTGGTATCCCGAATACAAGGCCCACCGACCGCCGATGCCGGCGGAGCTGGTGAGCCAGATCGAACCGCTGCACCGCTGCGTGCGAGCGCTCGGCTGGCCGCTCTTGATGGTCGACGGCGTCGAGGCCGACGACGTCATCGGCACCCTGGCGCGCGCCGCGGCCGCGGCCCAGATCGATTGCGTGATCTCCACCGGCGACAAGGACCTGGCGCAGCTGGTCTGCCCGCGGGTGCGCCTGGTCAACACCATGAGCAACGAGATCCTGGACGAGGCCGGGGTGGAAAAGAAGTTCGGCGTGCCGCCGCGCCTGATCGCCGACTATCTGGCCCTGGTCGGCGACGCGGTCGACGGCGTGCCCGGGGTCGACAAGGTCGGCCCGAAGACGGCGGTCAAGTGGCTCGCCCAATACGGTTCGCTGGACGGGGTGGTCGCCCACGCTGGCGAAATCGGCGGCGCCGTCGGCGACCATCTGCGGCGCGCCCTCGATTTCCTGCCGCTGGGTCGCAAACTCGTCGGCGTTGTCTGCGACCTCGAGCTGCCGCTGGCGGTGGCGCAGTTGGCGCCGAGTCAACCCGACAAGGCGAGCTTGCGCGAACTCTACGCCGAGCTCGATTTCAAGACCTGGCTCAAGGACCTGGATCGCGATCAGGGCGCTGCCGCGGCCGACGACAGCCAGCCGGTGGTCGCTACGGATACTCTCCCCGCCCCGCAAACGACCAGCGTGCACCGCGAGGGCTACCAGACCCTGCTCGCCTGGGAGGACTTCGAGCGCTGGCTGGCCTTGATCGAGGCGGCGCAGCTGACCTCGCTCGACACCGAGACGACCTCACTCGATCCGCTGTCGGCGCGTCTCGTCGGCATCTCCCTGGCGCTGGCGCCGGGCGAGGCCGCCTACCTGCCGCTGGCCCACGACTACGCCGGCGCGCCGGCGCAATTGCCGCTGGCCGAGGTGCTCGCCCGCCTGAGACCCTGGCTGGAGTCGGCGACCGCGCCGAAGCTGGGCCAGCACCTCAAGTACGATCGCCACGTCTTCGCCAACCACGGCATCACCTTGCGCGGCGTCAAGGACGACACGCTGCTCGCCTCCTACGTCCTCGAGTCGGACAAGACGCACGATCTGGGCGCGCTGGCCGAGCGCCACCTCGGTCTGGCGACGATTTCCTACGACGAGGTCACCGGGCGCGGCGCCTCGCGCATCTCCTTCTCCCAGGTGGAACTCGAGCGGGCCAGCGCCTACGCGGCGGAAGACGCCGACGTCACCCTGCGTGTGCACCAGGCGCTCGCCCCGCGCCTGGCAGAGGAACCGCGTCTGCTCTCCATCTATCGCGACATCGAACTGCCGGTGGCGGAGGTGCTGTTCTGCATGGAGCGCAACGGCGTGCTGATCGACAGCGCGGCGCTGGCGGCGCAGAGCGACGAGCTCGGACGGCGCCTGCTGGAACTGGAAGCGGAGGCCCAGACGCAGGCGGGCCAGCCCTTCAACCTCGCCAGCCCGAAACAGCTGGCCGACATCCTGTTCGTCAAACAGGGCCTGCCGGTGCTGAAGAAGACCCCGTCGGGAACGCCGTCGACTGACGAGGCGGTGCTCTCCGAGCTGGCGCTCGACTACCCGCTGCCCAAGCTGCTGCTCGAGCACCGCAGCCTGGCCAAGTTGAAGGGCACCTACACCGACAAGCTGCCGCGCATGGTCAATCCGCGCACCGGGCGGGTGCACACCCACTATTCGCAGGCGACGGCGGTCACCGGCCGGCTCGCCAGCTCCGATCCCAACCTGCAGAACATTCCGGTGAGAAGCGCCGAGGGCAGACGCATCCGCAGCGCCTTCGTCGCCCCACCCGAGCACGCCATCGTCTCCGCCGACTATTCGCAGGTGGAGCTGCGCATCATGGCTCACCTCTCCGACGACGCGCGCCTGCTCGACGCCTTCGCCGCCGGTGAGGACGTGCATCGCGCCACCGCCGCCGAGATCTTCGGCGTCGAGCCCGCGGAGGTGGCGCCGGATCAGCGACGCGCCGCCAAGGTGATCAACTTCGGCCTGATCTACGGCATGTCGGCCTTCGGCCTGGCGCGCGAACTGGGCCTCGAGCGGGCCGCCGCTGCATCCTATATGGACCGCTACTTCGCCCGCTATCCGGGGGTGGCCCGCTACATGGAAGAGACCCGGCAGCTGGCGCGCCGCCAAGGCTACGTCGAGACAGTGCTCGGGCGCCGCCTCTGGCTGCCGGAGATCCGCGGCGGCAACGCCGGCCGCCGCCAGGGCGCCGAGCGCGCCGCCATCAACGCGCCGATGCAGGGCACGGCGGCCGATCTGATCAAGCTGGCGATGCTGGCGGTGCAGGCCTGGCTGACCGGCGCCGGGATGGCAACCCGCTTGATCATGCAGGTGCACGACGAACTGGTGCTGGAGGTGCCCGACGCCGAGCTGGCCGCGGTGCGCGCCCGCCTGCCCGAGCTGATGACCGGGGTGGCCCGGCTCAAGGTGCCGCTGCTGGTAGACCTCGGCGTCGGTGCCAACTGGGACCAGGCGCACTGAGTTCCGTCGCGCTGGCGCTGCCAGCATCCAGCCATCGCGTTATCATTGCAAAAAACGCTTGGTGCCAGGCCGTTGCCGGCGCCCCCGAGATCAGCCAGGCCACCATATGCTCGACCCCGCAGAATTCATCGAACTCAAGGCCAGCGGCAACCTGCCCTCACCCCAGGGCTCGGCGCTCAAGGTGCTGGAGCTGTGCCAGCGCGAAGACGTCACGCTGCCCGAGATCATCCACGTGATGCAGATCGACCCGGCGACGGTCGGACGCGTCCTCAAGTTGGCCAACTCCTCCACCTTCGGGCGACCGCGGGCGGTGGTGGCGTTGACCCCGGACGTGCTGATGTCGATCGGCATCCAGTCGGTGCGCCAGGTGGTGCTGGCCTTCTCGCTGGTCTCGGGCAACCGCCAGGGCCAGTGCCCGGGCTTCGACTACGAGGTGTTCTGGTCGCG
>JAHFRE010000069.1 GCA_023258955.1 Sterolibacterium sp.
CTGCTCCACGACCCGGCGACCCCGGCGCTGATCAACATCGGCAGCGGCAGCGACCTCTCCATCGCCGAACTCGCCCGCCTGGTGGCCGAGGTCGTCGGCTTCGGTGGCCGCCTGCGCCAGGATACGAGCAAGCCGGACGGCACGCCGCGGAAACTTCTCGACGTAACTCGACTCGAAACACTGGGCTGGGTGCCGGGCGTGGGCCTCAGAGAGGGCATAACGGCAGCCTACCAGGATTTTCTGTCCAGCCCCTGGGCGGGGTCCTGAAACGCGGACACCGCAGGCGATGGCCACAATTTTCGAAACCGAACCGAACAATTTCTTCTCCAGCGCCAATCCCCTGAGCCTCGGTGATACGGCCATCGCTTCCCTGTCGTCGGCCAGCGATTGGGATGTGTTCAAGGTGAATATCGCCGCCGCCGGCGTGCTGACGCTCGATTTCAGCGCCGCCGCGGGCACGCCGAGCAACTATTTCTACGTCGATGTGAGGGACGCCGCCAACAATCGGCTGGTGGCCGATTTCACCGGCGCCAAGGCCAGCCTCAGCCTCGGCGTAGATAGCATTGGAAGCTACTACATCGAGGTCTCCTCGAGTTCGCTCGCCAGCGCCTTTCCCAGCGGCAATTACAGCCTGACGGTGAACGGCGACAGCCTCGGCGCCATGGCGACGAGATCCTTCGCCGGTCCGCAAGCGCTCGCGGCGACGCTGACCAGCGCCCACGATTGGTACGCGGTGACGCTGGTCGCCGGCACCACCTATCGCTTCGCCGCCGCCGGAGCGAGTTCGGGCGGCGGCACGCTCGCCGATCCGGCGCTGACGCTGTGCTACGCCGACGGCAGGACGGTCGAGAGCTGCGACGACCTCAAGGTCTGGCCGGCGGGCCAGAGCGCGGTGAGCACCAGCCCTGATCCGCAGATCGCCTTCACCGCGCCAGCGAGCGGCACCTACTACCTGATGGTCTCGGGCCATGGCGGCAGCGGCAGCTACACCCTCAGCGAGGCGAGCGATGCGCCCGCCAATCTGCTGCAGGACGTGCTGGACTTGAGCGTGCGTCCCAACTTTCGCTGGAACGGCGGCGCGGCGTTGGGCACGCCGGTGTCGCTGAGTTATTCTTTCCTGAGCAGCACGGCTGACGGCGAGAGCGGTTTCGTCCCGATGACGGCGGCGCAGCAGCAGGCTGTCAGGGACGTACTGGCGATGTATGAGAGCATCGCCAACATTCGTTTCACGGAAGCCGGCAGCAACGGCGACATTCGCTTCGGCACCAGCAACCAGTCCGGTGTTTCTGCGGGGATCACCTATACCTCGGTGCACAGCAACGGCAGCCTCAGCCAGGCCGACGTCTTCCTCAACAACACGGGCAGCAGCTCGTCCGCGGCCTCGGCCGCCAGCCTGACCCCGGGCGCGTACGGTTATATGACGCTGATCCACGAGATCGGTCACGCGCTCGGCCTCAAGCATCCGGGTGACTACAACTCGACCGGTCCCAACGGCGCCGACCCGCCCTACCTGCCCGCAGCGCTCGATAGCGAAAAGTTTGCCGTGATGTCCTACGTCGACAACGCCGACAGCGCCGTCTATCACAGCACGCCGGGGCTGCTCGACATCGCCGCGGTGCAATACCTCTACGGCGTCAACAACGCCGCCGCCGGGAGCGCACGCAGCTACAGCTTCAGCGGCAGCGCACCGTTCGTCGCCAGCCTGTTGAGCAGCGGCAGCGACGACACGATCGACATCAGCAACCAATCCCAACCCTGCAGCGTCTTCCTCCAGCCCGGTTCGCTGTGCTCGATCGGCCTCGACGCCAGCGGCTTGCCGGCGCGGGACAACCTTGCCATTCCTTTCACGGCGACCGTACGCAACGTCGTCGGCGGCTCGGCGGCGGACCTTATCGTCGGCAATGCGCTGAACAACCTGCTCGACGGCGGCGCCGGAAACGATCGCATCGTCGGCGGCCCGGGCAACGACAGCATCATCGGCGGCCCGGGCAACGACAGCATCGACGGTGGCGGCGGCAGCGATACGGCGGTGTTCTCAGGCAATCGCGCCGCGTACACGATCGCCAGGACGCCGGCGGGCTTCAAGGTGATCGACCTCTTGGGCAGGGATGGCAGCGATACGCTGACGAACATCCAAGCGCTCAAGTTTGCCGACACCAGCATCGACACGACGACCGCGAACCCAGCCAGCTACGAGACCCTGGTACAGGAACTGTACATCGCCTATTTCGGCCGCCCGGCGGATGCCGCCGGACTGAGCAGTCTGGAGAATGCGCTGTTTGGCGCCGGCGTGCCAAACGACATCGCCGGCCTGGAGGCTGTCTACCGCAGCAACCCCGCCGCACGAGCCTACGTCGACGCGTTCGGTCTGAGCAGCGAAGCAGCACAACTCTATCCAGCGGCGGACGCAGGGCTGTTCGTCACCTCGATCTTCAACAACCTGTTCAATCGCGACCCCCTCCCCGTAGGCGAGGCCTACTGGGTCAATGCCATCGACCAGCAGGGCCTGAGCAGGGGTTTGGCGGCATTGGCGATCATGGACGGCGCCCTGCAGAACACCACGCCCCAAGGCTTGATCGACGCGACGGGCGTCATCAACAAGGTGTCGGTGGGCATCGATTTCAGCTTAAACCTCGATACGCCGGCGGAAATCAACGGCTACGCCGGCGCCGCCGCCGCTGCCACCGCCCGGGCCCTGCTGCACGGCGTCTCCGCAGCCGCCGATCCGATCGCCACGCACCCGGCGGTGCTGGCCGCTCTGGCGTCGATCGCCGCCTCGGCAAGCGCCAGCGCAGCGCCCGCCGCAATGGGCCTGCCGGCGCTGATTCCGATCGGCGTCGCCGGCACGCTGCAGGGAACCTCGGCCGTCGAACTAATGGCATAATCGAGGCGGACTGGTCGGTGTCGCGCGCGGTTGCAAGCCGACTTGGCGGCTATCGATGGGCAAGGCCATTTGACAGGCGACGGCACGGTATTGACAGAGAGGGTGAGTGATGGCGACGACGTTCCAGATCTACAGTGCCTACGACATGGCCAATCCGCTGGGCATGTCGTGCGATGCCTTGTCCGGCGTCGTGACCAACAACACGGCCACCAGCTTCACCGTCCGTTACGCGACCAGCTTGCGCAGCGACGCTACGCAGTGGATCACGACGGTCACCGGCAGCGGATTCACCTACGGTCAGACCAACGGG
This sequence comes from Sterolibacterium sp., assembly GCA_023258955.1. Classification (GTDB taxonomy): domain Bacteria; phylum Pseudomonadota; class Gammaproteobacteria; order Burkholderiales; family Rhodocyclaceae; genus CAIYYX01. The sequence goes on from JAHFRE010000069.1 coordinate 3,195, forward strand.
CAACTCGGCCTCACCGGGGGCACCATCGCTTCAGAATTGGCGAACAACGGCAGCCGTGATGTCTACTTTGCCAGCAGCCTCTCCGTCTCCGTCGCCGCCGATGGCGCATTGTCGAGCGGCGCTGCAGAACTGAACCTGTGGCTCGCCGGTGCGAGCAGCATCACCGGTTCCGCGGGCCGTGATTCCCTGCTCGCCTACGCCGGCAACCAGACGATCACCGGCGGCGGCGGCATCGATCGCGTCGTCTTCAGCGGTACCAAGGCGAGCTACACGGTCACGGCGAACGGCAGCGGCAACTACACGGTCGCCGACATCGGCGGCGGCGGAGGCGGCACCGACACCTTGCTCGGCATCACCTATCTCAAGTTTTCAGATGGCTACTATCAGGCGGCACCAGCTGGGCAAGCCGTCAACGGCAGCGCCGGCAACGACACGCTGAGCGGTGGCTTCGGCAACGACACCATAGATGGCGCTGGCGGCAACGATACCGTCGTGTTCTCGGGTCCCTTCGGCGACCACACGATCTCCCTGGATCCGGTTACCCGGGGATACTTCGTCCAGGACAGCACGGGTTTCGACGGCACCTATCTGCTGAAGAATATTTCGACCCTGCAATTTGCCGATCAGAGCGTCTCCTTCGCCGGCCAGTCCATCCGCGGAACCGCCGCCGACGAAACGTTCAGCGGTGGTTACGGCAACGACACCATCACCGGTGGTGGCGGTGTCGATACGGTGGCGCTGACGGGAGCGAAGGCCAACTATACGGTGACCGGCGATGCGCAGTCCGGTTTCGTTGTCACCGACAACGTCGGCCTGGACGGAGTGGACACGCTCTACGGGATCACCAAGCTGCAGTACGCGGATCAGACCGTGGTCCTGCCGCCGCCAGCGACGGGCACGTCAGGCAACGACACCATTTACAGCGGTCCGGGCAACGACACGATCGACGGCGGCGGCGGCACTGATACCGTGGTGCTTAGCGGCAATCGCGCCGATTACACGGTCACCAAGACGCCGACGGGCTACAAGGTGCTGGACAATCTGCACCGGGACGGCAACGACACCATCAGCAACATCCAGCTGCTCAGGTTTGCCGACACCACGGTCAATACCGCCGCGGTCACCGCCGCGAACTACGAGACCGTGGTGCAGGAGCTGTACATCGCCTACTTCGGTCGTCCGGCTGACACCGGCGGCCTGGTCAATTTTGAAAATGCCTTGCTCGGCGCCGGCGCCCCCAACGACATCGCGGGACTGGTGGTGGCTTACAGCGCCAACCCATCGGTGCAGGGCCTGGTCGACGCCTTCGGGCTCAGCGCCGAGTCTGGGCGGCTCTATCCCTCGACCGACACCGGCGTCTTCGTCACGGCGATCTTCAACAACGTGTTCAATCGCGACCCGCTGCCGGCGGGCAAGGCCTACTGGACCGACGCCATCGACAACCAAGGCCTGACCAAGGGCAACGCGGCCCTGGCGATCATGAACGGTGCGTTGCAAAACAGTACCACCCAGGGCCTGATCGACGCCGCCGGCGTGATCAACAAGGTGTCGGTCGGCATCAACTTCACCTTCAACATCGACACCACAGCCGAGGTCACCGCCTACCGGGGTGCCACCGCCGCGGGCATCGCGCGCAACATGTTGACGGCGGTCAACAGCAGCGTCGATCCGGCATCGACCCAGATGCAGGCGACCGTCGCCGACACCCTGACCGCGATCGTGGCCGCACCGCCGCCGGCGCCGGGTATGGTTCTGCCTGCCGCCGACGCGGCGGTAGCGCACCTGGTGGGACTGCCGCAGGCGGAACCGGGCAACGGCTGACCGCGCGAATTGACGTCAAATTGACGCCAAAAACACAGGTCGGCAGGGAGACGCTGGCCAGGCTGCCCCTGTTGAACCTGCTGCCGGCAGAGCGCTTGGCGGCGCTGATGAAACACTCGCAGCTGGCGACCTACGCCAAGCGCTCCGTGGTCCTGGGCAAGGGGCAGACCGCCGACTCGCTGGGCTTTCTGCTCGCCGGTAAGCTGCAGGTGATCGGACACCTGCCCGATGGCCAGGAAGTCGGTCTGAACATCATCGAGACGGAGCAATTTTTCGGCGAACTGCTGGTTGTCGATCGCCACCCGCGCTCGGCGAGCGTCATCGCCGTGTCGCCGTCGCGGGTGCTGTGGTTGCCCGGCGAGCACGCGCGGCGCATGCTCTACGACCACCCGCCAGTCGCCGAAGCGATGATGCAGCATTTCACCCAGGTCATCCGCCGCATGTCGGACCTGCGCGCCGCGCAGGCGCTGCCCAACGCCTTCCAGCGGGTGTTCGCCCTGCTGCACTACATCAAGGAGGAGGCGCCGGGCGGCATCGAGCAGATAGACAACATGCCGACGCACCAGGAGATTTCGATCATGGTCAACGTCTCGCGCGAGACGGTGACCCGCGCCATCGCCTCGCTGATCAAATCCAGCATCGTGCAGAAAGACATGCGCCGCCTGATCATCCGCTCGCCGCAACGCTTGCAGGAGTTGGTGAACGGCAAGCGCCGGCCCAGCGACGGCTGAACGCGGCGGCTAGTCGTCGAGCGAGAAGATCGTCGTCGGTCTTTCCTTGCCGCGCAAAGCGACGTCACCGATCCGCTTGAAGCGGTGCCGGCGCGCCGCGTCGACGGCGCCGGCGCCGACGATCACATCGTGGGGTTGGTCGCGCGCCACGCCTTCGAGACGCGCCGCCGTATTGACGCTGTCGCCGACCGCCGTGTAGATGCTGCGAAAGGCCGTGCCGAAATCGCCGGCCATGGCGATGCCGGTCTCGATGCCGATGCGCACGCGCAGGGGCGACAGACCTTTCTTGTGCCGCACCAGATTGAAGCGGGCCACCGCCGCGACGATGTCCCGCGCGGCGTCGAGCGCCAGATCGGCGTGGTCGGGAATGGCCAGCGGGGCGCCGAAGAACGCCACCAGGCCGTCGCCGGTGTACTTGTCCAGGGTGCCGCGATGATCGAGCACCGGCCGCGTCAGGCACTCGAGGAAGTCCCGCGTCAGCTGTCCGGCCCCTTCCACGCTCAGGCTCTCGACGTGGTGCGTATAGGCTTCCATGTCGGCGACCAGGGTCGTCACGCTCAGACGCTGCGGCGCCAGCGGGTCTTCGAGGTCGCTGCGCAGCAGTTCATTGACCACCACCGGGGCCACGTAGTGGCGCAACGTTTCCAGCAGGCGGCGCGAGCGTCGCTGCGCCATCTGCCAGTCGAAGGGCACCGCCACCGCGAGCAGGAACAGGTTGCACGCCAGCGGCGCGGTGGTCGAGAATTCCGAGTCGTGGGGACAGATCCAGTAGGCGGCGCAAAGCCACAGCAGCGATGCGCCGCCGAGGACGGCCATGTTGACCGCCGCCGGCAGGCGGGGCAGGCTGAAGACGCCGATCAGGGCGACCAGCGCCGAGAAGGCGATGGCGATCCAGGCGCCGGGCCAAGCCACCGGCGCCTGGCCCGAGGCCTCGTCCAACAGGGTCGATAGCAGCGATGCGTGCACCAGGACACCCGAGGTCGACGGCGACAGCGGCGTCGCGACGCGGTCGCCCAGACCGAGCGCCGAGGCGCCCACCAGCACCAGACGCCCGGTTATCACCGTCGGCGGGGCGCTCGCGGCGAGGATGTCGGCTGCTCTGACCACGGTGTACGCAGCAATCTGCCGGGTGTAGGGAATGCGCCTCAGGGCGCTGCCGCGCGGTGCCGCGGCGTCCGCGGCGCGGCCGCCGCTGGCGGCGAGCGCCAGTGCCAGGCTCGGGTAGTGCTTGCCGTCGAACGCGGTCAGCAGCGGCAGGTGGCGCAACTTGCCGTCCTGGTCCGGGATGAAACCGATGTTGCCGGACTGGCGGGCGTTGCGCAGGCCGGCATGGTTGCCGATGAAGCCGCTGGCGACCGGCGCGTTGGCGGCGGCGGCCGGCCAGCCACCGGCGATGGTGCCGACGCGCAACGGCAGCGATCGCGCGCCGTAGTCGAAAGCCTGCGCCAGGACCACCGGCCCGTATTGCGCCAGCTTCGCCAGGCGCAGATCGCCCTCGGCGTCGGCGGCTTCGGGCAGCACCATGTCGAGCGCCACCGCGCGGGCGCCGTACTCGCCGAGCAGCCGCTCCAACAGTTCCGCCAAGCGCGTCCGCGGCCAGGGCCAAGGGCCGACCGCGGCCAGGCTGGCTTCATCGATGTCGACCACCGCGATGCGCGTCTCGGCTTCGTCGGTCGCGCGCAGGGCGACGAAACGGTCGCGCAGCCACTCGTTGGCAAAATAGCCGTCGGACAGCGCCGGGGAAAACTCGATCCACACCGACAGCGCCACGGCAGCCAGCGCGATCAACCAGCGGCTGACGACGACCGGCGGCAACAGGCGGGTGTAGCCGTCGGTCATGCCACCAGCAAAATATCGATGTGGTTGGTCTGCGCCGCGCCATAGGCCGCCATGACCTCGGCGGGGCCCAGGGTCGCGCTGTTGCCGATCACCTGGAAGTGGTAGCCGAGCGCCCGGAAATGCTCGAGAAAGGCTTCGCCGCTCACCCCGGAACAGGCTTCGAGGGCGGGCGGCGAAAACTCGACGACGATGCGCGGCTTCCAGCGCTCGATCACGCCCATCGCGCCGCGCAGCGCCTTCATCTCCCAGCCCTCGACATCGACCTTGATCAAGTGGATCGGCAGGTCGGGCGGCACGACCAGATCGACCGGTAGCGCAGCGACCAGATCCGCGTCGAAGATCATGAGCGGATCGGCATCCTGCGGCTGGGTCACGAAGCCATTGGAAAACGAACTGCTGTAGACCAGGCTCTCGATCCGCTCGGAGGCGGCGGCGTGGATCAGGGTGATTTGCTCGAAGCCGTTCGCCTGTTTGCTGGCCCACAGAAATCGCGAATTGATCGGGCTGGGCTCGAAGGCGAAGACCCGTCCCCGCTCGCCGACCAGGGACGCGGACAACATCGAATACCAGCCGATGTTGGCGCCGATGTCCACGACCGCCATGCCCGGCTGCAGAAAGGCGCGGAACGCTGCCGAGACCTGCGGCTCGTAGTCGCGCTGCGCCAGGATGTGGCTGCCGACGGCGTGGTCGTTGTCGGCCACGTAGATCGCGTAGCGATCCAGGTCGACCCGTTGGATGCCGCGTGGCGCGAAGCCGAGCAGCTCCCTCTTCTTGAACTCGGGTGAGTTGAGGTAGGTGGCGACCACGTCGTTCAAACCCTTGCCGATGAAGCCGCAGTGGCCGGCCCACTCCGCCTCCTGCGGCAGCCGCCCGAGGATGTGGCGGAAGAAGTAGTAGATGTCCAATCGCGAAGTGACCGGCGAAAACGCCTGGGTCCAGGGGCGCTCCAAGTCGATGTCCGGATGCTTGCCCAACAGGCCGCGCAGAAAGGCTTTCATTCGCTGTCCTCGATATGGTTGGCTTGCCCTGCTTGGTTGTCGTCGTGGCGCGTCAGCAGCGCCACCAGTTCAGCCGCGTTCTGCGCCCAGGTGCGCCAGCGGATCGCTGTCGAAGACGGCGCTGCGCCACGGGCATCGAGCGCCAGCCAGTCGCCGATCGCGGTCGCGAGTTCCTCGCCGCTGTGGCCCTTGAAATAATAGGCGTGGTCTTGCGCCACTTCACGGAACACGGGCAGGTCGCGGGCGATGATGGGCAGGCCGCGGCGGGCCGCCTCGATCAGCGGCAGGCCGAAGCCCTCGCCTTCGCTGGCGATGATCAGGCAGGCGCAGGCGGCGAAAACCTTGGCCAGGTATTCGTCGCTGATTCCTTCGAGCCAGAACAGTCGCCGGCCCAGTTCCGGATGATGGCGCAGGCGCGCGACGATCGCCGGAATCGTTCGCCTTTGCGCCGGCGCCAGCGCTGTCCAGCCTTCTCTGCCGACGATCACCAGCTTGACCGGTGATCCGTCGCGCCACAGGCGCTCGAACGCCGCGAGCGTCTGCAGGTGTCCCTTGCGTGGCTCGATGGTTCCCAACATCAGGAATGCCGGCGTCGCCGCAAGCCGCTGCAGACAGTCGAGGGCACCGTCGGGCAAGCCGCTGCTGGGCACGGAGGCCTCGATGTCGGCGCCGTGGTGCACGACGGCGATCTCCGGTGGCGGCAGCGCGTCGTTGCCGCCACCGGCCAGCTGCTGCCTGACCTCGTCGGCGACAGCGCCGGAAATGCAGACCAGGCGGTCGGCGTTGGCGGCGACGCAAGCTAGCCAGCGGCCGTGGAGTTGGTCCGCCTGCTCGGGAAAGAATTCCGGTCTGAGTATGGGCAGCAAATCGTGGACCAGGAACGACAGCTCGACCCCCAACGCCCGCCAGCGCGCATAGAGCCCGCTTGCGGCGGCGGCAATGACGCCATCGGGATAGAAATCCGGACTGTAGAAGATGTCGTCGGCCTCAACGTCCACCGCCTCGTCCACCAGGTTCGTGGCGCTGATGCCGAGCAGGCGCTGGGTGTATTCGCGGGCGTAGCGATAGTGCCAGGCGCCGGCCTCCTGGCTCAGATACACCGGCTCCACCCGGCAGCCCGGCGGCGGGGCAGCGAGCAGGGCGTTGAGCTGCGCCCTGACGACGCGCTCGATGCCGGTCTGCAGGTCGTGGCGCGCAATCGCCGAAACGTCGACCAGAAGCTGGCGAGGCTGGATGGTCTCGCGGGTCGACAGCGCGACCGCTTGCGCCAGGCCTTGCAGCGCCGCTTCGGTGGCAGGCAGATCGTCGATGGCGGCGAGCGACCTCAGCAGGGCGTGGCGGTCGGTCTGCGCCGCCGCATGGTAGCCCTCGATCGCCGCGGCATACTGGTTGGCGCAGCTCTCGGGACTGTGCTCTGCCTTGACATAAGCCGCCGCCGCGGACCCCAGCGCGCGGCGCCGTTCGCCGTCCGACCATAGGGATTCCAGCGCCCCGACCAGCTCCGCATCGGCGAACGCGTCGGGCAACTTCCAGGTGACCGCGCTGGGCACGTCGGCCATCGAGCCGTGGGCGTTGATGATGGTCGCGGTGCCGTGATTCAGGCAATGCAGCAGGGCGCCCGAGGTCTCGCCGCGGGACAGGGTGCGCAATTGAACCGCCAGGTCCGCCGCCTGCAGATACTGGCCGTAGACCGCGTCGTCCGCCCAGCCGGTGATGCGGATCCGCTCGCGGCAGGCGCTGGCGCCGATGCGCGCGACGATGCGCTTGCCGTATTCGCCGCCGTCGTTTTCGCCGACCAGCAGCAGCAGGCAATTCGTCGCCGCCGCCAGGCGCGATGCCAGCCACGCTTCGAGCAGCCGCTCAGTGAGCTTGGTCGGCGCGACGAAGCCGAAGCTGCACACGACGAAGGCATCCTCGGCCAGGCCGAGCGCCGCGCGCGCGCCGCGCCGATCGACGCTCGTGGCCGCCGTGCGCAGATGCGGAATCAGCGTCCAGTCGTCGGCTGCACTGGCCCCGTACCACGCTTGCGCCAGCGTCCGCGAATAGGCCGAATGCACGATCACCCCGCGCGCGTCCTGCAGCACCTCGAGATTGCAGGGATAGCGATTCTTGGTCTCATCAACCGATGCAGCCAGGGTGCGATCGCGCAGCGCCAGATAGCCGTGGGAATGGAACAGCGCCCGGCTCCAGGCGCCGGGCGCCCTGCCGGACAGCTCCTCGTGGGCGAGCATGCCGCTCAAGAAGAAGTCGTGCAGCACCACCACGCCCGGATGCAGACGCAGCAGACGCAGCATATGGCTGTGGAAAGGGCTGTTGCCGAACTGATAGACGATCCGCTCATAGGCGCCGCCGTTGGCGGCGAACCAGTCGCTGGAGCGGCGCACCAGGGAGGACAGCGACGGCGGCAGCGTGATCGTCGCCTGATCGGTGACCAATTCGATGTCGAATAGCGCCGCCAAGGCCGGCAACAGTTCGACGCTATAGTTGGCGATGCCGGTTCGTTCCGGCGGCAGCGGCGAGACGAAGGCGAGGCGCCGCTTGCCGGCTGCTGGCGCAGCCCGGGGGGCGGCGGCGGCAACCGCAGCGCGCGCCTCAAGCGCGCGCAGCGCGTCGATCGCGGTCTGCTCCCAGCAGAATTTCCGCGCTTGGTTCAATCCGTGCTGACGCAGACGCGCTTGCAACTCGCCGCTGCGCAACACCTCGGCGATCTTGTCGGCGATCGCCTGGGGTGAGGCCGGATCGAACAAGGCCTCGTCGCAACCGATCACTTCGGGCACGCTGGTGGCATCGGCGCCGATCACCGCGGCGCCGCAGGCCATCGCCTCCAGCGCCGGCAGCCCGAAGCCCTCGTGCTTCGAGGGGTAGACGAACAGCGTCGCCAGGCTGTACAGCGCCAGCAGCTCATCGTTGCCGAGGTAGCCGGTGAGCACCATCTCGCCCACCGCGAGACCCGCCTTGCGCGCGGCGCCTTCGAGGCGTTGCCGTTCCAAGTCGTCCACCCGACTCGCCAGCAGCAACTGGTGGCCGGCGCGCAAGGCGGCCGGCAGCAAACCGTAGGCGGCGATCAAACCATCGATGTTCTTGCGCGTATCGAAGCCGCCCGGTGCGCACATGACCAGTTGCCGGCTGAAACCGAAGCGCCGCCGCAACTCCGCCTCCCGCTCGGGCGATACGGCCACGGGCTGGAAACTCGGATCGACGGCGGAGGAAATGTTGACCACTTTGGACGGATCGAGCTGCAGCGTCTGGGTGGCTTCGCGCCGCGAATAGTCGGAGATCGCCAGCAGCAAGCCGGCCTCGCCCAGCGAGCGCAGCTTGCGCCGGTAGTAGCTGTTCTTGGTCGGTGCTGACAGATAGACATCCGGATCGAGCAGGGGAATCAGGTCGTAGTGCACCACCGCGGTGCGCTCGCCGCCGCAGAAGGCGCCGATCGAGGTAACGCCATCATCGATGTAGCCCTCGAACAGGCTGGTCACCAGCACCATGTCCGGCCGCAGCTGGGCGATGCAATGCTCGCGCAGCTGTTCGGCGGTGCGCGCGCGCCAGGCGTTGGCCGGGTCGATCTGGGCGACGGGGCCGGGGATGTCGAAGACGCGGATGCGCTGTCTCGGGACGAGGCCGGCGAAGGCGCGCCGGATCGGCGCGATGCTCGCGGCCAGGCCGGCGTTGAGCAGCAGCCAGATCTCGTGTTCGCCGGCGTTTCTCGCCATGGCCAGCGCCAGCGCCAGGGAATAGCGACCGATGCCGCGAAAGCGGCTCTCGGTCTGGGCGCCCTGCAGGTCGATGACGAAGCGCATCAGCGTTTCCCCGCCTCGACGGCGCGCAGCAGTTCGTCGAGGATGCGCGCGCTGCGCGGCGACCGCAGGTGCGGCGCCCTGGCCAGCGGTGCCGGGTCGACGACGGCGCCGGCGGCGTCGAAGACGACAGCGCGCAAGCGGCGTCGCAGGCCGGGCAGGCGATCGAGCGCGGCGAGCGCCAGCCGGCGCAGCAGCGCCGAGCGCCAGGCGGCGCGCGCCAGCCAGCGCACCAGCGAGCGGCTGCGGCGGCGGGTGCTGGCGACCAGGTTCAATCGCCGCACGCCAGCGCGCAGCGCCCGATAGTCGGCACCGAGCCCACGCAGCGGCTGGGTGATGCGCCAGGAGCGGCTGTTCAACACGCCGTCGAGATAGCTCGCCAGCTGGGCCGCCCGCGCTTCGGCCTGCGCGGTGGCCGCTTCGGCGCGCAGCATCGCCGCATCGGCGCGCAGGTTCGCCGCCTCGACATTCACGATCGCCGTTTCGGCGCGCAGCAGGCGCTCATCGAGCTGTGCGATCTGACGCGAGGCTTCATCGAAGCGGCGGGCGCTCTCGGCCTCGGCTTGCACCAGGGCGCCGCGCATAGCGTCCGTCCGCGCCTCCGCCTGGAGGTCGTAGCGCCGCGCCAGCGGCTCCAGACAGACGCCGTAGTCGGCCGCAAAAGCCGGGTCGAAGTCGGACAGCGCTGCGGGCGCTGCCTTCTGGGCGACGATGGCGTAGTCGCGGCTGGTTCCCTCCAGCACGCTGAACAGGTCGACCGGCGCGGTAGAAGTCAGTGCCGCCGATTCCTGCAGTCGCACCAGCTTGCGCCGTGCAAAGCCTGCGTGTTCGACAACAAAGCCGAGCAGCTCCGGCGGCAGCGGGCGCAGGTGCGACGGGTCGGTGTAGAAGCTGGTTGCGCCCACCACCAGGTTTTCCGGATTGGGTGTCTCGAGTATCAGCAGGCCGCCGGCTTCGAGCACGCGCAGCGCCTGGAGGACGATGGCCCGCAACTCGGCGAAGGGCAGATGCTCGACCAGATGGAAGGAAGATACCAGGGCGAGGCTCGCCGCGGGCAAGGCGCGCAGCGCCTCCAGGGCGTCGGCCGTACGCGTCTGCAGTCCGCGTTCCTGGCAGGCCTCGAGCATGGCCGCGTCGAGGTCCACCCCCTCGGCCGTGAATCCCCATTCGCCGAGCAGCTCCAGCCACTCGCCGCGGCCGCAGCCCAGATCGATGGCGCGGCCGGCGCCGGGCAGCGCCCGCAGCGGTTCGATGAACGGCAGGTAGGCGCGCAACCGCGACTTGATCAGCTCGCGCGAGCCGCGGTGGCGGTCTTCGAAATCGCGGTAGAAGTGATCGCTCATCGCTGCGTCCGGGAACCCTGCGCCCGGCTGCCGCCGAGCGCGGACCGGAGCCAGCGGAGCAGCCTGCCGCCCCGCGGCCGATCCTCAAATCCCGCGGGCAGGGGCAGCAGGTCGAGGATCAGTCCCTCGCCCGGCAGTTCGATTGTTCTTTGCAGTCGCCACTCGCGGTCGAAGACCATCAGCTTGCCCGTCGTGAAATCCCTGTCCTTCCGCTCCGCGACGGCCGAAACGCCGACGCAGCGCGTGTCGGCGTCGAAGGCGACGCCGCGCGGAAATCCGCCGGTTTCCAGGGAAAAACCGCGATCACCGAGCACCTTGCCGTCGGTCGAGGAACAGGTGAACATCTGGCCGCCCTCGCGCCAGACATTATGCCCGCAATCGCCCAGGGCGATGCGCCGCTGCAGTTGGCGCGTCTGTTTGGCAAAGGCCAAAAGCTCGCTCGCGCCGCGCTTGTGCGCCAACAGCCAGACGACCTCGTCGTCGAACATGAAGGAATTGAAATGGTGCAAGTCGGCCGGCCCTGCCGAACCTTCGCCGAGCGGAAACCAGCGCTCCCAGTTCGCCCCGTCGTAGACGGCGATCATGTCCTCGAAGGAGGCGGCGATCCACAAACGCTCCCCGTGCCAGGCGATCGCGTGCATGTCGCGCAGGGGAAACGGCGCCTCGAGCTCGCCGCAGAGGCGAAGCGCCCGATCGAACAGCAGAATGCTGCCGCGCTCCTGCGCCTGTTCCCGCGCCGACGAAACCAGGCGGTGCCGGGCCGCCACGTAGATCGTGTCATGCTTCTGGGCGATGCCGTAGTAGAGGCCGCTGCCGCGGTGCAGCGGCTGCGCCGATCCGCTGTCGGTATCGACCAGCAGCAATGAGTGCGAAGTCGTGACCAGCAGGCGCATCAAACCATCCCGGGACGCAGATGGCCGTGGGCGGCCAGGTGGGCGATCACCTGGTCGGCGCACTCCTCGGCGCTCGCGCGCAGCGTCTGCAAGCGGATCGTCGGCGCCGGCGGCACCTCGTAGGGAGAATCGATGCCGGTGAAATCGCGGATCTCGCCGGCCCGCGCTCGCTTGTATAGACCTTTCGGGTCGCGCCGTTCGCACTCGGCCAGCGGCGTATCGACGAAGACCTCGATGAAATCGCCATCGTTCATCAGGGCGCGCACGATTTCGCGATCGCTGCGAAATGGCGAGATGAAAGCGGTGATCACGATCAAGCCGGCGTCGACCATGATCCGGCTCACCTCGCCGATGCGGCGGATGTTCTCTACCCGGTCGGCGGCGGAAAATCCCAGATCGCGGCTCAGACCGGTGCGCACGATATCGCCGTCGAGCAGATAGGTGTGCAAGGCCAGCGCCGCGAGGCGCTGCTCAACCAGGTTGGCGATGGTCGACTTGCCCGACCCGCTCAAGCCGGTAAACCACAGCAGGCAGGGCCGCTGTCGCTTGAGTGTGGCGCGGAAATCGCGGTCTACCGGGCGGTCGGGGCGGTTCATAGCTTCTCGATCCACAGGCTGACGCCGCAATTCTTGAAGGGACTGCCCTCGGGTTGAACAGTGCACAGCGGCATGTGGCGGCACAGATAGTCCCAATGGTGGTGGGCGAACCAGTCGTTGAAGAAGAGAATCCGGTAGCCGGCGTTGCCGGCAAGAAACGCCCGGACCAGATAGCCCTCGTTCCAGGCGCGGCCCTCGCGCAGCCATTCGCGCGGATAGTCGAAATTGCTGAAGATGTCGTGGAAGTGGATCACCACGCCGCCGGCCAACAGCGGCAGCACCTTGAACAGCAGGTGGTTGAGGTCGCTGCCGAACTTCGACACGTGGGAGGAATCGATGAACAGGATGTCGCCCCGGCCGAGCGCGGCGAAGGTCTCGAGCGGCACCGCCTGCACCGGCGTCGGCAGGATGCGGCAGTTCTGCTCGTCGCCGGGGTGCAGGCAGGCGCTCAGGGCGGCGGGAAAGGGGTCGATGAAGGTCAGCGCGGTCCTGCCCGGCAGGAAGCGCTCGCAGCAGTCGAGCATCAGCGCCGACGAATAGCCGCTGCCGACCTCGATGATATTTCGCGGCTGCAGGTGGCGGATGAAGCAAAAGAGGATGATGCCGTCGAAGCAGTTGAAGGCGCCGTTGTTCAGGTGATAGCGGTGCTCGGCCGACGCTTGCAGCGGGAAGGGCAATTCGGCGTAGTAGGCGCGAAAGCGATCGGCCAGTTCGAGTTGGCGCGCCGCATCGACCAGGCCGGCGTCGTCCAGCGCCAATGCGGCGTAGCGCGCCTCGTAGTCATCGCTTGCCGGCAGCGGCGAATAGAAATGTCCGGCCGGCGCGAACTGTCGGGCCGCGCCTTCCTCGACCGCCGCGTTGAAGCGGGCGACGAACTCGTCGGCGCCGACGAAGGCGGCGAGCAGCGCGGCGCGCGGCGTGCCGGCGGCGAGCAGCTGCAGGTGGTGCTTGCGGCCGTCGGGGTCGGGCTCGCGCCCCAGGAGGTGGGCGTAGCAATGGGCGAGAAACTCCTCGTCGCTGGCGTCGGGCATCAACTCAGCCATGGTCTTCAGTCCCGCCCGAGCCGATGCAGCGAGCAGCGCGGATCGAGGTTGTAGACGCCGCTCCACAAGATCGCGTCCATATTTCTCAGCACCGTAAACGCGGTGGCGTCGTGGTGGCGGGTCAGGGTGCGGCGGAACTCCGTCTCGCCGACACCGCCATCGGCGACGCCGGCGGTGAGGGTGTAGTCGCCGGGGGCCAGCCCCGCGGCGAAAGAAAATTCCGCCACCACCTCTTCGCCGCGCTGCACCGGCCCGATGCGCCGCCGCATGCAGTAGGTGTTGGTCATGAACACCGCCTCGCCGCGCGCGTTGCGAATCTGGAAGCCGATGTGCGGATCCTCGAGCGGCTCGGCGAAGCGCACCCGCACGCGCACGGTCGCCGCGGC
>JAHFRE010000004.1 GCA_023258955.1 Sterolibacterium sp.
CCGTCGCTGCGCTGGCGGTGTCTGCCACGAACACGGCGGTTGCCGTTGGGACGTCTGCTCCTGTTGCCGCCTCCGTCAGCGCCGCAACAAAGAGCGCCAATGCCGCCGGGGCGTCCATTGCCGTGACCATCTCAGATTGGGGGGCAATGCCCCCCGCATTGGCGGCATCGGCTGCATCCAAGCCAGCCATGGCTGCGGTCGCCGCCGCAACAAATCCAGCCGCCGCAGCCGGCAGATCAGATCCGGCAGCGACCTCGCTGACTGTAACGCCCTGTGGCCCGACCCCGTCCGTGGCGTCGCCAGCAGCTACAGCTTCGGTGATCGCACTGACCAACAGTGCGGTGACAGTTTCGGCATCTGCTCCACTCACCGTCTCGCTCATGGCACTCACGAACGCTGCTGCGGCAATGATCGCATCCGCCGAATATGCAGACTCAGCTTGCGCACCGACAAATAGCGCAGCAGCAGCCAAAACGTCAGCAGCAGTTGCGCTTTCTGCTATTGAAGCGACGGCAACACTCCCGCCAGTTGCAGCGTCCGACGCACTTGCCGCTTCTGTTCCCGCAGAGGACGTGACATTCTGGCCAATAGGTGAATCTGTACCACTTGTGGCTTCCAATCCCGTTGCCGAAGTCACATTTGCACCAACAGGTGCATCAGCACCGGCCGCCGCCTCCGATTCCACAGCGCTTGTGACGAAGGTTGAAACAGGGGCGTCTGCGGCTGTCGCACCCTCGGGAATCGAGACAGGCTGCGCGCCGGATGTGGAGTTCGCATCAGCAGCCGTAGTCGGTTCAGTAATCGTCGCACTCTCTGGCCCTACTCCGTTTGTTGTATCTGCAAGCGCCCCCGATTCGCTAAGTAAGGTGGCAAAACTCGCCGACACCACGGGTGCGTCTCCACCAGTTGCAGTTTCTGTATCAGCAACGCCAAACGCGAATAAAGAAACAGGAGAATCCCCCGTATTTGCAATCTCTGATTCAGTGCCAACAAGGATCGCCGTCGCCGCTGGCACCTCTGATCCCGATGCGGATTCAATTTCGGTTGCGCCTGTGACATAGGTCGAGTCCTTTACATCTGTCCCGGCTCCGATTTCGGCTATCGCCTGCGGAGAAGAGAATGCACCCACTGGTACGTCAGCACCTGTAGCAGCCTCCAAGCCAACCATAGGGACGATTGCGGTTGATATCAGCCCATCTGTGCTTGTTGCCGCCTCTGGCATCGCCACCGTGTAGCCGCCCGCAGGGCTGTCAATCGCGGTCGCAGCCTCAGCGCCCCACACGGTTGTTACCCAATTACCCATGAGAGTGTCAGCATTACCGGCCATCTGGACGATCATCATCCAATCGTTGCCGTAGGTGCTCCAACTTCCACCGCCCGTTGCAGTGGTCGTGCCGCCGTACTCAGTAGTCGCAGAAGAAGCGATGCCGCCCGTATTGCACAGAACGGCAACGAGGTGATTATTGGCACCATCCCAATCGGCGCCAGTGTGAATGCAGATGTAATACCAAGTCCCACTCGACAACACGGCACCACTAACCATGGAGAAGTCGAACGAATACCATGTGTCAGTTGTTGTTAGGCTCGACCAGGGAAGAGGAACGGATGCGATCTGTGCCGTTGGAATGCCACTTGGCCCGCCACCGGCCGTTACCCAAAGCTCTATGCTTCCTGTCGCGGTTGGTGTTACAAGGCCCCATCCCTGTCGCATGCAAAACAGCACGGCACCCAGTTGTCCTGACGCAGTTGCTTGGAACGTGTGGCCCGACCTACCATCACCACCGATCCAGTAGTCAGATGAACCAACGCGGGAAATAAGCTGCGTGTAATCGTGTTGGACCGGGCCATGTACGGAATTTGACTGATCCCCATAGAAAGTCACTATCGTCGAGGCGCTGTCAGAACAAGCCGCCGCCTCATTCGCGTTCATTCCCGCGTTATAGTCAGACGCATCAACGCCTGCCAAGGCCTCTGTAATGGAGACAAGCGTCAAACCACCAATGCCGTTGGCGGCATCTTGCGGCGTCACGTATTCAACAAGTATTCCCGGCGAGTAGTTGCTTTCCGCGTACCACGCTACGCCATTCTGATTCCAGATCACTGCCATTGGCGACGGCATGCCCCAATACTGGGCAAGCAACGCAAACTGATCGTTGGTCCCTGTCCAATCTGACCCGCGATAGAAGACCACCGCATAGCCGACCCCAGCAGTCACATTCGCCCCACTTACCGCAGTGAAATCTACGCAAAACAGTCCGGATGTTGGAGCGGATGCCTGGGTGAACGTCAACGACGCCAATTTGGTACTTGGCATCGCCGAAATCGAATTGCTCGCCAACTGCCAAAGTTCAACTGTACCCGGCTGTGCCGGTGGATTGGAATGATTGTTCTTGTAGACGTAAGCAGTGACCGGGCCAAGGTGCGCCGTAACAGAGGCGATGAAAGTCACCCCGTAGCCATAGATGGTCGAAGCGCTGTCGAGGTATTTGACATAGGGCGCGCCATTGCCATACGCCAACGACGACGCAAGGGCATTGTTGGACATCGTCTCGGGGAGGTAGCAGGACGTCGGCAGCTTGCCGTCGCCCGCATCTGCCGCCCCCACAACAGTGAATGGAACTGTGGGCGATGTAAATCCGCTATTGGCGTAGCGAGCAATAGTCGAGACGCGAAACTCTTGGACGTAGATCGTGTTCATCCCGTCCGCGTTGACCAACCCAAATACACTAGCGCTACCGGACAAATCGTAGTCATGGGCCGCGACATTCGTCCCGACCAACGTAGGAGAACCGTCTAAGAAGAAGTAGGCGCTTGTTCCATCGCACTGGACTGCAATATGGTGCCAAGCATTCGTCGAAATCGCTGGGGCCGTGAAATAGCTACCCGAACTGCCGGTATAAATACTACTTGACGCGCCGGACGTTACCTGAAGCATCGCGGATGCCCCAGTAGACGTCTCCATCACAATCGCGTTAAAAGTGACTGTCGTGTACACCCAAAATTCTATCGTCCAAATCTTCCCTAAATTGGCGGGTGCTGGCAGCGTTTGCGTTACAGGGAAATATATCAACCCGTATCCCGGCAGCGTCAGGCTTGTCGCAAACCCCAGTGTCGTATGAGTGCTTCCGAAAGTTCCAGAAAAGGCCGGACCACCGCAAGCACTCGAACCATCAGCACAGTGGTACAAGAGGTAAGTATTCGCGTCCGGCGTTCCGCGCTCGAGAATCCAATGCGGCGAGGAAGCGGTCACCGCCCCGTTGTCGCTCCCAGTCGTTGCTTCGGTATCGGTTACTGCGAAAGGAACGCCGCCGACAGAAACATCGCTCAGCGATATCGATTCGCTATCCACCACGCCATAGGTTGATAGCACAGCAACAGCGTCAGCGCCCATTACGGCTTCAAGCTGATTTTCGGCTCCACCCATGGCACCCTGCGGGTCTGCCGCAGCAGCCGCCTCGGTCTGCGTTGGGTTCCAGGAAGTATTCGGAGTGGCAACCACATCGGCACCCGTCGCCGCTTCGGTGAGGCCTCCTTGCACCGGTGCTGCCATCGTGTCACTGGCGGCGTAGTAGCTCAACGGCGTCGTTGGCGGTGTAAACCCGCTGTTGCTGTACTTGGCCGCGCGGGTCAGAATGACTTCATCAAGATAGGCGGCGTTGCCAGACGGCCCCGTGTACCAAGCCCAATTCACACAAGGTGTCAGGTTGAGTGCGAACTTGCCGGCACCTGTATTATTTGTCAGGGTAACCGCGGTTCCGTTCACGAAAAAGCAGAGCATCGTTCCGTCGAACTGCAAGCAGAGGTGATTCCACGCCGCATTGTTCAGAGCGAAGCTGCCGACACCCACCCCGACGAACAGCCCCGTGCCATAGGTACTGGTCGCGGATACGAGGTTAAAGCCACCAATGCCATTACCCGGATAGAAGAAGTAGAACCAGTAGCTCGACGTGGTGGCCGGGTAATACCAACATTCATACGTCCAAACAGGGATCGTCTCTGTGTGGTTCGCGAGCGGCGTATATTGATAGGCGTTGCCGGCGCTCCCGAAGGAAAGCGCGTAGCTGCCAAACTTTACAATGCTGTTCTGGATCGTCGCCGCTCCGGCGAGGGCCTGAGAACCGTTCCCGGCCAGGTCCCACACGCCGCCCTCAAAATTGCAGTACAGGGCGATTGCTGGGTCGCCCAGCGGCTCCATTTGAGCGCCGTTCGCTGTTGCCACGCTGGTTACGCTATCAACCAGCGTCAGGTGCTCTTCCTGGTACCCGCCGTTGAACGCGTCTGAGGCCTCAAGCGTGCCGCCGGTTGCCTCGGTTTGCACCACGCCCGTAATTCCTGTTGGCTTGGGCAGGCTGTCAGTGGCCGTCGCCGTTTCGGGTATCGCCGCAGTGATGGGTGAGGCTGTGACATCCGTCGATAAAATCGGATCAGCAAATACGGCTGTCGGTGGCGTGAATCCACTGTTGGAATAGATTGCGCAGTTTGAAAGGCGAAACTCTTGGGTGTAGGTGTTATGGATGACCCCGGTATCGTTGTCCTGCCCAAAGACATCAAACGTATTCAGAGCAAAAGGATTCAAACTACCATCCGTGGAAGACACAACCGTCGGCACACCGTCCAAGAAGAATATGATGGTCGTGCCGTCATTTTGCACCGCGATGTGATGCCAAACATTGATCGAAATCGCAGGCGCGGTGACCGTCAGGGCGCTAGCGCCCAACCTGACAGTCACATTGAGCCCGTCGAAACGAATGTACTGCGGGACATACCCAGCCCAGTAGATATAGAACGCATCATTGCCGCCGGCCGTGGGTTGGACGGCGTTTCGGAAATACCAAAGCTCAACCGTCCAGATGGGCAATGACGTTTGCGGAAGTAACGATTGGGCGCCCGTGTAAATTCCGATATTTCCGAAACTCCACGAGCCGCCCGTGTACTTTTGCCAAGCGCTATTCTGTAGCCCAAATAGCGTCTGTGTCGACGAATAGGCAAATGATCCGGGACAACCTATCGCCACGGAGTCATTGGACACCGTGCCGGATGACGTAGACAGATGATTGTGGAGTACGGTTTTGCCATCCCACGTTGGATTCGTGCTTAACTCAAAGCTGAATACGCCATCCAAAAAACTGCCCACCGGACCATCGGCCGCTGTCGCTGATTCGGTCGTAGCAACAGTCGTTGAGAACGTTCCAACCTCGGCATCTACCGCACCTTGCGTCGACCCGGTAACCACAACCTCGATGTCGTATGACCAGGTGTCAGCGGCCCATCCGGTGGGATAGGACGCAGCCGCGGTGTAACCGCTGGTGGAAATACTCGGCGAGACGTTGCCAGAGGCATCGAAATACCCCATCGTCTGATTGCTGTTGTTACTGCCCCAATCGCTGCCATGACACCAGACCGCTGCGTACCATGTACCCGCCGTCACTGTTGCACCGGATACCTGGCTAAAGTCAAAGGTGATCAGCCCCGGCGTTGTGCTGAGCGTCATCAGGTTGAATGTGATGACGGCAAGCTGAGTCTGCGGAAGCCCCGTCACTGAATTGGCCGTCAGCGAAAACAGCGCAATGCGCCCCAGTTGCGCAGGCACACCCGCGGCTGAGGTATCTCGATAGCCGCGTAGCGCGATTGACTGAATCTGCCCCGTGACGGTCGCTAGGAACGTCTGCGACTGCCCATACGGCCCGCTACTCGCAACGTAGCCTCCGCTTGCCGCGACCATTGCGGCGTAGATATTTAGCTGGCCGACTGCCGGATAGACGGCTTCTGTGACGGCGACGCCGTAGGCGCCACTTGCGGTTAACGCATCGGAAGCATTGGTTGACTCGACGCTGCCGATGAAGTGGATGTTCGCGCTCGATAGCCCTCCCTCACGCGCAAGAAGGAGCCCCATGGCTCAGTACGCCGGCACTTCGGCCCACGCCATATTGATCGTATATTGATAGACGCCGGCGGTCACAGCGGTGACGTTCTGGAAGACCAGGCCTTCGTTCTGGGCCAGCACGATCGGGTGATCGCCAGGGCCGTCGATGTCGAGGATCGCTGTGCTGGTTGAACCCAGCGCGATATTCGTCGTCGTCGTGATGAATGGCGCAGCGTCCAGCGTGCGCGTACCGGCTGTCAGGGTGGCGGCAGCGGTATAGCGCAGATCGCCCAAGGAGGTCCCGCCGTGGCTGGTGCGCTTCTTGAAGCTGTTGCCCGAAAGTGTGGCCGCCGTGCCGCCCGTGTCTGTCACGGTGTAGGCCCGTGCAACATAGCCCGCGAACTGCGGCAAACCTGCGGTAGACGCCGTGCTGACATTGATCGTGATCTGCAAGTAGCGGATCAGCATGAGGAGCGACCCGGAGGTCCAGCGCAGGGAGGCGAGGTTGGCACCTGCAGCAGGGGCGGCAGCGGTCAGCTGGGAAATCGCCGTTCTGTAATAGCCCCCGGCGCCGAACTCGGTCGGGCGGTCGGTGACCCGCAGCGCGCGCCACGTGGTGCCGTCGACTTCCGCAACCGTACCGCCATTGCCAATGATCTGAATCGCCACTTCACTGCTCCTGTATCTGCGAACGTCCTACTTGGCGCGGCTCTACGGTAAATTGCCCACCGGCAGGCAGTCCGTTGCGGGTGATCCCGATAAATACCAAATCGACCTGATATTTTTCGAGGACTGCTTGAATCTCTGCTTCTGCCGCATCCTTCGCGAAGCTTTTCTGGTTCATCAGTTCCATACCCATGCGACGTTGTAGGCACCATAGGTGTCTGCCTGTTGGTCAGGCAGGCCACCATAGGCGGTCTTTGTACCGAACACTTGGACGTCGCCGGGATAGCCATAGATGGTGAAGCCGGTCCCGGCCACGATGTTTCCGACGGTTACCCGAATGGGGTCGACGCGCATTTCATCAGCCGAGTGGTCGGTGCCATCGGCGGGCAGAACCCACGCATCAACCAGCGAACCGGCCGTGATGCCTGTCTGACCGATGACAGCGACGCTCGCCTCTTGAGAGCCTGGAAAACTTCCGAAGTTGAGCGTCGCTGTGCCTTGGGCGCCCATGGCTTAGGTGCTCTGCGCGGACGCAGCAGCGTGAGCGGTAGCAGCTGCAGCTGCAGTGGCGGCCGCCGCCGCAGCAACTTCAGCATCCACCGGCGCGCCAACGGTCTCAACGGTCGAATCCGCTGCAAGCTCCGATTCAACGAAGTAGCGGCTGTGGATATTGCCCTCGGGATCGGCCCACTCGACGCAATACTGCACGTCGCCGGACTCCTGATCGACCGAGAAGGACTGCACCTTGCCAGAGAGCACCTGCACGACCTGATGGACAATCGTGCCTTTGGGGAATTTTGAAGCCATACTTGCTTCTCCTCTACATGCTAGCGGTGTACGTGACGTTCAATGTGTCCCCATTGGAGACTGTCTTGCTGCCGCCCGTAAAGGCGCCGCAGGAATACAGGACGCCCGACGTGTTATCAATGGTCGTCACCGCGCCTGAGCCAAAGACCAGGAAGCAGCCGCCGACCGTGCCACTCGAGGTGATCGCAAACGAGACAGCGGCGCTTGTGGCTTTGGAGCCTGCTGAGGCACTGGACCAACTCGGGGTCTTGCGCGGACTGGTATAGGTTGGCGCATTGGTAGCACCGACTTCCAGCCACGTCGTCTTGCTGGCCATCGTGTCCGTTACCGTGCAACTTGAGGCGGAGCCGTTGGCCAGGCCCATATAGACGGCAGCGGTGTAGGCAGAGCCGGCGAGAAACGTGTCCAACGCCAGGTTCTTGCCGACGTTGGTGACGATGTTGTCGGCGGTGTCTTCCCACTTCACCTGGCCGTCCGGGCCAACGCACTGGACGCTATAGACGCCGATGACGCCGGCCTTCTCGACAACACTGCTCTGCGAGGCAATAGCGCTGTCGGTCGCCGCGTTGCCGGCGGCGATTCCATTATGAGTTTGCATCTCGTTTCTCCTAGGGGGTAGCAGTCGAGTCGGCAGCGGCTTTGCCCTGCGCGCGGTCGGCCTTCTCCGCGGCAGGTTTCTCGGCCGCGCGAACATCAATGACCTCGGCGATGCCAAGTGCGACGTGGCGCTCTGCATCCTCGTGGAGCGGATAGGTCTGGCCCGCCTGATACTTGGCGAAGCTCGTGCCGCCCGCATCGCAGTCAAACCAGGTCTGCGAGTACATCAAAGCCTTGGGCATGTCGGTCTCCAAAATGGGTCGGGGCACCCACAAGTGCCCCGGACTCGGTTACAAGGTGTGGCACGGCCTAGACGATTTGGACGACGCCGGCCTGGTTGAAGGCGTCCGCCGTGGCATAGCGTGGCGTGAAGCCAAGAACTTGCGCTGCCACTTGGCTTGCCGCCGTGCCGACCGTGATTGACAGCCGCACATAGGCAAAGCCATTGAGGTTGTCCAGATCTTCACCTCGAAAATTGATCAGCGCCTGCTTGTTGTCGCCAGAGGCCTTGACGATCTGGGTGATCGCCTTGCCGGTGACGTCCTTCACACCGGTGCCACTGTTGTCTTGCGCCTGCTGGATCTTGGCGTCGATCGTGGCACCGGTTCCCAGCACGCCCGTTTCAATGGCAGCCAGGAAGTTGTGGAAGTTCGCCACCGGGATCCAGCCAGTCGTAGCACTCCCGGCAGCTTGGCTGACGGGATCGATGGTGGCGAGGACCGTGACGATCTCGCTCGGTTTTGCATTCGGGTACATGAGGAATCTCCTATGAAGTCTGTCGAGACAGGCACATGCTCGGTGCCCATCAAACTTTCAGCCCGCCAGGGCTTGCTCCCCGCCAGGGGCCGCTAGGACTTAGCGGGAGCCGAGTTGGATGAAGGGCGAGAGGGTGCTGCTGCCCTTGGCCGGGTTGATGGGAGCGACGATCTTCGGCTGGCCGTCCATGCGGAAGGTGGTGCGGAAGGCCGTGAGGTCCGCATCGAAGTAGAGATGCATGGAGGTGGCCGTCTGCATCCCGCCCGCCTTGGTGATGGTCTGGTAGTAGGAGAGGTCGGCCAGGATCACGTCGCCTTGGCTGGAGAAACTTGCCGCATGCTGGGAGACGACGATCGGGCGGCCGAGCAGGATCCCGTAGGGATTGCCTTGGATGCCGCCGCCACTACCGGTCATGCAGCCGCAGGGCAGGTAGATCGGGTAGTTGCCCAGGGTAAGGGTGAAGAGTGCCGGCAGAACATCGTTGTTGATGATCCAGACCGCCTTGTTGTAGGACCCGGCAGGCAGGCGCGAGACCATCTTGGCGAGGTTGGCCGGCAGGAGCGTTGCCGTGGCCTGGCCGGATTCCTTGGCAACCGTGACAATCGCCGGACTGGAGATGCATCCGATGGGCACGCCAGCGCCCGCGCCAAAGAGGATGGCCTCGTTGGTCTTCCAACGGATCGAGTCGGCGATCTTGCCCGGGAGGTAGCTTGCCAGGGCGTTGGCGTCTTCGAGGAGTTCATCGGTTGTGGGCACCAGCGCCATGAGTTTCTTAAGGCGGAGCGTCGCAAGACCCAGGGCGAGCTTGGTGGATACGGCCGTGGCCGCCTCTCCCTGCCAGAAGGCACGGATGCCGTTGGTCCCCCAGGGGGTGGTCTCGTCCTTGGGGAAGGCCATGCTGTTGCCGTTGATCTCGACTTCGTCGGTGAGCGGCAGCAAGGAGTCTTCGCCCAGGGAGAGGGTGAAGATGTCTTTGGAGAACTCCGGCGGCACGAAGAACCCGCCGTCCTGGCCAGCACCTTCGTTGCTGTAGGTCGAGGGCGCGGCGGCACCGATCAGGAGACGCGGATCCGGCGTCTGGCCGAACTTCTCGGCGCGATAGACGGCCTGCATGAATTCGCCAACAGACTTGAAGCCGCGCTTGGGATCGGACTCGACGTTCTCGGTGATGATGATGCCGATGGCCTCCTGCACACCGATCTGCGCTTGCGCGGCAATGAGTTCTTGCTCGACATCAATCTGGGCCTGAATGCGCTCGATTTCGTTGGCGCGGCCGCTGGCCTCGAGACGGCACTTGTCGAACGCAGCTTGCTCGTCGGTCGACAGGTCACGATTTTCTGCAGCGGCAGCGTCCAGGAGCACGCTCGCTTGCTTCAGAGATTCGGCCTTGTCAGACACCAATGCCGACTTGCGGGCTTGCAGCTCGCGGAGTTTCTTACTCATGTGGATCTCCCAATTGAAAAACCCGCACAGGGCGGGTTCGATGGACAGTCTTAGCCCGCCTGATGGCGGTATGATTCAAAGGTGCGACCGACGGGCCGCAAGATGCTGCCGGTCTAACTCAACGGAGTTGGGCCGTGATTGCGATTTCTGGGTGGCCGAATGCGTATCCGCTCCCGCCTTGGTGACGCCATAGCCCGCTGGTACAACGGCACCTACATCCTCTACGTCAGCCAGCGCGATTTCCGCGTACTCCAACGCGGCGGCTACTACAGGCGTCACTGGACTGCGAGAAGGGCCCGTTCGATAGTGAGGTTCCATATTCTGTATGGGGGGACCTTCTGGGCCATCGTTATCGCAGTGCTTTTCACCTACATTGCGGTTCGTGCATTCCAGTAGGCCTCACGCGATCCCTGGTCAGTAGAGCAAAGCGAGATCGTTCTTCCGCGCGCTTAGGCGGTTGGCGGATGCAGCCGGCGCAATGTCACAGGCCGGCTCTAACGCCGCTTCCACCTCAGCGTTGGCCTCGGCCTCAACCACGGTGACCGCGGCCACGACCTCGTGCGCAACATCTTCCACGATCTCAGGCACGGGCTCGACTACTGCCGCGACAGCCGGCGCGGTCACCAACTCTGTTGGTTCCGGTGCCATGGCCGCGGCCACTGCAACCGGTGGCGGGATGTCGGTAGATGCGCTGGCACCGCGGCTTGCGCGCGCCGACTTCTGGATTTTTCGAACAAGATCATCAAAGGACATCACACCGTCGACCATGTCCTGCGACAGCGCATCCGTGGCAGACACGCACCGGCCCTGCCCCATGCCATCACGGACCTGCGCCACGCTCACGCCTCTGCCACGACTCACCGCCTTGGTGAACATGGCGTAATAGCCATCCACCGATTGCTGGATAGCGGCGCGCGCCTCGTCGGACAAGGGTCCATAGGGGCTGGCTTCGGTCTTGAATTTCCCGGCGGAGATCAACTGAACGTTGATGCCCTCAAGCTCGAGCGCCTGGCTGATGTCCTGGTGCGCGGCATAAACGCCGATGCTCCCCACTTCACCGCCCGGTGTGACATAGAGTTCTGACGCGGCAGACCCGATCCAGTATGCGGCCGAGGCCGCCAGGCTATTGGCAATGGCGACGATGGGTTTTTTGCCGCGCGCCTGGTAGATTTGGTCGGCAAGTTCGCTCACGCCGTAGACGGACCCGCCGGGCGAGTCGATGTCGATCAATATCGATCCGACGGTGTCGTCGTTCAGGGCATCCTGCAGGGCGGCCGCGAACGCTTGGGTGCTCACGCTGCCGGGCCCGGAGACATCATCGACCATATTGCCGCGCTGCGTCACCACGCCGTACAGCGGCAAGACCGCGATGCCGCCGCCACCTGCCCGGCTGTTGGCCAAGGCGCGTGCGGATCTGGCTTCGCGGTCGGCGGCAATGCCCGTCATGACGTCGTCGGTGGGCTTGATGTCCTGCGACCAGCGCGAGATGACCCCAGAGAAGACTTGAAGCCGCTCGGGCGTCAGCGCCCAGGGTGTGGACAGGAACTCGGAGACCAGGAGTGCATGTTTCATTTTCAGCCTTTCAAGTTGGTACCCAGGGTGACAAGGCTTGCCAGAGCGCGCGGCTCAATCGTGGCCAGGGCCGCCTCAATGCCATCATTGATGGGTGTGGCCAGCATGAACTCGCAGTGCCCGCGCGCCGCGTCTAGGGTGACGCCCAGCGATTCAGCAACGTACGCGGCGTGGTCCATATAGAAAGCTCGGGCAGATCCGGTCAGGTTACCGCCCCGCTCCCAGGCTCGCGTCAGTGCCGCCGCTTCCTTCCGGGCAATTCGGGTCGCCACGGCGGTGACGACCTCCCGCAGCCGCTGATTGGTCGCAGCGTCATCATCACCGCTGTCCTCCGGCATCGACTGAGCAGGACTGCCCGGCGCAGCCGACGGCGCAACCGACGGCGCAGCCCCTTCTTCCTCTTCGGCCCAGGATTCCTCGACCATGTTGAGCGGCCGCAGCGGTTCGTCCAAACCATCGAGCGGATTCATGTTCTCCGCGACGCGCGCTTCGTTGCGGGTGAGCCACCCATCCAAGATGCCCGAGTGGTAATAAGCCGCGCGCGCAGCGCGGTCCCCGCGCAGGAGGTTGGCAAAGTCAAACTCGACTTCGAGGCCTTCCTCGTCAAAGAGGAGATCCGCCTCAATCGCCGCTTCCCACCGCTCAGCCCACGGCGTCATCGTGTGCATGATGAATTCGAGGGACTGATGCTCGATATTGCTGAACGTGGCCCGGTCCAGATCCGCAATCATGTGCGGCGGGACGCGAAACACCCGGGCGACGTCGGTGATTTGGAACTTCCGCAGTTCCAGGAACTGGGCATCCTTATTGGTCACACCGACCTCGTGGTACTTCATCCCGTTTTCTAGGACCAGCATCTTGCCCCGGTTAGCTCCCGCCTGCGCTGACTGGAAGTTCTCCCGAAATACTTCCTTGGCGGTCTTGTCCTTAAAACTACCCGGGAACTCCACCCAGCCGCCGGTCGGCTTGGCGTCATTGGCAAAGAAACGAGCACCATAATCCTGGGCAGCCAACGCCATGCCAAAGTTCTCCCGCGCGAGCTCAATGGGACTCAACCCCAGGAGCCCATCGCTGGAGAGTCCCTTCAAGTGCCAGATCTCGCCTCGCGGCACCGGGCGAGCGGCACCTTGCCGGTCAGTGACCCGGTAGCGGTAGTCGCCGTTGTCCAGAAGTTCAATGCTGATCTTGTCTGGATGGACCGGAATCAATTCGGCAATCTCTCCGCGGCTGTTACTGATGATCTGGTTGTACGCATTGCCGCGCAGGGCCAAGTGCCCCTGCATCATCTCCCGCCACTCGAAGGCGTTCTGCCAACGGTTCGGTCGCTTGGCGAGCAGCGCGTAGAGCCAGTGGTCGGTGATCCGGTCCTTGCCCCCATCGGGTCGCTGCCGGTAGAGCACAAAGGGCAGCATAGCCAGGGTCTCGGACAGGATCCGAACACACGCGTACACAGCTGACAGACGCATGGCGCTGTCGGCCGAGACCCGCGCGCCACTGGCGGTGCGCGACGTCACCGGCGTGAACCAAAAGTCGCCCCACGGGGAGCGATCGTCGGCCGCAGCCCGGAACGGATTCAGGAAGCTCAGGAGCCCCATCAGATCAGCATCAACTCATAGCTACTATCGATCACGACTGTGTCCTCCTGCTTTCCGATCGCCACACCCATCGCCATGGCCAGGGCAACGACTCCATCAATGCGACCGGTCGTCTTGTGCTTGTCGAGCTTCCGGTTGCCAGCCGGATCCTTCGCCACAATGGCGTTGGCCGCGCACATGGAGAGCACCGGGTGCATGCCGTGAGCGACGCGCCCATTCAGTAGTTCGGACTCCAAGGTATCGAGCGCCGGGCTCATGTCCTTGTAGCCCTGGCCGTATTCGACCAATGGCAGGGTGATGCCCAGGCTGTCCAATTCCTTTCGCAGGAGCTCGATCCGCCAGCGGTCGTAGGCAATGGCGCGCACGTCCAGCATGCCGAGGATGTTCCCGATGTTCTGGGCAACGAATTCGTAATCAACGGTTGCACCGGGCGTTGTCCGCAAGTAGCCTTGCCGCACCCACAGATCGTAGGCACATCGATCGCGCTTGGCCCGGTCCATCAATCCCTGCTCCGGTGTCCAGAAGTGCGGCGTGACATGCCAGATACCATCAATCCGGCCGACGATCACCAGCGCGGTGAGGTCGGTCCGGCCAGACAGATCCAGACCACACCACACCGCTGTGGATCCATATTCCGCCACCGGCGCTGCGCAGGACTTCCAGACATCGACCGAGATGAACGGACTGACGATCGACACCCGCTGATTCAGGCACAGGTTTCTAAACGTGTTCTCCGCGCTCGGCATCCGCGAGGCCTGCTTTGCCTGCTCAGCCAGATCGTCCAAGTTACGGAAGATCCCCAGCGCCGGGTTCGCAGCGCGCCAGGCTTTCTTGTCCAGTAATCCCGCATCCTTTGGCGCGGAGTAAACGTGGGATACGATCCGCGGGTCGGCAGATCGCTCGGCGTCATCGAGCCATTGCGAGAACAGGTCGGCGTCATCGGCCGCCTGGGTGCTAATGGCAATCAGGAGTGGCGCCGAGTGCGCGCCCTGCGCCGTTGTGATCGCATCGATAAAAGCGTCTTGCGGGCCCTTGACCTGACCCACCTCGTCCAGGATCGCCAGGATCGGCGATAGGCCATGCGCCGTCGTGCCCTCGGCTGACAACGCGCGATACTCGACGTTGCGCGCCAAGCCAATCAATCGCTTGCCGCTAGGCACGATGCGTACGAGGCCTGACAGCGTTGGCGACAACTGCACCATCTTTGCCGCGTAGTTGAAGACCTGCCCCGCTTGCTCCCGGCTCCGGGCGCCGCTCACGATCTGGCTGTTCTGCTTGGCCTCGGGCCCCACCAGGTGGGCCAGCATGATGCCGGCGATCAGGGCCGTGTTATGCGTCGGCGTAAACCCGTCGCCGGCCAGGAACAGACCCGATGGTGAGTCGACCTGGATGCAGCGAACGGGAACACTCTCGACCGGATCAATGGCAACAATATAGTTTCGCTCGTTGCGCGACCGAGCAGGCTTATCCTTCAGCCGCTCGGCCTTCCGACTCAGCCGAAAAACCGGTCGATCACGGAAAGCCCAGAACTGGATTCGATAGTAGGGACCGCAGTCCTTGCCATAAAGCTGCGCGCGATCTTCATGCATTGATGCCTTGAAGCCAAGGCCGCGAATCAAGTGGAGAATATCTTTCGCCAGTTGCTCGAACACACTGACAATCTCGCATTGCCCGGCCTTGCTGGCATACCCATCGGTATCCATCAACCCTTGCAGCAGTGCCATGCGCTGCGCGATGGACGCCCGCTGATACGCGGCAGGGATATGCTTGTTGCCAAGTACGCCAAGCGTGCGCAAGCGCTTCTTGACGCAGTCCTTGGTCGGACTCTTCACGCCGTCAGATAGGCCCCAGCGCGCTGCCGTCGGGCAATCTCTGACTCGCCTAATGGCTGTCCCTTCATCCGCCATCTGCGCGGCAATGAACGTCCCGTCAGCAACCGACTTGGTGATGTAGGCTCCATTACTATCGCCATCGCTCAACCAGGCCCCCAAGGTATAGGGCGGCAGGAGCAATTCGGCGGTGGGGCACTCAACGGCCTGTGCGATATCTACCGAGTAGTTGCGTTCTCGGTGGCTGGCTCTCGAATAGGGCAAGATGACGTCAGCCCTCATTGCCTCCGTCGTCAATGTCATCCGCCGTCCTTTGCGGCGGCGACTGTAGACAGTCCACTGATGGTCAGCGTCTGCAATGATCTGCGACCCATCGGCAAAGCGCACGCGGTAACAATCTCGCTGGTACTGAACCGGTGTCGCGAAGGTCACGCGGCACGGCTTGCCGCACTCATCGAAGAGAACATCGCCCTCTTGGATGTCGCCCATCGTGATCCAACCCGACGGAGTCGGGAGCCGGGTATCCAGAGCAAGCGCTTTGCCGTTCTTCCTGGCGATGCTCAGGTAACCCCTGCGGGTGCCGCGAGCATTGTCGTAGATCTCCCGGATAAAGCGCTTCTGGAACGGGGCTAGCTCGATCTTCTGGCCGACGTGCTCGCCCTCAGGCACGGGGCAGTAGGTTTCGACGAACGCAATTACACGATCGCCTCGCTTCCTCGGCCTGGCCATCCGGTGTCACTCCTGCGAAAAGGCGCGACGGCCCAGGAAAACCATCAAGAAGCGAAGCAACGACTACAAGCAGATAGCGCTTGACTATCCATCGGAACGAAGCGTTCATGGCGCTGTCATCAACTCGCCAGGAGCCGCAAATGACCCACACCACCGACCCAATTGATCGCCTGACCCAAGGAGTCGATCTCAAAGAACTGGTCGCCGGGATGGTCAAACAGTGTGGAAAGACCCCCGACGAAGTGAAATACGTCATCCCCGATTGCGAGCAGCCCACGAAGCTCTTGGTCTTGTTCACAGACTCGACCTACATGGAGATCGAGCTCACCTATCCACAAAACGCCTAAGACCGCTCGCCCCAGGCGCTTACCGTCGAGGCGCCTGCAGCGAGAAGTCCGGCCACACGGCCAACCCGCGCCTCGGGGAAGTGCAGGGGCGGAGAATCCTCATGGCCAAACTCAGCGCCACCCAAACCGCAGTCCTCGAACTTGCCGCCTACCGTCCGGAAGGCGACATTGAGCCCCTGCCGCCCACCTTGCGCGGTGGCGCCAAGCTGAAGGTCATCGCTGCGCTTTATGGCCTTGGCCTGATCACCAAGAAGAACCGCCTCACCGAAGCCGGCTACGCGGCCGTGGGCCGCAAGCGGTTGGCGCCTGCACCGGCAGCCCCGGATCCAGCAATCGCGGCCGCCGTGGCAACGACACAGGGCGCGGGCAAGCGGGAGACGCAAGACGCCTCCGCACCCATCCGCCGCACACGCGATAACACCAAACAAGCCACCGTTATCCAGATGCTCGGACGGCCGGAGGGCGCGACCATTCGCCAGATCTGCGACGCAACGGGCTGGCAAGCTCACACGGTACGGGGCACGTTTGCCGGCGCGTTCAAGAAGAAGCTGGGGCTCAACGTGATTTCCGAGAAGACCGACCAAGGCGATCGCGTCTATCGTGTGAGCTAGCCCCAAGCAAGAAGGGCGACCCTCGGGCCGCCCTTCTCAGATTGATTCGCTGTCGCGATTACTTCTTCTTGGCGACCGCCTTCTTGGCAGCCGGCTTCTTCGCCGCAGCCTTCTTACCCGACACCGCAGCCTTGAATCCAGCGCCCGCCTTGAACTTCGGCACCGTGCTCGCGGCAATCTTCATCGCGGCACCCGTGGCGGGATTCCTGCCGGCACGCGCCGCGCGCTTGGTTGCCGAGAAAGTCCCGAAGCCGACCAGCGCCACATCGCCGCCCTTGGCAACGGTTGTCGTGATGATCTCAACCAGGGCATCAATTGCCTCGCCCGCCGCCGCCTTGGTGGCGCCGGTCTTCTTCGATAGGGCTTCAACCAGTTCGGATTTGTTCATCTTGAGCGTCCCCCCTCTTTGTGTGGAAAGGCGCGATTATGGCACCGTAATCGAAGAGTCAAAAGGGGTTCCGTCACTTCGCGTCGCTTTTTTTCCGGTCCATTCCTGCCAGCGCTTGACGATCACGTCGCAATATTTCGGGTCCAATTCCATCAGCCGTGCATGGCGACCGTGCTTTTCGGCTGCAATGGCAGTCGTCCCGCTCCCGCCAAAGAGGTCCAGGACGATATCCCCGCCCTTGGTGTTGTTCAACATCTGGTACTCGAACAGGGCCACCGGCTTCATGGTCGGATGGATATCATTGGTCCCGGGTTTGTCGAACTCGAGGATGGTCGTCTGCTTCCTGTCTGCCGCCCACAGGTGCCCTGCACCGTCTTTCCAGCCATAGAGGCAAGGCTCGTGTTTCCACTGGTAGTCCTGCCGACCCATGACCAATTGGGACTTCTTCCAGATCAGGCACTGGCGAACGGTCAAGCCAGCATCCCTGCAGGCGCCGCGGAAGTTGTAGCCTTCGGAGTCGCTGTGCCAGATGTAGAACACGGCGCCGGGCTTCAAGACCGTGGTTGCCGTCACCAAGGCGTCCCGCAGAAACTTGCGGAAGGCGTCGTCCGACATGTCGTCGTTCAGGATCGTCTGGGTATTGCGCTTACCCCCGTCGACCTTGTTCTTGTTTCCGGCGTTGCCGCCGGCACCGCCATAGGCCACGTTGTAGGGAGGGTCCGTGATCAGCATGTCCGCCAAGGCGCCATCCATCAGCGCGTTAACCGCATCAACGCTGGTGCTGTCCCCACACATCAAACGGTGCTTGTCGAGGATCCACACGTCACCCAAGAGCGTCACTGGCATCTGCGGTGGCTCGGGGCTCGCGTCGTCATCCGTGAGCCCCGCGGGCACTTCCTCGACCGCCAGCGCCGCCAGTTCCTCCGCCGTAAAGCCGGTCAGATCCACGTTGTAGCCGGCGGCGACCAGGTCGGCCAATTCGCAGGCCAACATCGCGTCGTCCCAGCCGGCGTTCAGCGCCAGCTTGTTGTCGGCCAGGATGTACGCGCGCTTCTGGGCATCAGTCCAACCTTCGGCAACCATTACCGGACACTCTTCATATCCCAGTTTTCTTGCAGCGAGTATGCGGCCATGTCCAGATAAAATTCCGCCGTCAGGACTAATGAGCACCGGATTCGTCCACCCCCATTCCTTCATCGACGCTGCGATCTGCGCTACCTGCGCATCGCTATGTGTTCGAGCATTCTTGGCAAATGGTATCAACGCATCGATTGAGCGTCGCTCCACTCGGTCGGCGGGCCACTTGTTATGTGTGAGCACGAGCAGACCTTTCTGCATTGGCGCGACGCGAAGCCGCGAGCATGTTTTCCCAGCACATGGATTTTGCCGCTTCGCGCTGATCGGATGGGACGTGCTTCCAGCTATCGCCCCGAACAATCAGGCGAATATTGGCAACCGAAACTCCATATTCAATGGAAAGATCCAACGATCCCTCACCCGATGCGTAACGTTCGATGATGTCAGTGACGGCGAACTCGTCAAGCCTTGCCATAGCATTCCTCGTCCCAATAGAAGCTGTTCCATGCCGCACCTTGTCGGCGGCATTCTCTATTGGCGTTTTCCATGCCAGATTTTCCGGCCGGTTATTTGCCGTATGCCCGTCAAGATGTGCAGCTTCATGTCGCTCTGATGGGGGCTCACCGTGAAATGCCAGACACACCGCTCTATTGACTTGTGGATATGAACCACCATCCGCATAGAAGCACCAATAAGTTTGACCACACCCATTAGACTTTGGCTTCAACCGAAGAATTCTTCCTCGATGGAATCGGGTCATCGGCCCCCATCTCCCAACAAGGTCAAGAATTCTGTCGACCGACCTGATGCGGCCCAATGTTGACGCCTCATACCCCGGATGACCCGGTATGCCTTTCCAGATTTCCATGGTGTCCATTCATGTTGTCCGAATGGGCCAAAGGCAGGCGGCGGACATCCGCGCTTCGGGGCAGCCCTAGCCAGTGATCTTCTGTTGCCGCAATACTTCCGGGCGTTGCGCCCGGAATTACCTCGCAATCAAATCGTCGGTGCCATCGATTAGGTTGCGAAACCCGGTCTGGGCAAAGCCCGCGGCGTTCTTGGTCCGTGGATCGGTTTCCGTCTGCGCAAGACTCAGGCTGCGGATGATTGCCAGCTGCTGGCGCTGCAGCGTGTCGATGATGGAGATCAGCGGGTTCGGGATCGGCGTCCCCCGCGGGTTCTTGACGACCGGCCCGCTCTTGTCGAGCAGGATTTGGTGCCTGCGGATGTCCGACTCGACGCGCACCGCCTTGGCTAGCAGCACCAGGTCCAGATCCCGCCAGTCCCCCTGCAGGCGCGCGTGGGTGAATTGCCGCCAGATGACGAGCTCAAACTCGTCCCGCAGGACCACGCCTTCGGGTAGAGGTACGTCCCTCGATACCTCGCCAGCAGCAGCCACCGCGGCGGTCACCGAGTTTCGGCCCAGCCGTTGAATTTTTGCCATGTCGTTGCTCTCTTGCCAACACGCCCGAGCTATGGCACGCGCGCGCAGCGCGGGTGAAGGGCGCGATAAAACCAGCCCGCATCCCGCTTTCGGCAGGCCCATCCCCGAGAACCCAGAATGATCAACACCTTGGCGGGTCAGGCGCCACAGGCGATTACGCGCCAGCGTCGAGCTACCGCACTTGTGGCGTTTTTCCGTAAGTTTTTTAACTGCGTTGGACCCGAGCGGTCTAGCGCCGGCCAACTGTGGCTATTCATTGCCCCCTGGGGTCCTGGCTTAGCCGTGCGGCTTATTCCAGTGATGATTTGGATCGGTCGGATGTCCGCTTGCATCGCACCCCGGTCGCTTGCCCGTTGCTTCCTCCCGACGCTTCGCGGAATCATGGCAGGGCTTGCAAAGCGGCTGATGATTTTCCATATTCCAGAACAACTCCATGTCGCCGCGGTGCGGCACGATGTGGTCAACAACACTGGCTGCGGTGAGCCGGCCAATCTCCTCGCAGTAGCAGCACAATGGATGCTGGCGAAGGAACCAGACGCGGTATTTCTGCCAGCGCGCGCCATAGCCGCGCTCAGTTGCGCCACGGCGATCATCCATAGCCTTCGGCTGACCAGACTTGTCGCTGAGACGCTGTCCAGCGCGCTGTGTTGGACTTGGCATGGCATTCCCCTATCGTTCCTAGCGTGGCCAGGCAACGGGTCTCTTGCATTAAATATATCGTTTTGATATAGTGCTGCATGCACATCATCTCGCTAAAGATGCTCCGCGACTTCTGGCACAAGCATCCTGACGCCGAGCAGCCCTTGCGGAACTGGCATACCGTGACGGAGCATTCTCGCTTCGCAGACTTTGCCAGTTTGCGGCAAAGCTTTCGTAGTGCAGATTACGTTGCGCCTTATACAGTGTTCGATGTCGGTGGCAACAACTATCGCGTCGTTACCGTCGTGCGCTACAGGGACGGCAAGGTCTTTGTGCGGTGGGTAATGCCGCATCGTGAGTACGACAACTGGTGCAAGCTATACAGGAAAGGCAAGGTGTGACCATGACAACTGTCGCCGCAAGTCTCGACATCAAGGCGCTGCAAAGGACCTGGGCTGCGTTTGATCGTGTGGCTCACCTGCGTCCAATCCGTAGTGACGAAGAATACGAGCACACCGTTGCGCTCATGAACTACCTGCTGGACGTCATCGGTGATCTAGAGGATCACGCGCTGTCTGGATTACTTGATCTTGTCAGCGAATTGGTGGAGGACTACGACACAGACCACTTCGCCATTGAAGCCTCCGAGCCCAGAGATGCGTTGCGCTACCTGATCGAGTCGCGTGGCCTTAAGCAAGGAGACCTGGCTGAGATTGTTCCGCAGAGCAACCTGTCCGCAATTCTGTCTGGTAAGCGCAAGATCAGTGCAACCCTGGCCGGCAAGCTTGCCAAGTATTTCAATGTTAGCCCGGCACTCTTTGTACCGGCCTGAAGGCTCGATGATCAGCGCACCCCGGTCCCACCGCCGTACGATAATCTGCGTCATCAGTAATTCAGCCGAACCTTCCACTGGTCACACTGCAAAATGGATGAAAAGTACCTCTTGGGCATTCCGGAAATCGATGCCCAGCATGAAGAGATCAGCCATTTGGTAAGCTCGCTCCAAGGGGTCATCACCCAAAAGGGTCAGCGGCATCTCGTCCATCAAGCGTTGAAACGGTTGCATCAGATCCTCGTGACCCACTTCACTTTCGAAGAGGCCTTCATGGGCATGGTCAGCTACGACGACCTGCCTCAGCACAAGAAGATGCACAAGGGCGTGCTGAACGTCTTCGAGAACTACTTTGACCATCCACCAGAGCCCGCCGACTATGAGATCCTTGGGAAGATGATCTCAGACAAAGTACTCGGCCACGTCATGGAACACGACCTCAAGATGACGGAGGCGGTCAAGCTCTATCTGAGCAAGAACGCGAAGACACGAAGCGAGACGCAGCGAGCATAGGCCAACTGACTCGGTCGATGCAGCGCTTGGGCCGGCCGCTATTCGGAATATCTGCGAAAGTTCTCGAGTTCGAAGCCAGACTCGAATTCACAGGCTCTGCGTTTCATGTCATCGAGCACCTCGACCACGGCGATGCCGAGCGTAACGATCCTGCGCTGCCTGGCTTGGCGGTTCCGTGTCGCCGTACGCCGTGCGATTCCATTCAGGGATGTCTTGCGAGCACCGCCGCCATTGGGCATGGGACCTCCCATAGAAAAAGCCCCGCGACCATCACGGTGGCGAGGCTTAGGGACTTTGGGAGCGAATGGTGCGGGCAGCTATCTTGCTACGCGTAGCACTCGCCAGATCATATCCGGCATCCTACCCAAAAATCGCCTGAAATGTTGCACGCCAAAACCTGCGAAACTTGCCAGGGCTTCTAACTGGAGGACACTCGCGACAATCATTACCCTCCCTGGCTCTTTGCTTCAGGGCGATTCATCGGCGCCACTGGCGCGGCAGCTTTCAACTGGCCGGCAATCACCTGCAGCGCCTTCTGCCACCGGCGCCACGCCGTGACGCGATTGCACGCGAAGCGGCGGCTGATGACGCACCACCCGTACTGCCTGGCCCGCATCCAAACCAAGTGGCGCTGTTCAACCTCGAGCCATTGCACCCATCGCATCACCTCCAGCATCCGGTCAATTGCCTTGGGCGTCGGCGGCAAGGGATGGTAGCGGGGCTTTTCCTCCGGATAGGTCTCCCACTCGTCGCGGACAAACGCCGGCCACACGTTGAAGTAGCCTTGCACCTCGATGCGAGGCAGGCGCCGTCCGGTATCGACTGCCTCGGCGAACCGGGCCGCGACATCGTCGACCGTCAGGCTAGCCATGGCGCTTTCCTCCATAGAGCCGCTCACCCAAGCGGCGAATGAACTCGCGCTCCACAAAGTCCAGGCGCTCGTCGCTCTCGGCCACGACAAGAATGTGCTGCGCTTGCCAGCCTTCGCGTTTGATCACGTCCGGATCCGTCCGTTGCGTGGAGCGGCCGAGGGCGCAGCGGTACGGCGGTGTCAGGCTCTTCATTTCACCGCCACCTGCATCTCGATGGCCCAGTGCAGGAGAGCGAGGGCATCAGCCTCGTTGTAGTCAGATGGGCTGCAGCCACGATCAATCGCCGCCGCCATCATCTCGTCCTTGCTGGCATTGCCTTTGCCGGTCGCATGCTTCTTGATCGTGCCCACCGGCACGCCTTGATAGGCGATCTGGTGGTGCTCGCACCACGCCGTGAGCGTTGCCAGAAATCCGCCGTAGGCGTGGGCCGCATCGACACCAGCATGGCGGCGAACTTCTTCAAAGAACAAGGCATCGATGCCGTCGGCGGACTGCTTGATCTCGGTTAGCCAGCGCTTAAAGCGGAGGTACCGCATCCCGCCGCCTTCGAATCGCTGGGGTTTGAAGCATTCGGCGCCGCTGGTGACGCTGCCGTCGTGTGTGGCCAAAGCCCAACCGCAGGTCGTGCCCAGATCTAGGGCGAGAATCGTTGTTGCTGTCATGTTCGTCAGTCCTCTTTCTGGCGGTCTGACGCAGCCGACTCTGTGTACCCTATTACTTGTCTCCTGTGTAGTAGACCGGTAATAGAGTAGCTAAGTCGGCTGCGTCAGTCCTGTGTCAAATCAATGGGTAAGATGGGGTGCCCGATCAGTCGTTGGCATAGGGATAGCGCTGCTGCGGTGGTTCCTTCAGGCCAATGCCCTGAAACCCTCGCACCCCGACGCTGTTGCGCCATTTCTGCACCCCTTTGCTCAGCAAGAGATCCGAGAAACGCCGCTGCGTGCCGACAAACTCACCACTGGCATCCGCCCACGATTTCCAATCGTTGAAGAGTTCGGCGGTCAGCGACCTGGCGGTAGCGACTGACATACAGCGCTCTTCGATCCATCGCCCAACTGCATCCTCCGCTTCGAAATACTCTGCCGTTGCTCGCAAAACCGACTCGGGCGGGCGCAGACCTTCTCTCTGCCACGCGAGACACCCGGCCAGTGCCCAAGCGAGTATCCCGTCGCGCTCGGTCAAGAGCTTGGTCGACAGTTGCCGGTCGCGTCGCTCGGCCGGAATAGTCACGATGAATGGCACCAAGTGCATGCGCCGCTTCATCGCCTCATCGACGTTGCGGATCGAGGGCTTGTGATTGCCTGAGATCACCAGCTTGAACTGCGGCGAATAGGTAAAGTAGTCTTGGCGCATGAAGCGCGCAGATACCCGATCGCCACCCGTGATTTCCTTGATCTTGGCCTCGTTCCAACGACGCCCCTGCTCGGTCTCGGTGGCTGTGACCAATCGCGCGCCGCGCAGTCCCGCCAGGTCGGTCGGATGTCGTTCGGTGCGGGTTTCCATGAAAGTCTCCATCGGTGCGTTGGCGGCGCAATCGCCGAGCAGGGTGAATAAAGTGTTCACGAACACGGACTTGCCGTTGGCACCCGTGCCGTAGAGGAAGAACAAGGCGTGCTCCTGCGTCGAACCGGTCAGGCAATAGCCGGCCACCCGCTGCAGATAGGCCTGAAGGTCCAAGTCGCCGTCGGTGATCTGCCCAAGGAATACGCGCCACTGTGGGCACTCGCCGCGGGGTGTGGCCGTCGTGATCTTTGTCATCCGATCCACTCGCTGGTGGGCGCGCATCGAGCCTGTACGCAGATCGACCACGCCACCCGGCGTATTCAAGAGCCAGATGTCGGCATCCCACTCATCCACCGTGGCAGCGTGCGTGGGTTCGGCCCGTGCAATGCGCTCAACCGCAGCAATGGTCGACGCGCTTGCAAGCTTGGCTTTGAGGCGTGGGCTATCCGCCTTCATCGATGTGGCACGGCACACCCCCCGGGAGAGATGGTTCACGAACAGCACCTGATCCTCGTTCCAGCGCTGCCCGGTCCACACCAACCACTTATTCCACTGGGCGCAGTAACGCCAATCCTGTCCGTAGCGACGGGTAAAGACACTGGCAATGCCATCTTCCGTGCCCCAAGTGACGCCAGCCATCAATTCGCTGGATGTGTCTTCGGGCAAGGGCGCTTCCATGTCACGCACCACCGGCATGCGCTGGCCCGCCACAATGAAGCCCGTGACGTCGAACGGCGGTGGATCATCATCGCTGCGCTCCACAAGCGCCTCGGCCAACGCATCCGCTGCATCCCAGCCTTCCCGCTTCGTGTCCGGCGGCATCAGGATGTCGCAGCTGGTGCATCCAGCGGCCAGCGCAGCGTTGGCCGCCGCTTCGGCGTAGGCCCAACCCGGTTTGTCCTTGTCGGGCCAGATGAGCACCGCCTTGCCGGCCAGCGGCGACCAGTCGGTCTTGTCCACCGGGGCATTGGCGCCGTGCATGGCGGTCGTTGCGCAAATCCCGAAGTCGATCAATGCCTGGGCGCACTTCTCACCTTCAACCAGCACGATATTCTGCGACGCTCGCATGCCCGGTTGGTTGTAGAGAGGGCGCGGCTCAGGAGGCGTCATCTTGCGTCGCCGCGCATCCCAGGGCCGGAACTCCTTCCTGCCGCCGGGCGGGTCATAGCGGTAGACGACTGCGATCAGTTTTCCGTGCTCGTCTAGGTAATCCCACTTGGCGGTCGCGGGACCCAGGTCATCGGTGGGCGCTTCCTTCTTGGTTGCTCGGGGTGGCGCCGAGCGAGCCCGGCCAAGGAGATCGGCTCCGCGCTCGATGACGGTGGGGAACGCGGCATGGACGTCGACGGCGAAATGAGCCGCGATGAGATCGAAGATATCCCCGCCCTGCCCCGTGGCCCTATCCGTCCACAGGCCTGCCTTGTCGTGCTCGAGCACCACCTCAAGGCTGTCGCCCGGGCTACCCAGGACGTCGCCCACGACAAACTTGCCGTTGCGCTTCTTGCCGGCTGGAAAGAGAGTGAACAAAACCGCCTCGAGCCGCGAGAGCAGTTCAGCGCGCAGTTCATCCAGATCGGTGTCCCGGCAAGTCGTATTGCTATCGGGGTCGTCGTTGAAGTCGATCATTGCCCACCCTCCGCTACGGGCGGCCGCTGGTACTTCGCCGACCAGGCCTTGAGCTCGGAGAGGCGAAACCGAACGAGCCCGCCCAAGAGGTAGTGCGGGATCTGCCGGGCCGCGCGCATCTTGCGATCGGCGAACCAGTAGTAGGGTAGGCTGAAGGCACAGGACGCCTGCCTCGCGGTGATCATCGGTTCGTCGCTCGCGGCACCAGCGACCTTGGCTTCTGTGTTCATCGTTCGATCCTCCAACAACGGTCCTGCCAGGCGCACATCCGGCATTCGAAATGGGTCTGCTCGGCAAAGGAGCGCGGCAGTAATTCACCGGCGTCCGTGGCAGTGATGACCTTGGCCGCCCTGTCCGACATGCGCTGGGCAAGGCCTGCATCAAAGGGCACGAGTTCGGCGTAGATGTCCATCGTGTCGGCATTCACCGCCGTGAAGAGCGCCGGATGCTCGTGCAATTCGAGATACGCTTGGTACAGCGCGACCTGTGCCGCATAGACCGGCTTTGACACTGCGAGCCGGTTCTTCTCAAGATCGCGCCAGGACTTGCCGCAGAGGCATTTGTTCTCCCACAGGCAGGGATAGCGAAAGCCGTCGGGGCCGCCGACAATAACGCCGTCTGCGTGTCCCTGCAGGCGATCGTTCGCCGCCGAGAAACCAAATTGCTCGCCGCGACTATTGCGGGTACGCAGGTCGAAGCCCGCGTTACGCAGCCACGTCACCATGCTGTCCTCGTTCACATGGCCGCGTTCGAAGATGCGCAAGATTCGCCCTTGAAATTCACGGCCATAGTCAACCGGTGCCTGTGAATACTCATACTGCAGGGCCCGCTCGCACGAGACCCCGAGGCGAGATGCCCCAAGATAGGTGCGCACCACTTCTTTCGCCCGAGCGTTCTGCAAACCGGCATCAATGAGTGCCGTCAGCTGGCCCGAGACGGATGAGGCCGAGTTGAAATCCATCATGGCGTCGCCTCCCACGGCAGATCGTCCTCAAGATCAGCAAAGGGATCCATGACCGGCGCCGCGATGCCGCGCACCGGCGGAAACCGGAGGGCCTCGTGGTGCTCACGCATCGCGTCCGTATAGCAGGTGACGATGGCTTCGATCACCTGCAGCGCCTCGGCTTCCGAGTAAGCCCCGAGGGGCTTCTCGAAACCGATTTCACCGGCGGCCTCGCCGAAGGACTTGAGACAGGCCTTCATCGAGGCCACTTCCAGATCAGACGGATCGACCATGACGATCTCCTTCTCGTAGTCCTTCGCCTCGACCCAGTTGCCGTACAGTCGGTGAAACGCGTCCTGGCACCGCCGACTGCAAAACACCCAGTCGAGCGGATAGCGCTTGGGGTCGGCAATCTTGAAGCGACCATCCGAGTGACCCAGCCCGCGGGCCTCGCGAGAACACACCCAGCATTTGCCGCTCATGCATGGGCACCTCCCGAGCGTGCGGACCGCCGGCGACGAACCGTGTGCTCAGCGCAATGCGCATCCAGCGCGACGAAATCGCTCTTGATCGTTGTGGTCTCGATCGTCACACCGACCGGGTGGCTGCACTTGGCAATGCGCAGACCACCAATGTCGGTAGCGGTGGACCTATTTAGAAAGCTGCAACTGCCGCAGCGTGGGGTTGCCATGGGCGTCTCCGCGAAACGGCTTACTGTGCCCATGTGGGCTTACCGGCCGGTGCCGAACGCTGCTGGCCCGCGTTTGCGGGTGGGGAGGCAGCCGCTGGTGTCGCCGCTGCCGGTCCCCCTGTCGCGCGCGATGCCCCACCCATGAGGGCGGCGTAGTCCTTGTGGTCCGGTTCAACCGCGAGCTTCACGACATTGCGGTCTTCCCCCTTGGCATCCTTTTCAACATCGACGCGCGCGAGAAACTCGATGCCGTCGAGCTCGTTAAATCCCTGGATGCGCCGGGCAGCGGCAGCCTGCGGTGAATTGTCCTGGGGGAGGACGTTGCGGGCGCTATTTAGGATTGCCCGAATCATGCTGCGGCCCATCTGGCCCCAGGTCGGACCCTTGCGCGACTGCAGGCCAATGTTCGACCACATCTTGCGCTTGGCGTGGGGTCCTTCCAGCACGACAAACTCGCAGGCGAGATAGACGCTGCCGGTGTCAAAGCTCTCGGTCGCGTAGCCGCCAGTCCAGCCTTGGGCGACATCATCGTAGCCGCCGGGCTTGATCGTCATGCGCAGGCGCAAGAGCGTGCCCTTGGGGATGAGGTCGAAGGCGCCTTGCTGGGCCTCGGCGTCGTTGAAGTCCTGCCAGGTGTTCTGGTTCATGTTGTGCTCCTTGAATGGGGTAATCAGGGCTGCGGCAATTCGCCGAGGCATTTTTGGATGAGCTTGCCCAGGTGCGGCTCCTCAACGGCGTCGAGTCGCCCGCTCCGGTCCTTGCTTGGGTAGCCATAGGGGTTGTCCGCTCGGGTGACAAAGCCGCGGTAGGGGGTGCCGTCATCGGCTTTGAGGACAGCCAACGTCACGACTTCGTCGAGGACACCGGGCAACTCCAGTGCGGTCTTACTGCCCTCCAGTTGCAGGTGGTAGAAGCGCCGGTTGTAGTCGTCCGTCTTCTCTTCCAGGATGGCCACGTAGATGACGTGCTTGTCCCTCACATGCTGGAGGTGGGTGAGCGCGGTGATCATTTCCTGACCGAGCAACCCGTAGGCGCCCCGCGTGTCCGGCTTGCCGTTTTTCTCCGAGTACGCCTGTGGCTGAGCCTTGCACCATGAAAAACACAGGCGAGACAGCACGGTCAGCGAGTCGACAAAATAGAACGCGTACTTCGCCAGCTGCGCCGGATCGCCATACTTCTCGCAGACATGCCGATAGTGCGCGTCCGAAAAGGCCTGGTCGGCCGTCGCCGTCGGCAACGGTCCCGCGAGAAACACGACCAGATCGCGAAACTCGTTCCAGGTTCTGGGGCGCACCGAGTCGCCGGGCCAATCCTTGACCGACAGGTCGCCAGCCTCAAGGTCAACAAACAAGGTGGATTCGGCAGGCAGGGTCTTGAGCTGGGTGGTCTTCCCCACACCGGGGAAACCCACCAGCCCGACCTTGGCACTGTGCCGCTCCTTAAGCCGCTCTTCGGCTGAAATGATGGGCAGTGTCATCACGCAGCCTCCTGCAGCAGTTGGCCCACCTCTGGCCGCCAGAGGATCTGGTAGCCAGAATGTCCGTTGCGGGAATACGGTAGGGCTTCGCCCCAGGCACGGCCGGCCTCCGTCAGTTCCCACTCGTCACGGTCGTTGCGCTGCTGAAGACCCAGTGCCGCCAACCGCAGGTTGACCGCGCGTGCGCCAAGTCCCACTTGTTCGCCGAGTTTGGTCGGGTTGATCGCCGCCAGCGGATCGTTGCAGGCCGGCAGCGCGCGGCGCATGGTCTCCACGGAAAGTCCGGTGTTTTCGTGGATGCAGGTGAGCGTCGCCGCCATCGCGATGCCATGCTTGACGCCCGGCACCTTGGTCATCGCCTCACCGATCATCAGAATCGCGCTAACGCGATCCTGGGTTGGGGCCGGCAGCGCACGGGTGGGACCGGGGACCGCATAGGATCCGGTCTTGCGAATGGATGGCAGAACTTCATGAGTCACCCATCGTTTGAACCGCTTCGCCTCGGGTTTGCGGCTGCCGAGCACCAGGTTGTAGAGGCCGGACTCATTGACCACGGTCATGTCCTGCGGTCCACCAGGGGTGTGAATTGAACTCACACCCTTTTCATCGTCGTCTAAACGCTCCAGTGCCTTGCGGTCGAGGCTTAGCGTAGACAACACGTCAGCCGCAACAAACATGGCTTCACCGTTGCCACCCATGCAGACACGTACGTTGTGGGACTCAAAATTGAAGGCGACGATCTGGTTCATTTCGTCACCTCCGCGGCGATGTCACCGATCCGGTCGGCGCCGAGATAGCGGCGCTGACGGGCATAGGCAAGTACATCCTCAAGCACCAATGCGCGGTGTGAGAGGCTGGAGCGCTCCGTGTTGACCGACTGCAGGCAGAATACGATCTCGTCGACTGTGGCCTCGAGCAATGGTTTGACGACAACATTGCCTTCCCGGTCCAGATAACGTATTTCCGCTGGCAGTTGCTCGCTGGAAAAGCTGACGCATGCGCGGCGGAGTTGCTCGATCAAGTCTGTTACTTTCATTCCGATACCTCCTGGTTCATGGCCAGGCTGAACGACGCCTTGCCGGGCTTGGTGGTTCTGGCGGCGGCGAATTGCTCTTTCAGCGCCGGTGGCCAGTTGTTGAAGCGGGACTCGGAGACCGAGAGGTCGACGTCCATGTAGTCCTGGATGCGCTCGCCGGCGCCGACGATGCGCTCGGCGATTTCCGCCAAACGCTTCTGGTCCCAGGAGACGCGTTTCGGTAACTCGAAGGTCACCTTCAGCGGACCGTCGGTCAGATGCGATACGCCAAAGTCGCGACCTGACTCGACGAGGGCCGAGCGCCCCAGCGTGCCGTAGCGACTGTCCAAAGCAGCGTTGAGGCGCTCGCGGGACTGCTTGACCCAAGCAGCCAGATCAGCCAACGCGACGTCGAGTTCCTGCAGGCGCTGGTGGGGCAAGGCGACAATTTGCGCGACGGACAGGTCGGGCAGGTCGGCAGGGGATATCATGAGATCGTTCATGGCCGCCCCTTACGCGTAGGCACGAGCGGAGGTAGAGTGGCGGGATACGCGCCGCTCAAACGCCTCGATCTCGGCAATGGGATAGATGACACGGGCCCCGAGTTTCAGGAATGGGCAGCCGAGTTGTTCCTGCCGCCAGCGGCGCACGGTGCGCACGCTCATGCCCCAGCGGCTGGCCAGCTCGTATTCGTCGAGCGCGAGTTTTTCTGCGACGTCGCGACGACGCGAAGCGCTGCCTCGGTCGCGGCTATCTTGAAGAGAATGGGATTGCTTTTGCATTTGCGGTTGCTCCTTTTAGAAAGATGCAACCGCGATACTCCGGATCCTTTAGCCTACGTTTGACCCATGCAATAGCCTATGGATTA
This sequence comes from Sterolibacterium sp., assembly GCA_023258955.1. Lineage (GTDB taxonomy): Bacteria > Pseudomonadota > Gammaproteobacteria > Burkholderiales > Rhodocyclaceae > CAIYYX01. Next base: position 30,704 of record JAHFRE010000004.1, read on the forward strand.
GCCTATGTGCTATTGGCGACGCAGGCGATAATTGCCGCGGGGTAGAAGCCTGTCGATGCACAGCTCGCGTTTCTCCCTGCCACCCATCGCCTTGTCGAGCGTCGACAAGGAAGAACCCGACTGCGCCATCACGTCTTCCGTCCAACGCAACGGCGCGCCATCACGCGCCTTCCAGAAGATGGAGATGATCTTCTTCTGGTACCCTTTGAAAGTCACCGGCTGTGCAAGGTGCCGGAGCATGAGACGACCACTCGCCTCATCGAACCACTCGGGACCAAAATCGCCTGCATCCGCCGGCATGCCGCTCAAAATTCGCCCCAGCGCGTCGAGGTTGAACAACTCCTGGCCGTCGTGAACGTAAAGGAGATCGTCAATCGCTCGCAGTTCGCGCCGTAGCGGAAGCGTGATTTCCGGCGCGACAGGGGTCAGCACGATGCCACCATCACCCAACAGGGGATCGGCAAGCTTTGCCACAATGACTCCGTCCGGCGCCGCCTGCAACGCCCGCCCATAGAAGATCGACACCGAGACCTGCGTGGTGCCAATGCGCAAGGCACCGAGGTACCACAGGTGCTCTGACACCAAGCAACGCCGCTGCGTGGTGGCGGTAGGCCTGATTTTGAGCAAAGCGGTCACGTGATCGAGGACTGCGTCCAGATGTATCCGGTAGATCGCGATCTCATCCAGAGGGCGTGTCACGATCCGGCCATGCTGCTGTGGACTACGGTACGTGTAGGTCTTGGCATCGGCGTCAGCCTCCACTTCGACTTCCTCTTCTGAGTCGAGGAAGGGCACCATGACATGCGTCAGATGCCCGTCAGGCACCAGCCAATGGTGATGGTCTTGTATGGCGTCGCTGGTGCCGACATCCATGCCAAGGATGGGGTCCAACACCGTCGGTAGGCGTTCCAGAAGGAACAGGAATCGACGCAACATGATCGTTGGTGCCATCAGAACTCCTGGAGAATGCCAAGCCGGACGAGCTGCGCCATCACCAGCTTGCGGTCGTCCTCGGTCTTGGTCCTGTCGTTCAAGCCATGCGGCACGGTGATCTGCACCACAATGTTGTGTGCCTTGCGGTTTGGCTGCCGGGCAACGCGGATGGATAGGGTCACCTGCACCACGTTGAATGGCGTCAGGTCCTTCATCTTGAAGGTGGTGCGAGCGACTGCATAGATATTGCGATCTTCAAACTTGTCGCGCTGCACGGCCAGGTAATTGGTGATGCGCCGTTCCGTTGTCCTTCCATTGCGACCGCCGTTAGTGAAGCGGCGATTCTCGGCGTCAGCGATCTTGAGGTGAATGATGTCAATGCGCTCGACTTGGTCAAGCTTGTCTACTGTCAGGCGCTTGAGCATCGCCTCGCTAGCAAAGGCGCTGAGGGAAAATTCGCGGATGGGCAAGTTGGTGATGTCGCCGCCTTCGGCTAGCACTGTTTCACGAAACATCTTGGCAAGATCGCGTCGCACTTCGCGGTCGTCGCTGAATACGCTCAGCGCCCCGGATGTGGGCTCGAAGGAAAAGCGAATCGAGAGGGCTGCCAGGTCATCATGCGCCACGACTTCACCGTCCTCAACCTTACGGTAATGCGCTTCCGAGCCATTGAAGGTCACTGTGATGGTGTGCAAGAGAACATTGGCCTCGCCGTCCTCGTCTTCGGCATCCCCGTGACGCCTGGCGTGGCTCAAGTCCCGACGCGTGAAGTGCTCGACAATGACCGCATCGGCTGGCGCCTGCGGATAGAGGGCCAGAACTTGCTGCGTCAGGGTTTGCTTGGCTTTGGCGTCGACAATAGGTGTCGCGCCCTTCGGCCCCTGGTAGTGGCTGGAGTAGGCTTCGCTCTTCCACTGGCGGTTCATCACTTGCACACGTTCAGCATTGTCGAAACGGGTATTTCGGTCTCGATCGGCTTCGGAATACTCCTGTTCCAGAAAGAGGTACAGCGCACGGCCGTAAGAATCATCATGGCGCGCGAGGACCGGCGCGTCGTTGGCATCGTTGGCATCGAGGAGCGAGAGAACGGCCTGCTTGCCGTACTCGTCGTCCAGGAGCACGATGCGCTCTGCGGCGTGCTCGAGCCGGCTGCGCGTATTGGACGCGGTGGCGGCCACCAGGTTGAAGAGGGCTTTTCTCGCTGCCGGCGGCAACGCGCCCTTGGCCTTGTCTATCGGGAGGGCAAACTCCGCTGGAAGCGTGACGCCCTCGTTATTCAGGAGACGTCTCACCAGCGCAACCGATTTTGCCTTACGCATGAGTTGGACAAAGTTCTCCATGTCGGACAGGATGGCTGGGCCGCCATCACCGTCTGACTTGGCCGCGCTGGTGCCCATTGCGGTTGGCTTTGGGGCGGTGACTCCGGGCGCCGTACCACCGACGCTGTCGTCCGCTGCTTCTTGCTGTTGTTGTTTTGCCGACGCCATGTCGTCCCTTCCATATATCTTGCGCGTTTAGCGAACGCGCAACGCTTCGGGCCTTAAATCGCCGGCTCGTGGCCGGCGCCAGAATTGCCGGGGCCCGACCCGGCATTCCAAAATCAGTTGGCGGGATCGCCCCCAAGTAACCCGTAACGCTGCATGCGCACGCGAATAAAACGGCCATGCACACCGAAACACACGCCAATCGCCTTTTGCAGATACTCCATATCCGCCAATCCGAGTTTGCCTGCTGCCCGCAGCGTCGGCTGGCCAGCGAGTGCCCCGCTCGCGAGCCCTGCGTATTCAAGATTCACATCGTAGATTGGCGCAAGTTCAGTGATCGCATGCACTAGCCGATCGCGCGGCACAAGCAGCGCGCCCATGAATTCATTGGCCCTGAGTTCGGCGAAGCGAAGCGCATTCTGTCGCCCGCGATTCATTGTCACCGATAGGAAATCCTGAGCTGCATCGGATCCGAGATGCGCGACATCGCGGGTAATACTACGGTAAGCACGTGCGCGCCCTGCGGGCACATCAAAGAGTCCGGGGCCCGCTGCGGCCGCATGGATCCAACCAGGGGCATCGAACACCGCATGGCCGAGTTCATGGCCAAACGTGCTCAAGACCAGCTCTTCCGTGATATCGCCACCCACCGGTGAAACAGAAACTGCCGCATGGTCCACGCCTGCACCCGCGTCGAACTCGCAGATGCCTAGTACTGGCAACCCATCCTCGTCAGTGACAGGATGTTCAGTGTCTACCCAGAGGTCGTACTTGAGGTTATTGACCTGCAGTCGAGTGATACCGCGAAGAACATCCATTGGCATCGCATCGGCGTCGGCATGCAAGAGTTGGCTGCGCGCCTGTTGCGCAACCACTTCAACTTCAGAATGTTTGAGAAAGCTCGGCTGTAGGCTGTTCCCAGCCCGATAGCCGAGCGTAAGCTCGGTCATGGTCAGGCCTTGGTTGAGGGTCGCTTGCGATAGGCGCGCACGACCGCGCCCACATTCTGCTGCATGTCGGGTGGCAGCCTGCTCGCCTCGACGAACGCTTCATCTGCGTCGAGTCCGAGTAGTTCAGCAGCCTTTGTAATCAGCGCATCCTTTGGCGCCTTCTCCATCTCGCGTTCGATACGCGACCAATAGGCGGGGGAAATGTCGAGTTGGCGGGCGAAGTCGTTCAGCGCAATATTGGCTGCCTCTCGCTTCCCCCGAATGTATGCGCCGAAACCCATAGTGCTGTCGTCGCCCAACTTGATTGATGTCGATCAGTTTAGGCCATTTTAGGCGCCGCGTCAACTAAACGCGCAATTACCCGTTTTACTCGCCTTGGCCTTCCTGTTCAGACCATTGCACCTAGCATCTGTGGGGTTCGCACAACTTCATGGACACCACAATGGCCGCTGAACATACTCTCCCCCAATCTCTGCCACCGCGCGAGCGTGCCAAGGAAGTGGCCTGCATTATTGCCACCGCCATCGCGCGCAGCTATTCAGCCGTGCCCGCCGAGAGCGAAGTTCCACTTGGCTTCTCCCCAGGGAAGAGCGTTCATGACAACTCCTCTTTACCTGGAGTTGAGCAATGAACACGATACCCCAACCGCAATCACTGGCCACCCGCGTCGCGGCGCTCTCGTCCCTTTCGATGAAGGAACTGTGGGTGCTGTGGGACAGGTTCTTCCCTCGCCGCCCCAGCCATCACAACCGCAACTATATTGAGGGCCGCGTCGCCTACAAACTGCAGGAGGACGCGCTCGGCGGAATCGACCCGCGGGTGCGTAAGCAGCTGATCAAGATCGGCGAGGATCAATCGAAGATCCCCGGCCGCAATGCAAGCGAGATACGCATCGTTCCAGGAACCGTCATGGTCCGCGAGTACAACAACCGCGAGCACCGCGTGACTGCGCTGGCTGATGGCCTGTTTGAGATTGAGGGCAAGACCTTCAAGAGCCTATCGGCTGCTGCTCGAAGCATCGTCGGCTGCCAAGTTTCGGGACCGGTGTTCTTCGGCTTGAAGCAGAGCGTGCGCAAATGAGTGGCCCGATCACGCCTAAGCGCTGCGCCGTCTACACCCGTGTATCCACCGATGAGCGCCTTGACCAGAGCTTCAATTCCATCGACGCGCAGAGGGAAGCTGGACAGGCATTCGTCGCCAGCCAACGCGCCGAGGGCTGGGTACTGGTTCCTGACGCTTACGACGACGGCGGCTTCTCCGGCGGCAATATCGAGCGCCCTGCCCTAAAACGCCTGCTCGCTGATATTCAGGCCGGCAAGGTCGACGTGATTGTCGTCTACAAGATCGATCGCCTCACGCGCAGCCTCAGTGACTTCGCCAAGATGGTCGACGTCTTCGACCAGCACGGCGTCAGCTTCAGCGCCGTCACCCAGCAGATCAACTCCGCCACATCCATGGGCAGGCTGATGCTGAACGTCCTGCTCTCCTTTGCCCAGTTCGAGCGTGAGGTCACTGGCGAGCGGATCCGCGACAAGATTTCGGCGTCCAAGAAGAAGGGCATGTGGATGGGCGGTTTTCCGCCGCTGGGCTATCACGTCAAGGATCATCTGCTGATCATCAACGAGGCTGAGGCGGTTACCGTGCAGCGCATCTTCCAACGCTTCGTCGAATGCAGATCTAGCACCGCTGTCAGCCGGGAGCTGGCATTGGATGGCGTAACCACCAAGGCGTGGACAACGCTGGGTGGGAACGTACGGGCGGGTGCCCCCATGAACAAACAGTACCTTTACAAGGTGCTGCGCAATCCCGTGTACGTTGGTGAGATCTGCCACAAGGGTGCCGTCCATGCGGGCCAGCACGAACCGATCATTTCCCGAAAACTATGGGATCAGGTTCAGGCCATTCTGGCCGAGGACGCCAAGGCGCGCATGGGCGCCACGCAGACGTCTCGCAAAACTGACGCCCTGCTCCGCGGTCTGCTGTATGGCGCCGGCGGCGAGAAGTACTACGTCACCTTCTCCCAGAAGCCCTCCGGGAAGCGATACCGGTATTACGTTCCGCAGACAGACCGGAAGTTTGGCTACCGCACCAGCGCTACCGGCGCAATTCCCGCCGACCAGATCGAGGAAGTTGTTGTGAATATGGTCATTGACGCCCTGCAATCGCCTGAGTCGGTCCAGACCGTATGGAACCACGTGCGGTCGGAATACACTGGGATCGACGAGCCGACCGTTGTACTCGCCATGCGCCGGCTGGCTGACATCTGGAAGCAACTATTCCCAGTAGAGCAGGTCCGAATTATCAATTTGCTAATCGAGCGAGTCACCCTACTCTCCGACGGCATCGACATCGCCTGGCGCGACGTCGGCTGGAAGGAATTGGCCGGCGAACTGGCGCCCGAGTCCATCGGCGGCGAGATGCTGGACTTGGAGGCAGCGTGAATCGGTCGAGCAAAAAGTTGGTTCCTAACGGCCAGCCCCATGATCGCCGCCACCCGCTGGATAATGGTGGTGCGAAAATCACGACCTTCGTTCCGCTGCAGTTCAAGAAGCGTGGCGTCAAGAAGGTCCTCGTCGCACCAGCGGGCGTGAGCGAACCGGTGGCGTATTGTGCGGCGCCGCCCATGGCACCGCAGCACGACTCCGTGCTGCTCCGTGCCCTCGGCCGAGCGTACTACTGGCAGCAGTTGCTGGACAGCGGCACGGTGGCCGACACGGCAGAGATTGCCGAGCGCGAGGGCATCATCAGGAGCACGGTGTCCCAGGTGCTGCGACTGGCCCTGCTATCGCCTGATGTTGCTGAAGCGGCGGTTGCTGGGACACTGTCGGCGACAGTGTCGCTGGAAAGATTACTATGGGCGCCGCTGCCGCGGGAGTGGAAGGAACAGAGGGCATACTTGCAAACGATTCAGTAAGCAGGCGAAGAATCAGCGCCCACTCTGATCTACCCGCTCTTGCAGTTCCTTTCCAGCCTTGAAGTGCGGCACCGACTTGGCCGGGACCTGCACCTCCTCCCCGGTTTTTGGATTGCGGCCAATTCTGGCAGGACGACGGTTAACCTTGAAGGACCCAAAGCCGCGGATCTCGACCCTTCCACCGGTGGCTAGTGCCGACGTCAAGGCGCCTATGATCGTGTCGGTCGCGGCCCTCGTATCCGCCAGGGTAAGTTGCTTGAAATGACGGGCGTGCTTATCGACAAGGTCTGAGCGGTTCATTCGTGAATTGTAACTTGCCGGGACAATACGGTTGACTTGCAAAGCCCAAATGTCAAGGCATCTATTTATATAAATGGGTGGCGTTTCCTGACTAACGGCGCATGATGATTTTGTCGCCGACCACATAAGGCCGGAGCCAGCGTCGGCAAGGCGCGACATCAAAGGACTATCACCATGAAAATGGTTCCCCCGATTAGCCAAAATCCTTTCGTCTTTCGTCCTACCGTTGCAAGCCCCACGGCCTATTCCCCGAACCCCGTGGTGCCAGCGGCTGCGGGTGGAGGCGTAATGCAGGCTGCAGTCAAGGCGATATACGTCAGGGCAAATGTTCTGCCGGCCTACCACTGGGCAGCTGGTGCAAAAGGACATGCGCCAGCAATAGCGGCAACGGAAGTAAAATCGGAGTTTATTGGCCCGCGGAGTTGCGCCAACGATTCGCATTAGACCGAATCTTGTCCTGCGGCGATTCTAGCCAGTCGCCTTGCGGCGATGTAAAGCGCTGCTTTTTCTGCGCATCACGAAACCGCTATGGTTGATTTGCCTTCAGGAAAGCACAGTTTGGCGACCACCCCACTTTTTGGTCGCACACATACAATTTTTCGCGGCGGCACACTTCGCATAGTTGCTGCTTGACATTATCCAATGCGGGGTCGGTCGCTGGAACATATCGTGATGTATCGCGAGCGAGAACAAATATTCTCGCCAGCCGGTCTCTCGCGTTGGCGGGCTTTGCTATCTCCGTTTGCCAATTATGAATTGCGTTCGCAATCTCGCTGGCATGTTTTCGGTTCCAGTCAGTCATGTTCCCTCCAAGCAAACACGTTCCCTGACGTTAAATAACTGACCTACCGATTCACTAGCACGACATGAATAGGATGGGTGATATGCTCATCAATCAATCTTCGAAGTTCAGGCAACGTCGCGCCAATCGATTCGGTGCAGTTTGACATCGCCTTGCCGCATAGCTTGACGACTGCCTCCATTACCATGACGCTGTGCTGCTCATATGAACCCCAATGCTCATTCAGCGGCGAAATTCTTGCGAGCAGTTGGCGCTCTAGTTCAAGGTGTGGCACGACTGCATCAAAAAGATCCGCAACCAACTCATGCGCCAAGTTGGATGTAATTGGCAGGTGACTATGCGCATCAAGCCGCCTGATCGCGTCCCGAATGCGAATATGCTGCAGCTCGTTGCTATTTGGTAACAATGGGACGCTCATTTAACGACATTGCAATATTGGGATTTTCTAGCGCATCATTACACCGGGCTGAATTCGCGAAGAAGCCGCAAGAGCTTTCTAACATGATGCCGCCTGAACGGGTGTTCCGAATTGGTACGTCGTACGAATTTAGATTGCACTGCAATACTCTGACGACTCTCTCGATCGAGGACCCGCTCGCATTCCGCCATCTCAGCGAATGCTTGCGTCGATCTATACAGCCATCCAAACGCAATCGGTAGAAAGGGTGATTTCAGATACTTGCAATTAGACGCTCAAGCCTACAGCTATGACTTTTGTTCCAGCGTCGCATCAGCGACCGCCCAGTCGGGTGGACGGCTTCAAATAGCATCGACGGACTGAATCAAATTGCGTAGCCTTTTTCTCTGAACAGCGTCAAGCAAGCGTCAACAACAACGGAGTCGTACTTTTCCCCACGCCCGCGCTCGATCTCCGCTAGCGCTGCGTCGATTCCCAGTGCTGCCCGATAGGGTCGATGCGAGGCCATCGCCTCAACGACATCCGCCACTGCAAGAATACGAGCTTCGAGCAACATGGCATCGCCTTTGAGACCTCGCGGATAACCGCTACCATCCATGCGCTCGTGGTGCTGCAGCACCATGTCGGCCACCGGCCAGGGCCACTCCACAGTCTTTAACACATCGTAACTGGCCTGGGCGTGTTCCTTGATAAGCAGGAACTCAGTCGGGCTAAGTTGGCCGGGTTTGGCAAGAATCTCCGAAGGAACGGTAATCTTGCCGATGTCGTGCAAATACCCTGCGACCCGCAATCCTTCCTGTCGGCTCTGTTCAATCCCGAGTACACCACTAATGGCAACGGCAATCTCCGCTACCCGTCGCTCGTGACCTGCCGTGTAGGGATCCCGCATTTCGCTCAACGTCGTGGCGACCTCCACAGTGCTCATGAACGCCTTTTCAAGCATCTTGACCTGTTGTTGTATCAGTTCGTCAGCACGCTTCTTCTCGGAAATGTCTTGCAGCATGCCGATGATTGCCGGCCGGTTACCAAAGGTCGCCAGGCTGCTATGCACGCCGACCTCGATGCTTGAACCGTCCTTGCACATAGCGGTAAAAGTGTAATTAATGCTTGGTATTTCGCCTGCAAGAAGACGGCGATGAAACTCGGCGACGGTCTTTCTGTCGTGGTCCGCGATCATCGGCAGCGGGTCTTTGCCAATCAACTCGAACGCAGAACTGTAACCGCGTACCTCCGCAAAGCGCGGATTGACGTAAACAAATTTGCCATCCTGAATGATGAAGATGCCGGCAATCGACTGCTCAACTAGGCAACGGAACCGTTCGCGCGCCGCCAACTGCGCTTTTTCCGCGTTCTTCTGATCGGTAATGTTGCGCGAAATGCCGAGTACCGTAGTGACAACTCCACCATCCGAGAACTCTGGAACAGCACGCCACTCTAAAGTAACCAAGCCAAGCGCGCTTTCCCATTCAAAGACTTCAGTTTGCGGGCTCTTCGTCTCGAAGCAGCGATCAATAGCCGTCTCCCACAACACACATAGATTCTCGGGAAAGCCCAATTCACGATGGGTCTTGCCAATGAATTCGTCTGCGGACATACCGGCTGCCTTTAGGCAGCCTTCATTGGCGTAGACATGCCGATGCTGGCGATCGTAACGCATCAGGAAGTCGGGCACGTTGTCGGCTATGGAATGATAATTGTTCTCGCTTTCCTTCAGTTGCTCTTCCAACTGCTTGCGATTGGTTATGTCTCTAGCAATAGCGTAGTTCAGCCCTTCTTCCCTATTGAGGTAATTGCGCCAAGACAACCACCGATACGAACCGTCCTTGCAAAGATAGCGATTTTCAAAGTCGACCATATAGCCGGGATGGGCTAGCGTATTCATAACGTCCAGTGTTGCCTGCCGGTCATCTGGGTGAACAAAAGCGATATATGGTTTTGACAACAGTTCCGTCTCGGTATATCCGAGTGTCTTCTTGAAGGCAGGATTCACTTTCCTAAAGTAGCCCTTTAAATCGGCAATGCACATCAGATCGCTTGAGACGGTAAAGAACTTGCAATACTGATCGCGTTCTAGTTCCACGTGTTTATGCTCACTGACGTCTTTGTGCATGCCGATAGTCCTATTTCCTAGTTACTGCCCCGCAATAGCATTAATTAGGAGCGCCTACAACATACTCTAATTGCGCCGCTAGTTCTTGATCAAGATCACGGTGGAAATCGATTTTCTGCGCCGACCCGAATTGGTCCGTTTACCCAAGGGCCATGGCGTCGATCATCTCGTGGGCGATTTGCAAGCCAGCCTGCCTGGATAAGGTTTTGGTGATTTGCCGTGCCAGGTCATCACTCAGTTCGCAAACACGCTTTCGCATTGTGACCGACATGCTGCGCTTCGCTCTAGACAACCACTCAGCGGCCAGGATCGCCCCTTGTACTCTGGTGAGCCACATTTCGTGCTCATAGAAACGGTGAGCCGCTCTGCCACGAGAGCAAAGATCAAGGCGACGCATACGCCGCGGTCGGCTTCCAATGGGGAGTAGGATTGCATTAACGGTATACTGCGCTCTCAAGACAAATTGGGAAACCACGAATGGCCAACATAGCCTCTGTACTCAAAGAAGAGATCTCCCGGATAGCTCGCAAGGAAATCCGTACTGAAACTGCCCGCCTTCAGAAATCGTCGGCCCAATATCGATCCGATATTGCCGCCCTGAAGCGCCGCGTGGCTGCCCTCGAGAAAGACGTGGCCCGCCTCGACAAGCAAGCCGTCAAGAAGACTGTTGCGTCATCAGTCTTCGAGGATGTCGGCCGTGTGCGGTTCTCCGCGAAGGGGTTTGCCACGCTCCGGCAGAAACTGGGGCTCTCAGCAGCCCAGATGGGAACCCTGATCGGCGTGTCGGCACAGACGGTTTACAACTGGGAGGCCGAGAAATCTTCTCCGCGGCAATCGCAAATGGCGGCCATTGTGGCAGTCAGGGGGATCGGGAAGAGGGAGGCCATGGAGAGGTTGGGGGTGTAGCAGTTGGCACTATATGTCTGCCTTGTCTTCTGGCATTCCTAGTGCCCTCGCACAAACCTCTCTAGTCGTTGGGTAGGTGTGCCCCCCTCTGGGGGGCATAATGCAAATCCGCCTTGTACGAACGCGGATACTTTACATGCCGAATTGCTGATTTAGTTTCAAGCGGTTTGTGCATGTACAAATGTGACCGTAGCCAAAATTGTTCTTGCTGCTGCAATGCAGGCCAGGCGGTGCGATTACGAACAACGTGCCTTCTACTTGGCTGCCAAAGAAAATGTCGACAGCGCAAACTGGCGCTTCAAGCTTACCAGGTGGTGGCCGTGGGCACGAGCATGCAGCAATCGCCTGTAGCTTTGCGTCCGGCACAATTGGTATGTCCATCGCCAGCGGTCCCTCAGCCTAACTGCAACTGCGTCGGCTAGACTGCCAATCGCAAACTTTCCGTCACTCTCAATTGTTCTACCGTCGGGCATAAAATGGGTCCCAGACATTGTGCGCATAGGCTCCACCATGCTCCCAGCCTCCCGGCTAATCATATTGCTGGCAGCGCCTGCTCGACAGCGGCGCCGTTACCGATGTCGTCGGGATCGCAGAACAGGAAGGCATCTACAGACGAACTGAAAGTGAGGTTTAGTGCCTATCGCTGCTGGCTTGCAGAACTAGTTCCGAAGCGTTCTTGTTCCAAGACGGCAAGACGATGCTTGCAGAACACAAACTCTGGCTGGAAGATGTATATGATCGACGGAATCAGCAGTAGGGCCGACAAGGTAGAAACGCCCAGCCAGATGCTCATCAGCATCGCCATCTCGGCCTGAAAACGCAGCGATGAGATGGTCCACAACAATACGCTGATGATCAACACCAAGGCGGTGACTAGAACGCCCGCACCGGTGCTGTGCAGGGCAATGGTGACGGCGGTGACGGCATCCTTGCCAAGTGCCAGTTCCTCCTTGATGCGATCGGCGATATAGAACGAATAATCAACGCCCAAGCCTATTCCCAAGGCCGCCACCGGCACTGTGTTGATGCTCATACCTATACCCATCCAGGCCATGACGCTGAAGGTGATGGTGTTGGAGAGGATCACCGGCACCATGAAGACCATGCCCGCCACCGAGGATCGGTAGGTAGCGGTGCACAGAATCACCAGCACGACCAGGGCCAGGGCGATAGCCTCGATCTGGCCAGAGAGAATGATCTCGTTTACCGCCGCCATGACTCCGATAACGCCGCCAGCGAGTTGGTAGCTGCCCTTTGTCAGCGGATTGGCGGCGACGAATTCCTTGATGCGTGCCACCGCCGTGCGTATGGTCTCGCCCTGACGGTCGCGAAAGAAGAGCATAATCGCGCCGTTCTCGTAGCTGTTGTCCACGAAGCGGTCAAGGTCGCCCGGCTCGGAGACCGACTCGAAAAGATACATCAACGAACCATTGACCGTCTCGTTGGCGCCCAGTTCCTGGTAGCGCGGGTTGCCCTCGTGCATGATGCGGTTGATCGCCGGCACCAAGTCGGCCACCGAGAGCGTCGCGCCGATCTCTGGCTGGGCGCTCATGAAGCGCTGGAAGCGGTTGATGTTGGCCATTACCTCGCCATCCTTCAGGAAACCACGATTGCCCTCGTCGCCGACAACGACGAACATGCGGTCCACGCCCTGGAACTTTCTGTTGATGGCCGCCGAGCCTTCGTTGTAGACCGAATCCGGCCATAGAATGGGTGAGCCTGGATTGGCATCGCCGATCTTCAGTTTGAAGGCGTATAGGCCGGAGCCGACAAAGACCGCCGCAGCTATGCCGATCACCGCATAGCGGGCGCGACTGGTGACGATGCGCGCGCACATTGCGAGGAAGGCGTGTAGTAGAGGTGCGACGTTAAGTTTGTGTGCGTAGCCCTTAGGGTGGCGGCCCCACGAGAGCAACACAGGCGTCAGCACGACGGCGCTGATGGAGAGGGTGAACACCCAAACCACCGACAGCAAAGTCAGCTTCTGCAGCAAAGGGATTGGACTCAGCGCTACCACTGCCATGCAGCCCGCGTCGGCGATGACGCCGAGCATGCCGGGGCGGAACATGTCGGCTAGGGCCAGACGGGCAGCGTGTTCGCTACTCTCCTTGCCACAGGCGATAGCGTCGACCTCCTCGTCGAAGCGGTTGACGATCTGCACCGAGTGCGACACCGCTCGCGCGCTGATGAGCACTGCGACGACAATCACCAGCGGCTCGAAGTGGATGCCGAGGAGCTTTGTCACGCCCAGCGCCCAGATGGCGCTGACCACGCCCGCGAGCAGGGGCAGGAAGGTGTTGCGCCAAGTGCGGTTAAAAAGGAACAGCAGCACCAGCACAAGGGCTACTGTGGCCAGCACCAGGTGCATGGTCTCAGGCAGGTAGTAATTGACCCAGCCGAATAGCATTGGGTCGCCGACGACGCGCACCCGCACCTTATCGTCGCGCACCTGGTCGACGACTTGATTAATCTCGTGGAAGACGGTACCGTAATCGACTAGGCGGTCGATGAAGTCGACTGTGATCAGCGCCGCCTTGAGGTCAGTGGAGACGTAACTGCCGTAGACTAGCGGATTGCGTAACACGGCGTCTCGGAGTGCGCTGATCTCCGGCTCGGTCTTGGGTAGGTCGGGCCACATCAGCGGCTTGGTTTCGACGCCGTCGGTTGACGACTTAATCTCCTTCAGCTTCTTCGAGGCCAAAGAGATGATCTGGAAGGAGTTGACCGCCGAGACCGTGCGCAGGTCCATAGTCAGCTTCTGCACCTTTTCCAGCACTGCCGACTGGAATATGTCGCCGTCGTTGACCTCGACCATGATGGTGACGATATTCGAGCCGCCGAACGTGCTCTTGAACTTCTCGTGCGTCTTGACGTAGGCATGCGAGGATGGAAGCATGTCGGCGAATACCGTCTTTACTTCAGTATTTACCGCAAAATACGTCAGCACCGCGGTGAACAGCCCTAGCAACGAAACGACCCACACCCGTTTACGGATGCAGAACACAGAGAACTTTGCTACCCAGCCTGTTTCAATCATTGCTCTGTCCTTCAGTTACTTGCTAGCGAACGCCCGCCAGGTGCGCCCGGTCCACTCACCGACGCTGGCGCCGGCGAGATAGGTGTGGCCGTTGGTGACGACAATGCGTGTGTGCCAGGCCATGTCGCGAGGGCTAATGCGCCCGGCTTCCCAAACGTCGAAGTCCTTGGACCCGCACACCCAACCGCCCTGGTCGCCGACGGCATACCAGACCTGCTCCTTTTCATCCCAAACCGCGTCAAAAAGGTGCTCGCTAGCGTCCTCAGAGATGTGCGGTTTAGCCAGTGCCGCGGCGCCGCTGGCAGTGTTCGCCGATGTCAGGCTCTCCACCGGGCGCTTGGCGTGCTGCAGCTCTTCCCAGGTCTTTCCGCCGTTTCTGGTAGCGAGCAGCAAGCCCTCCAATCCAACGGCTAGACCGTTGTTGATGTCGCGGAAGGCGATCGCCATCAGGCTTACCTTCACCGTGCTGTTCACCGCCTGCCAGGTCTTGCCGCCGTCGCTGCTCTTCATCATGCGACCGGCCTCGCCGACTAGCCAGCCATTACTGCTGTTGATGAAGCTGATGTCGTTCCAAGCGGTATCTTCCTCGACGCGGCGTCGCTCCCAGGTTTGGCCGTAGTCGGTACTCTCCAGTAGCGCACCCATCTCGCCGACAGCCCAGGCGCGCCCATCGGCAAGAGTCTTGACGCGCAGCAACTTGTTCGAGACCTGGGACAGTGGCACATACTTGGACTCGGTCCAGGTCTTGCCGGCGTCGGCCGTGGTGATCACAACATTATTGTTCCCGACTGCCACGGCGCGATGCGTATCCCAGGCGGCTACGTCCTGCAGGTGCTGCACCGTGGGTGTCTTCTGCACCGCCCAAACTTTGCCGTCATCCTCGCTGCGCACCACCTTGCCGTTGTTGCCGACGATCCAGTACACGTGCTCGGCCGGCGCAGCGAAGCCGAAGAAATTGTCACTGCGCTCCAGCGCCGGCGGCTGCACGGTTGTGCCGACGGGCTGCGGCTTGAGGAACAAACCAGCCCAGAGTAGCACGGTGATGATCAGCCACGGTATCGCCGAGAGCCCTGCCGTAAGAAAGCCTCTTGATGGAAGGCAATCACCGCTACTCACTATGTCACTGGCCTGGACTTTGGAACTCAACATAAAGGAACGCCTTCCAATCTCAGCAATAGAAAGTTTCAAGGACCTCATGACGATAATCTCAAAATGCGAAACACGCAGAGCGAAATGGGGACAAGACGTTATCCACATTTGAATAACATCAACGCCAGCGCCGTTGTTGCGCTAAGGATACCCATCAGCCCCACGACAAATGGATAATCCTTCGCCATCAAACGACGACCTCATATAACGCTTGTCAGGCAAGCCACTATTCCCGATCAGATTGCCTTCGCCTGCTAGCGATACCAATGAGTAAATATGAATTCTTCCGCCAGGATCGCAGGTTCGCAAGCCTGATGGATGCGCCGAACACCATATATGGTCTCTGACAAAGCAGGGTACGTCCCTCGACATTGCAATTTGTGAAGGCGTACTAGCGGGCTTGACTTGCGTACAGGACTTCTTCCCTATACCGACGTAACTTCGTCTGGTACGCATCTATTATCTGTCACCCGGTCTAATAACTACATTGGTAAATCCCCCATTCCTTTTTTCCACGGCAGCCAGGGCTTCGTTGATGTCGTCTAGCCTGTATGTTTCGTGCACAAAGGCCGACAAATCCAGAATTCCAGTGTCCGCCATTGCCGCCATATCCTGCCCTTCTGCTGGAGTAAACCAGAGAGAGCCAATCAATGAGTGCTGCTGACACATTAGGGGAAATGGATCTACTGGGATGGGATCAGCAACGCCGCCAATCGACACGGCTTTGCCGCCACGCCGAAGGCCAGACATAGCCTCGACTACATTGCGCGGAAACGCGTTTGGCCCAAGCGCCTCAATCACAACATCTACACCCATCCCCCCCGTTGCGTGTTTCACAACAGTCCCTGACGCCACATCACCGAGAACAACCACTTGAATTCGGTTTTGGCAAAGCGCCTTTGTCCGTGCTAATAATTGCGCATTTCGTCCTGTGATAAATATTTGTCGCGCACCCATCGCAATAGCAAGAAGCGTAGCACCTAGGCCTAGCGTGCCTGTAGCACCATCAATAAGGATGGTTTGACCTGGAGCAAAATTTGCCTTACGAAGCGCAGCGTACGCTGTACCGAGATAACCGAAGCGAGCCCCTTGGTCGAATGAAACACTTTCAGGTAGCTTCACGAGGTTTGCTGCAGGTGCAGTTAGAAACTCTGCAAATCCACCGTATGGATAATCTTCATAAATTTGCTGAGACCCGGGGCCAAAGCCGAAATATCCTTGAAACGTGTATGCTGGGCAGTTGGTGTTATCGCGTCGGCGGCAAGCTTCGCAAGTTCCGCATGACAGGCCCGGGTTCACATAGACACGATCGCCCACCTTTATGTCACGGACTGTGCTGCCAACTTCTTCAACAATTCCTGCTGCATCTAGTCCAAATATTGCTGGAAGTGTTGGAAGTGGGAGAAACGGAAACCATGTCGGGTAATTCGCGACAACGTTGTGCAAATTCGGTACCACACCACAGGACATGACCTTTACCAACACATCCGTCGGGCGAGGCTTTGGCACTGGCACCAGGTCCACTTGAAAAGTATCACCAACCTCATGCAGCCGCGCTGCTCGCATCATCACCATTGACGTCTCCATATGTCTTGATTTATTGCGTCGAGAGGCATCTCAACGTTGACACAAGAATGAAACATTCGATAATTCGCAACTACGGATCTATATCAATAAGAGCAGATACAGAATAGCTACTGATCGAATTGAAAAACCCCATGAGTCATGCCTGCCGTCCGTCCTACATTTACCATCATTCAGAGAATGACAAGCCTGGCACCTCAAATAACCTTGAGAAAACATCACAAGAAGTTGCGCCGAGCATGCATTACGAGAACGACAGAAAGAAAGGGGGAAATCTGAACTACAGGCCATCTTCATGGCCTGTAGTGATTGTCGATAACTAACGACCTGCTGCCTGAAGAACGTTCAACGAAACATCCTCCTCTTTTGCTCCCCGTGGATTCGTCAACCAAGTCGGTGTCTCAACAAGGAAAACGGTTGCATGGTAACGCTTGAAATCCACAATCAATCCACTCGTACTGCGCACCTCTAGGTACCCATCATCAGCCTTGTTGGGATAAGAATGAAACTCCATGAATTTCCAAAACTCACCCTTGCGGTCATACGCTTCGGCATAATAGATCCGTGGATACTTGGTCTCCATATAGAGAATCTTCTTGCTATAGGGGTGCTCTGGAGGCGTCTCCGCTTCGACAACGTACACTTCACGTGGCTCATAAAGATCGTTGTTCAAATTCCAAAATGGCTTCGCATTTAGGTCAAGAACTGGGTAACGCTCCGCGTCCGTTGCTCCCTTACGATTCCAAAGAGGTTGCTTTCCATTGGCCACAGCAAGAATCCACCGCTTACCAAGAAGCTTGTAGCTCTTGTACCAAGAGGGTCTGGCATGAAATGCCTCCAAATCATCTTGAAGCTGGTCCGTACCGCCGATCGGATCCATCCATGCACCGCCTGAGAGACGCCGCACCCTTCGCACTGCGGGAATATATGCCCACACGTCATCTACTGCTGCGGAGTCATGGCGGACGGTGAATGTACCTAGCCCCTTAATATCCTTTGGCTCCTTAAAGAAGAGAAGCTGCTTACCAAGTACTGTACCGTCACCCTCTATATGCTTACTCCCGTTCGAGAGACGCCCCTTCATCGAATACCTTGTGTATTCGGCGATTTGAGCACTATGAATGCCTTTGCTGCCGTCAACTAACAAATATGTGAAATACGGGTCGACGGAGACATCACCTGCGTTTTGCCCGTAGTACCAATTCCAAATCAACTTCTCCGCTGCAGACGGATCTTCCATCTTAATTTCTGGAAAGGGCTCCCCAGCACCCCATCCATCCACTTGGCGTGTCTTTGGATTGAGTGATGCTCTACCAATATTATCCTTCGACGCTTTGATCCAAGTTGGATCCAGGGGTATTTCCTTTGAATGCGCCAATGTAATTTTCATTCCGCTGGTACGAATACGCCATTCAATCTTTTCGGAAAGCATGCTAGCTATTGTCTTTCCCTCGAATGTTTTCAGCTTAATGCTATCCAAGTTCTCGACCGAAATAGTCGTTCCTGGTGCAAGATCCTCTGCACGCGCTTCACTCCCAATTATCGTGATTAACATGCACGCCAGGGCGGCACTAGTTACCCTAAATAGTTTGCGGTTCATTATTTCCTCGCTATCTCAGAATTGATAGGTTGCGCTTACGAAGAGCTGATCGTTGTGCTTGAAGTAGCCGAACAATGCTGAACTTCGTTCGGTTGCAGCATTGGAAGGAGTGCGATCAGCGTTACTCCAAAATAGGTCCACTTCGGCTTTGAACCGCCAGCTATTGTTTGGTATCCAAGACACGCTGGGAACAAAAAAGCCGCCCCCATACGTCACATCGCTACCTAGAACGAATTCAGGAGCAACGGTGCCGTTCGCATAACTCAGAGCGAAGATACCTGTGAGCAAGGTGGAATGTTCCTTCCGTGCTTGTCCCTGTCCGACTAAGTTAACAATTTGCTCGCTCACTTTGAAGTTGCGAATCCAACTGTCAAACAGTTGCAGCGAGAAGAATGCGGGCTTCTCCGCACCGAGTATGGACTGTGAAAATGCTAGCGACTTATCCATGCGCACCATAGTGCGAACAACATCCTTCTGAATAACGCCATTGAAACCGGGTAAGCCAACATAGTTGGTGTAACCGAAGTTATATGCATAGTTTTTCAAATATGCGAGTTCTGTACTGAAGACGGCATCGGCATCTGGGGAGTAGCCACTTGCGGTTAAGCCGTAGACGTCAATCATCGGGTAGATGATTTCTCCTAATTGCCCCTTTGTAGTCCTCGTCTGGAAAGGGGTCATGTTTGATCCGGGAAACAGGTTCGCGGGGCTCACAACTGGGTCTGGATTGAACGTCTTTAGGTAGGCAACCGAGTAGTTGAGTCCTTGCGCTACACCTGTCCACCGGAAACCGCCAGTACCATCTTTGTAATTGCCCGAGGGGTGTTCAAAGTTGTATGGCGTGACATTTCGAAAATCAAATCCCTTATACGGCTGATTCGCCCAACGACCACCGAAAAGGTCATATGTATTGCCGATGTCTTGCTTTCGATCCCACCCCGGTCGATATAGCGTCTGCAACGCGCCATCGACCTCGGGGAATTGAATGACCATGTTGGCCATCACAACGGGCTTTCTTAAGTCTTCATTGGCAGGCTCAAGAAAACTGCGCCATGTATAGTCAAATCCATTAACCACGTCCATGGCCTGAAAGAAATCAGACTCACCCCATGCGACTTGCTGTTTGCCCAGTTTGAATTGCGTTCGATCTCCTACTTTAAAATCAAGGTACGCTTCTCGTAGTTCCGACTGTTTGTAGACACCGGTTAACGTTTTCCCATCGTACGATGAAGCACCCAATTGCTCCAACCTACGCAAATAGGGAGTATCTTGCTCACGTACTACTCTTGCTTTGGCAACCAAGACAACGCCATTTTTCTCAGCCTCCATGTCAAGACGCAGGGACGACCGGGACATCGACAGATCATACTTGTCGTTCTGACGCGTTTCGATTGGGTTGGACAGATTAGCGGACAATGCTTGTTGGAGAGAGCCAGTCACCTTGACGCCATCCTCTGCGAACGCTGCCACCGCTCCACATATTAGGAAGATGCCTCCAAAAGCCCTCGAAAGCACTTTCATCGTTGTGTCCCTCCGATTGGGCTGTCGTATACGTTGTGTCATCGCTAGTGTCTCCTCGTCGTTGTCAAAGATCAGTTAAGGATAGAGATGTCTGCTTATTACTGACGTGACTAATTGTTATTGCGTCAATTGCACTGGATTGCGATCACAAAAGCAAAACATTGGTCAAAAGTAGAAATAATTGAAAAACGTGTCGGGCATTGTTCCTTTTGTAAGGCGTTACGTTTGTGCACGCATACTGCCATCGCTATTGGCACGACCTATTGGGCTAGACTAGCCAGCTGCGAGCGAACGTGATGCTTCGATGCATGGAGATCCCTGCAGGCGATATCGTCTTCCGTACAAATGAGTTGCATCGGATGTGCGCAGGCGTGTTTTATGATGATCGCTCACCGCTCGACTACTGTCGCGCCTCTTCTTACTTTTCACGATGTGCGCCCATGAGTACGAAAAGCATTGTTGCCGTGGTGGTTCCAGGATTGCGCCACGCATGACGAGTCCCATTTTGTATAACCACGTCGTACTTATGGAGCGTTTTTGTCATTCCACTATCGAGTTCGAGGACAATCTCACCCTCCAGCACTACTCCGTAGTCCACGGTGTCGGTCGTATGCATTCCTGGGTTAGCTATTTCGAATGTTTCGGCAAGACCGGGAAGACGTGAGAAGTACTCCGCACCTGCCGCCGTTGGATCAAACTCTGGGCGCGTCATAACCGCGTCTGGAGGGAAGTCAACCACCATTAGATTTGTCCCGCCTGGCGGAGGTACAAAGGAGGTCAAAGTGACAGAGGGATCGTGATCCACCCCGGGATGTGGAATCGACGGATTCGGTAGGGTTTCCCACAGAAGGACATTCCGGAATCCAGGCACATGCTTGAAATCAGCAACTCTTGGAGACGGACCATCGGACAATATGATTGACTGTCCATCTTTCGAGCTCCCTGTAACAACTCGCCTGATAAGCATCGCTACCCCTTCCGTATGGTTTGGAATTGCGTTGTTGAGTATTAGTATTCAGTCATGGACTACGACGACATTGACGAATCCACCAGATCTTTGTACAACGGCATTAACGGCCTCATTTACCTGTTCAAGCTTGAACCGCTCATGATCGAATACTCCAAGATCCAGGGTGCCCGCGCGTACCATTGCGACCATGTCTTCACCTTCCCCTGGAGTGAACCAATTCGATCCAATGAATGATTTCTGGCGGCACATCAACGGGAATGGATCAAGAGGAATCGGATCCGATACGCCACCTACATTGACTGCACGACCACCTATACGTAGGGCATTAAATGAGTCAATCACAGTTTGAGGGGAGGCACTAGGTCCGAGTGTCTCTATCAACACGTCCACACCATATCCATTGGTTGCTTCCATAACGACTTCTGCAGTTGGGCGCGTCCCGAGAGGAATGGGGACGACGCGATCCACACTTAAGCTGAGTACCCGGTCAAGCATCTCCCTCTTCCGCCCGGTTGCGAAGACCTTTGATGCCCCCATGGCCAAGGCCAGAATCACTGCTCCCACTCCTAGTGTTCCAGTGCCACCGTCAATTAGGACCGTTTGCCCGACTGAAAACTGAGCTCTTCGTAGCGCGGAATACGCAGTGCCAAGATAGCCAAATCTAGCGGCTTGTTCAAAGCTTATAGCATCCGATAACTTGACAAGATTGGCAGCCGGCGCAACAAGGTATTCACCAAACCCACCATACGGATAGTCTTCATAGAGCTTCTGGGACCCGGCACCAAATCCGAAATATCCCATGAATGCATAAGAGACACAGTAGATGTGGTCGCCACGTCGACATGCTTCGCATGTTCCACATGACAAACCAGGATTAACATATACACGGTCACCTTCCGTAATTCCCGTGTGGACTTGGCTACCGACGGCTGTCACAACTCCCGCGGAATCTAACCCGTATATTGCGGGTCTTTTTGGTAGAGGCAGGAATGGAAACCATTTCGGATAGTTGGTAACTACATTCTTCAGATTAGGAACCACGCCCGCAGCCTTGACCTGAACAAGAACATCCGTAGGCCGTACCTCAGGAATTGGGATCGTATCAATCTGAAAGGGAGACCCTACCTCATGCAACCGGGCCGCACGCATAGTTTTACGCACTACTGCAAGCGCATTGTTCGTCATCGAACTGTCTCCTGATGCTTTTTTTAATTGTCCAATTGGCACTACAGCGGTGACATCCACATCAGGAAGCCATCGTGAAGGCGTCTATCGGTCGAGCTGGTTCGTATTGTTGTATGATCGGTAAGGATTTGCGCCATCATTTCTGGTGGGGCACCCAGGGTAAAACAGCTGGGTCTTACCATACGAAAGTATGGGGTCACGGCTTCTGTATTTGCGCAGCTAATCTCGCAGAGATTCCCGTTAGAAAGCGCGACACGTTTTATGATTGATCAGCGAGCCTGCCTCTATGCGAGAGGTGGCTTAAGTGTCACAATTGCAGGGGCGTAATTCTCTCGACGAGAAACTATGAAGACCAAGGGCGCTAATATCGACAAGCGGCTTACAGCGCGGGCAGATACGCATAGCCGCAAGTCAGAATCTAAGGAAACGGTACGGTTGCAGGAAACTGTTGCTGAGGGTGCTTTTCGATCAAATCGTAGAAACACGCCATTGGTGAGACCCAGGCTGTTCAAAGGAGCAGACGCGTCTGAAAGAAAGCTAATTCTTGTAAGAGCTCCAGCGGGGTTTGGGAAGACCACCTTTCTCGAGCAGTTTCTAGAGTTCCGAACACAAAAAGGTT
Source organism: Sterolibacterium sp. (assembly GCA_023258955.1). Classification (GTDB taxonomy): domain Bacteria; phylum Pseudomonadota; class Gammaproteobacteria; order Burkholderiales; family Rhodocyclaceae; genus CAIYYX01. The sequence goes on from JAHFRE010000004.1 coordinate 53,186, forward strand.
GCATTTGCGCTTGGCTGACTCTCGACAGCCGCCACAATGACCAGAATGTATTGATTGAGGATATGTTGGCTGCTATTCAAAGGGCATTGCCGCTACCCCCGTCGTCGTTAGCATCCGCGGGAGACTCTCAGATTGCGAGACTGCTCGAGCACCTCTCATCAACCAATGGCGAATTCATGTTGTTTTTGGATGAAATCGATGCTATTCAATCTGATGATTCTCGAATGGTCTTGGGACTTTTCATAAAAAATACACCACCAGCGATTCGAGTCGTCGCAGCAGGTAGATCTATTCCATTTATTGGGCAGTCGAAACTTAGACTTACTGACAATGTCGTTGAACTGAATGACGACGATCTGCGCTTTCGGTTGGACGAGATTTCGGCATTCATAAGCGAGCGGCTTTCTGTTGCAGTAACATCGACTCAAATTAATAATCTGCACGACAAGACAGACGGATGGGCAGCAGCACTTCAACTGGCCTGTCTTTCAATTAACAGTAATGATCCATCGAATCGGTCACTTGAGCAATTCTCCGGCGTATTCGAAAGCATTTTCGAATATCTGCAGGAGGATGTGTTTGACAGACTCCCGCAGGAGACAAAAGCATTTCTGATCGACTGCAGCGTTCTTAAGAAGCTGACCGGGGATCTTTGTGGTGCGGTTAGCGGCCAAGGGAACTGCGATTCAATGCTTGCTCAATTGGAATCGGATGGGCTATTCCTGAAACGGATACCAACAAACGATGAGCGTACCTGGTATTCACTACATGCGATATTTTCGGATTTTCTCAAAAGACAGTTGCGACTTGAAGGCCGGTCAAGAATGTCGCATTTGTGTGAACGTGCGGCCAAATGGTACGAGTCGGTTAAGCGACTCGCTGACGCCGCTGAGTACTCCAAGCTCGGGGGTCATGAGGAGATCGCATATGCCTATCTTGAAAGAATTGCTATGTCGTATGTTTGGCAAGGGCAATTTAGAACAGTCATGGGTTGGTGTGAGAACTTGACCGTTGAATCGGCCGAGCGATATGAGCAGTTGTTTTGTGCCTACCTATGGGCGGAAGTGCACATAGGTGATCCGGAGAGAGCCAAGAGAAGGCGAGATGACCTTGCCAAGCTAGCGGAACAGAAAACGGCTATTACTCCATTCTTAGCAGACACCCTTACCTGCCTACCAATACTTATAGCGGCGTCGCTAAAGGATCTTAAGTTCTTGCATGAGACGGGTCCAGCCACTTTGGCCAATTTATCTAAGGCGGGGACCTTCGAATACGGAACAACCGCGAACTGTTTGGCGTATACATACCTATCAAGCGGTGAAATGAATCTCGCACGTGAGACTCACGCGCTTGCGAAAAGTGCTTGCAAGACCGAAGAGAGATCGTGGAATTCGGTGTACTGGGCCATGAATGACGGCCATCTGCAGTTAAATGAGCTACATCTCGTCAAGGCAATAGAGAACCTTAGCCTTGGCTACGACAGAGCCAGTGTAACCTACAGTGAATTATCGCAATCGTGTGCCATTGCGGCAAGCTTTCTAGCAGATGCCTTGTATGAAGCCGGTGATATTGAAAACGCTCAACGACTCATAAGTCAGCATCTGTTTATGATAGGGGAGAGTATTCATGACTGCATTACCACTGGCTATGTAACAGCGGCACGTCTGGCAGTACATTCTCAAAAATTCGACAGGGCAATAGAGATTCTCCTTGATGCAGAAACTATCGGAACCCGAAGGGACTTGCCATCTGTTCTACTCGGCGTTAGATGGCATCGGGCGTGGATTCACTCTATTACAGGAGACCTAAAGGAGGCTTGTAGGATACTAGAAGAGCTAACGCCGATAGAGATGTTGGAAGATCGCAACCTGATGACCCATGCCGATTCGTGCATTAGAGATATTGTTCGAATTCGCATCTTGATAAGCGTGAAACGATTTAATAGGCTGGAACAAGAAGTCGACTCGCTGATTGCGAGGGCAACAGCGAGAAAGGAGGGGCGTAGGATGCTGCGCCTAAAGCTTCTCAAAGCTCGGTTAACTCTAGCTAGTGGAAAACTGCCTGAAGCCAAGAAGCAGATGAGTCAAATTCTTCCCCTTGGACTCAATAATGGTTTTATGCAATGTTTTTTTGACGAAGGACTTGACGTTGTTGAATTGGTAAGGCAGGTAGCTGGCTCAGTTCAGCTTCACGATGTTATGAGAATTCGACTAATGGAGCGACTGCGGCTCACCACGCCACCCAGCAACCGAGCGCTGCCTGCTGGCCACGCTTCTCCGCGCTTGGCTCCGCACATCCAAGATAGATTGACTCAGAGAGAGACCGACCTCTTGTTGATACTTGAGAAAGGTCTCACTAATCGAGAAATTGCTGACTGCTTTGGTCTGTCCGAGAACACAGTCAAGTGGCATCTCCAGCATATCTTCGAGAAACTTGGAGTGGCGAATAGAACAGAGGCGTCTTTCTTGATCCGTCAATAGGCAAAATTAGAGACGACTATAGGTGGATCACCATCCCGACGGCCACCCAAATCCCCCCAGCGATGGCCACTTCAAAATCCCCCAGTTGAAGCTAGGCCGATGACATAGTCGGCGCAGCACGGAAGCGACAGGACATCATCGCCCCTCGATTTGCGGAGGGGAAGGGGAATGTCTTGAAGCCGCAGAAGGAGCACACTATTGTCACGCTGCTGGAGAACGGGATCTCGCTGCACGAAATCAACCGCAAGACCGGCATCGACCGCAAGACGGTCAGGAAGATCGCCCAAGCGCTGGCCGGGGCAAATTCCCCCATGGCCACCGGCTTGCCGAACAATACCCCCGCTTACAAGTGTTCCAATATGTCTTCGGCAGTTCCGATGACGTAATGTGACAAGTCCCTTGCCTTGGGATTGCGCGGATCGCTCCAGTCGTAGAATCCCTTGCCACTGCTCGCGCCATACTCTCCGTTCTTCACCATGCGCATCAGCGTCAGGGGAGGATACATTCGAGGATCGTTGGACGACTGATACATCTGCAGTGCGACCCGCAGCATGGTAGGGGCGGTGACGAAGTCGTGCAGTTTGAAGGTCCCCTGGGGGTGGCCCAGGCTGGTAAATAGACCGGTGTCCCCGTCTTGCACCGTGATCTTTCCCTGTTCAAGCAGGCGCACCGCATCAAGCATCTGCGGCACCAGCAAGCGGTTGACCCAGAAACCCGGAATGTTCGGCGCCAGGAACGGGGCCTTATTCATGCCGAGTAGCGTCTGGCGCGTGAATTCGATCATCGCGGGAGAAGTCTTGGCTCCAGGGACCACTTCGACGCCTGACATCAATGGCACTGGATTCATACCATGGGTGACTATTGAGCGGTCCGGCCGGCCACCAGCCAGTGCCATCGGGTCGATGTCGAGGCTGCTGCTGTTCGACCAGAACACGACGGATTCGGGAAGTTGCGGCAAGAAATCGGCAAGCACAGAGCACTTCAGCTTCAGGTCTTCGTAGATGACCTCCAAAAATACGTCACAGCCCTTGGCTGCTTCGATAAACGCGTCCTTCTCTTTGTGGAGAACGATCTTATCCCTTACCTTCGATACAAAGTTCTGGTCTTCGTTCTTGAACTTCTTGGCAACCGTGGCAGCAAGCTTTTCGCAACCGACGATTGTATTGGCTAGCATCTGAGCGCTTGCATCGTAGCAATGTACGTCGTGTCCGCTCATGGCACACTGCGTAATCCAACCGCGCCCCATAATTCCTGTACCCAGAATTGCAAACTTCATACTCAAACTCCTGTAATGAAAGTCCATCATGAATGAATACTTCTCTGCTCTGTTCCAGCATTAGCCCACCCGCGCGCAAATTGTCACTTCGGACAGTGGCTATCTTGGTCACGATCAACTGGCATACTTGCGAGCGGCGTTGAACATTGTTCTGACGTTTTCTACGGGTGTTTCATCTGGAATTCCGACACCACAATCGAGAATCAGATTGCCTCCACGATTCCAGACCTTTTCAACAAGCAGTTTGACCTGAGCATCGATATCGTCTGGTGTGCCGGTCACCATCATCGAAGGCGCTATGCCGCCCCGTAGGGCCACGTGTTTGCCCATCACTTCATAAGCCCTTATAAGGTTATCTGCACGTTCAAAGAAATAGATGCATTTCCCAGCAGGCACGTCGGCAATGGTTTCGAGTCGCTTAGTGCAATCGTGCTCCCACAGCACCATTGGAATCAAGTCATGGTCGATAAGGCTGATCAACAGTCGCCGAAATGTTGGCCACCAGAAGGTTTCAAACTGCTTCTGTGACATGAAGGCATCGGGGGCCCAGTGAATCGGCAAGAATACGATTGGGTTTCCAGTCATCTTGGCGCCCGACAGGGCCTGGGCTTCCATGTATCCAAAGACCCGGTCTAGTATCTGCAACATCTTGTCCTTGTGACGGAACATGTCCGTCATCATTCCGGTCGCACCACGCCAGTAATCGGCAACTGAATCATATGCATTGCCCGCGGTGACTCCATAGATCATGGGGTAGCCCAACGCTGCAACGTCCTGATCGAACTGGGCAGAACGTGAAAGAAGCTTCATCACCTCGTCGGCAGCAGCCATGATCTTGTTCAATGACTCCTTTACCTCGGGCCGCGCAAAGCCTGCGATGCCGGGCAATATGCGCAATCCTGTCAGCGCCGGCAGTACTGGCATGTTGGCCAATCCCTCGAACGCCGTGGAAATCTGGGGTAGAACTTTTCTTATATAGAAGCCGGTCGGGTCGCTCAGAAAACCGTCGTAGTCTTGAGGGGTCACATACTCCTTATCAAGGTATTGGAAAGGTTGGTTGTCTCCAACACCATGGCCAGCCCAGTTGAGGGTCTTGATGCCAACGGCGTCCGCGGCAGGCCCCCAGGCGACATTTGCGAGAAATGGAGCCGCGGCGTCTGGATCGAACTCGAGGACCGCTTGCTCGCCGATCTTGGCGGTCTTCTCTATGTCATACATAAGTTCCCGATAGCTCACACCACCATACTTGGCAAGCCAAAAAAAACAGTAGAGTGTAACGGGCATGCGATCCGGCTGTCTGAGGGCGACACAGTCCAGAATGCGCTGCCAGCGGATGTCATACTGCGTCTTGGGCGTAGAGATTTGCTCGCGAGTACTCATGTGGGCGACATGTTGTGGTTTGGCGCTGCGTGTTTCATGCGTTGAAAGTGCGACGTTTGATTCATATCGTATTTTTCGCTACACGCGAACCCCGCACGTACCCAGACCCAAATACGATTCAATGACTCGAGGATCGCCAGCCAGGATTTTGGTCGGCCCTTCCAGCGCCATCTCCCCGGTCTCCAGAACGTAGCCGTAGTCGGCGATCTGCAGCGCGGCGCGGGCGTTCTGCTCCACCAGCAGGATGCCGACACCGGTGCGCTTGAGCTCGCTGATGATGCGGAAGATCTCTTTCACCACCAGCGGCGCCAGACCGAGGCTGGGCTCGTCGAGCAGCAGCAACTTCGGCTTGGCCATCAGCGCCCGGCCGACCGCCAGCATCTGCCGCTCGCCGCCGGACAGGGTGCCCGCCTGCTGCGCGCGGCGCTCCTTGAGGCGCGGGAAGATGTCGAACACCCGGCCCATGGTTTCGCCGTGGTCGCGGGCGCCGCGCCGGTAGTTGACGAAGGCGCCGAGCAGGAGGTTGTCCTCGACGCTCATCTCGCCGAACAGCTCGCGTTTCTCCGGCACCAGATTCATGCCCAGACCGACCATGTGCTCGACGGCGGCGCCGTCCTCCGACCTGCCGAGGAAGCTCACCTCGCCGCTGCTCTTGGGCAGCAGGCCCATGATGGCGCAGAGCATGGTCGTCTTGCCGGCGCCGTTGGGCCCGATCACGGTGACGATCTGGCCGGGGGCCACCTTCAGATTGGCGTGGTGCAGGGCCTCGACCTTGCCGTAGGCGACGCAGAGGTCTTTCACCTCGAGGAGGGGGGTCGATGTCATTCCACACCTCCGAGGTAGGCTTCGAGCACCGCCGGATCGCGCTGCACCTCTTCGGGCAGACCCTCGGCGATGCGCTGGCCGAACTCCATGACCACCACCCGATCGGCCAGGCCCATGACGAAATCCATGTCGTGCTCCACCAGCAGGATGCCCATGCCCTCAGCGCGCAGCCGCCGCAGCAGGTCGGCCAGGGCTTGTTTTTCCAGGTAGCGCAGGCCCGCCGCCGGCTCGTCGAGCAGCAGCAGGCAGGGGTCGGCGCACAGCGCCCGGGCGATTTCGAGGATCCGCTGCTGACCCAGGGCGAGGCTGCCGGCCTGTTCGAACATCTGCTTCTCCAATCCGACCCGCTCGATCTGCCGCGCCGCCTCGGCGAGCAGGCGTCCCTCCTCGACCCGCTCCAAGTGCAGCGCCGCCGGCACCACCCCCTTGGAGCCACGCATGTGGGCGCCAATGGCGGCGTTCTCCAGCACGCTCATGGTCGGCAACAGGCGCACGTGCTGGAAGCTGCGACTCATGCCGCGCTGGGCGATGGCGCGGGCGGTCAGGCCGTCGATGCGGCTGCCCAGGAAGACGATCTCGCCGGCGGTCAGTGGGGCGACCCCGGAGATCAGGTTGAACATGGTGCTCTTGCCCGCGCCGTTGGGGCCGATCAGCGCCAGCACCTCGCCGGCCTTGACTGTCAGCTGCATGTCGTTGCAGGCCACCAGGCCACCAAAGCGCTTGGTGGCGCCGTTCACCTCGAGCAGCAGGGTGCCGGCGGCCGGCATCTGGCGCCGCGGCAGGGCCTCGCCCTGCGGCGCCTGTCGCTGTCCCTCGCCGCTCTTGACCGGCACCAGGCGCGCCAGCAGCGGCCACAGGCCATCGCGCGCCCGCTGCAGCATCAGCACCATGATCACGCCGAAGACGATGGTCTCGAAATTGCCGCTGCTGCCCAGGAGCTTGGGCAGCAGGTCCTGCAGCCACTGCTTCAACACCGTGATGACGCCGGCGCCGAGCAGGGCGCCCCAGACGCTGGCGGCGCCGCCGATGACAGCCATGAACAGGTACTCGATGCCCACACCCAGGCCGAAGGGAGTCGGATTGACGAAGCGCTGCAGGTGGGCGTAGAGCCAGCCGGAAACGCAGGCGAACAGCGCGGCGATGAGGAAGATCTCGATCTTCAGGCGCGCCGTATCCACCCCCATCGCTTCGGCCATCAGGCTGCCGCCCTTCAGGGCGCGGATGGCGCGGCCAGCGCGCGAGTCGAGCAGGTTGTGGGTGGCCCAGACCAGCGCCAACAGCGCTATCCAGATCAGGTAGTAGAAGGCGCGGCCGCTCTTCACCTCGACCCCGGCCAGTTGCAGCGCCGGGATGCCGGTGATGCCGGTATGGCCGCCGATGAACTCGAGGTTGCCGAACAGGAAGTAGAGGCTGATGCCCCAGGCGATGGTGCCCAGCGGCAGGTAGTGGCCGGACAGGCGCAGGGTCAGGGCGCCCAGCAACAGCGCCACCGCCGCGGTCCCGGCGAGGCCCAGCGCCAGCGCCAGCCAGGGCGAACCGCCGACCAGGGCCAGCCAAGCGGGCAAATCGCTGGCGGTGGTCAGATAGGCAGTGGTGTAGGCGCCGAGCCCAACGAAGGCCGCCTGGCCGAAGGAGGTCAGGCCGCCGACGCCGGTGAGCAGCACCAGGCCGAGGGCGACGATGGCGTAGAGGCCGATGTAGTTGAGCAGGGTGACGTAGAACTCGGGCAGGAGCAGGGGACCGGCGCCGAGCAGGGCGAGGAAGGCGAACAGAGCGCCGCGCTGACTGACGGCCATCATTCCTCCTCCTCGACGTGGTGCGTGGTCAGCGAGCGCCACAGCAGCACCGGGATGATCAGGGTGAACACGATCACCTCCTTGAAGGCGCTGGCCCAAAACGACGAGTAGGCCTCGAGCAGGCCGACCAGCAGCGCACCGGCGGCGGCCACCGGATAGCTGGCCAGACCGCCGATGATCGCCGCGACGAAGCCCTTCAATCCGATCAGGAAGCCGGTGTCGTAGTAGATGGTGGTGATCGGCGCGATCAGGATGCCGGAGAAGGCACCGATCGCCGCCGCTAGCAGGAAGGACAGCTTGCCCGCCATCACCGTCGAGATGCCCATCAGCCGGGCGCCGGTGCGGTTGATGGCGGTGGCGCGCAGGGCCTTGCCGTAGATGGTGCGGCCGAAGAACTGGTAGAGGGCGGCGATCAAGAGCAGGCTGGAGCCCAGCACCCACAGCGTCTGGCCGCTGACCGTGATGCTGCCCAGCTGCAGGGCGGCGTCGCTGAAGCTCGGCGTGCGCGAGCCCTCGGCGCCGAAGAAGAGCAGGCCGAGACCGACCAGGGCCAGGTGCACCGCCACCGAGATGATCAGCAGCACCAGCACCGAGGCCTCCGCTGCCGGCTGGAAGGCCAGGCGGTAGACCATCGGCCCGAGCGGCACCACCAGCGCCAGGGAGAGTAGCACCTGGGCCGCCAGCGGCCAGCCCTCGGGTTTGCCGAGAAAGATCAACACGGTTATCGCCGCCGGATAGCCGAGGTTCCACAGCAGGATGCGCGCGATGCGCTGTCTTGCACCGGCAGCCAGCGCTATCTTGAGGTCGATCAGGGCAACGAGGATGCCGGCGCCGGCGAGCAGCCACAGGGTTCCCGGGGTCTTGCCCGCCTGGAAACTGGCCAGGGTCAGAGCGCCGTAGGCAACGAATTCACCCTGGGGGATGAAGATGACCCGGGTGACGGTAAACACCAGCACCAACGCCAGCGACAGCAGGGCGTAGATGGCGCCGTTGGTGATGCCGTCCTGGCCAAGCAACAGCGTGATTTGCAGATCCATCCTACGGCCGTCTCCAAATAGTTGGGCGCTATTACAGCCTCAGCGCCCAATGGAAGGTCCGCGCGTCAGCGCCGGCTCCTCTGCTCTTCTTGATTGGCGATTCCTAGAATGAACGATCCAGCACAATCGGCTGACTTTCCATTCGATGCCAAACACGGCTGACCATCCTTCAGGATTGCCAGCCGCAAAATTTACGAGGTGATTTGTTGTTCCGATGCCTAGAGCTGGATCCCTATTTGATTAACTTCCAGCCCGCGTTCTCGATTCTAACGAGTACAACGGCGCGGCTATCCACCCCGGTGTGATCGGTCCGGGTCATACTGTATACGCCATGGGTCCCCACGAGCTCTTTGGTTGATTCCAATGCGTCGCGAATTGCCTCCCGAAACTCCGGCGTGCCAGGCTTCGACTTCTTTAGTGCGATAGCAACTGCGCGGTCAGCGAGAAGGTAGGCGTCATACGAATATGCCGAGAAGGCATTGCTACTGCCCGGGCCAAACATGCCCTCGTAAGCCTTGATATACTGGAGCGATACCTTTTTTGTTGGATTCGAATCGGGCAATTGATCGGCCACGATAACAGGCCCAGTCGGCACGATTGCTCCCTCAACCGACTTGCCGCCAACGCGGAGGAAATCCTTGTTAACGACAGCGTGGTTCTGATAGATGGGCCCCTTGTAGCCTCGTTCGATCAACGTGATGTGGGGTAGTGCGCCCGGAGTGCCTGAACCACCGAGAAGTACCGCGTCAGGTTTGGCAGCAAGCACCTTTAGAACTTGACCCACGACGCTTGTGTCTGTGCGGGCGTAGCGCTCTGCCACTACTATCTTTATGCCGGCAGCTTCGGCTTGAGGCGCGAAACCGTTGAAAATCTGGTCTCCGAGTGCATCAGCGAATCCGATGAAGGCGACTGTCTTTACGCCATTAAGCTTCATGTGATCCAAGTTCGCCTTCATCATGATGGCCATCGACTGGGGCACAGAAAAGGCCCAGGGCGATTTGCCATTGGAACCAGGTAGGGGAGAAATGGAAATCTGGGGAGTCTTCGTTTCGTTTGCAACGTCCACCACGGCAAGCGCAGTTGGGACGCTAGTTGAGCCAATAATCAGGTCGACTTTGTCTTCAAGAACCAGTTTCTTGGCATTCGTTACCGCGTTTGTAGGATCGGTGCCGTCATCGAGAACAATGTACTCGACCTTTTCTCCACCAAGCGTCTTGGGAAGGATGCCGAAGGTGTTCTTGTACGGGATGCCCAATGATGCGCCGGGGCCTGTGGCTCCAACAATAACGCCCACCTTGACGTCCGCCAGGGCTAGTGTCGAATAGCCAGCGATCAACGTCACTACAAGTAGTCTTTTCATTTTGTCTCCCTCAACTTAAGTAAGGTTCTAAAGTCCTATTTGGCGGGCAACGATCAAGCGCATGATGTCGCTCGTGCCTCCCCCGATCATCGGGAAATAGGAATCCCGCAGGAACCGTTGTGCTGGGTACTCATTCATGAGGCCGTAGCCCCCAAAGATGTTTAGCGCCTTTTGGCACACCTCATTGCAGCCATCGCCAGCGATGATCTTGGCTAGCGCCGCTTCAACAATGATCGGTGCATCGTTATCCGCTAGCGCCGAAGCGTAGTAGGTATAGATTCTCGCCTGTTCCAGTTGCGCAAGCATATCGACAAGCTTGAATTGAACCGCTTGGAATTTCCCTATCGGCTTACCAAATTGACTACGCTCGCCGGCGTACCGCACCGCTGCGTCATAGGCGGCTCGGCCCGTGCCCAAGGCAAGTGCTGCTGTAAATATTCGATCGATGGTCAGCGACTTGTAGGCCTTGAGAAAGCCACCACCCTTTCCATCGCCCAGGCAATGGTCGTCGGGCACGAACATGTCTTCGAAGACCAACTCCGCGGTATCCGAACCACGAATGGCGAATTTATGCAGTTTTCGGCCAACAGAAAATCCCTTGCTGTTCTTGCAGTCGACTAGGAACAGTTCTAGGCCCTTGGTTCCCTTGCTCGGATCGACTGTAGCAACGACCGTGATAAAGTCGGCGACCGTACCGCTGCTGATGAAGATTTTGCTGCCGTTGATGACGTACCCACCGTCCACCTTGGTCGCCCTGGTCCGCAAGGAGGCCGCATCCGACCCAGCGTTGGGTTCCGTAATCGCGAAGGCACCAAGCATCTCGCCCCGCAGCGCGGGCTTCAGATAGCGCGTCCGCAGCGCATCACTGCCCCATTCATATATTGTGTTCGTCGCAGTAGACCCGTGCATGCACACGTTGGCTGCGAAACTCATTGAACCTCTGGCCAACTCCTCGCAGAG
>JAHFRE010000262.1 GCA_023258955.1 Sterolibacterium sp.
AGGCGTAGATCGCCGCCACCGGCTCGCGCAGAGGGCGCGGCAACACCCAGGATGCGACGGGAAAATTCTCGTAGTGGTCGACCGGCACGGGCTATGGGACGGATGGGGGCGGCTGTCAGTATAGGGGTGAATCGGGTAGAATGGCAGCAGGCGATGGGGTCGCGCGGGCGAGGGTGGCGGAATTGGTAGACGCACTGGATTTAGGTTCCAGCGGCGAGAGCTGTGCGGGTTCGAGTCCCGCCCTTCGCACCACCTTGATGGCCCATCGGTCACCCACACACTACAAGTAGGACTCTTTCATGCAGACAAATCAAGAGAGCGCTGGCGCAGAGGCTGGCGCAGCCAAGATGGCGAACGTCGCCAACGCCGACGTGAACCTGCTGGAGCGCCGCCTCGACTTGAGCCTGCCGCTGGCCACGGTCGATCAGGAGGTCGACTCGCGCCTGCGCAAGCTGGCGCGCAGCGTCAAGATGCCGGGTTTTCGCCCCGGCAAGGTGCCGTTCAAGCTGGTGGCGCAACAGTACGGCGCCGAGGCGCGCTCGGATGCGATCGGCGCCGCAGCCGAAAAGATCTTCGGCGACAAGGTGCGCGAGCAGAATCTGCGCGTGGTCGGCTATCCGCGCTTCGAAGCGCGCGAGGGTGCGGACAAGACGCAACTGAGCTTCTCGGCGGTGTTCGAGGTCTATCCGGAGGTCAAGCTCGGCGACATCTCCAACTGCGCCATCGAACGGGCGACGGTGACGGTGGGCGAGGCGGAGATCGACAAGACGGTCGAGGTGCTGCGCAAGCAGCGCGCCACCTACAGCGCGGTCGAGCGCGGCGCCGCCAACGACGATCGCCTGGTGATCGACTTCGTCGGCACCAAGGACGGCGAGGTGTTCCAGGGCGGCGAAGGCAAGGACTTTGCGCTGCTGCTGGGCGGCGGCAGGATGCTGCCCGGCTTCGAGGCGGCGCTGGTTGATATGAAAGCGGGCGAGGAGAAGAGCTTCGATCTGACCTTCCCCGCCGACTACCAGGCCGGCGGCCTGGCCGGGCAGACGGTGCAGTTCAAGGTGACGGTGAAAGCGGTGGAGGCGCAGCAGCTGCCCGAACTCGACGCCGGGTTCGCCAAGTCCCTCGGTGTCGCCGACGGCGACGTGGCGAAGATGCGCGCCGAGGTCGGCGCCAACCTCGAGCGCGAAGTGAAGAAGCGCCTCCACGACAAGATCAAGGCCCAGGTGATGGAGGCGCTGATCGCCGCCAATCCGGTGACCGTGCCGCGGGCGATGGTGGCGGCGGAGTCGCGGCAGATGGCCGAGGCTGCGGTGCGCGACCTCGAGGCGCGCGGCATGTCGGTGAAGGACGTCCCGGTCGATCCGACCTGGTTTACCGAACAGGCGCAGAAGCGCGCCTCGCTGGGCATCATCGTCGGCGAGTTGGTGCAGGAGAAGTCGCTGGAGGCCAAGCCGGAACAGGTGCGGGCGGTGATCGACGAACTGGCGGAGACCTACGAGGATCCAACGGAAGTGGTGCGCTGGTACTACGCCAAGCCGGAGCGGTTGGCCCAGGCCGAGGGCCTGGCGGTGGAGAACAACGTCGTCGCCTGGGTCCTGGCCAACGCCAAGGTGACCGACAAGGAACATTCCTTCGACGAACTGATGGGTAGCGCCAAATGAACTACGGTAGCGACTGGAATCCGCGCCTGCTCGGCATGATCCCCATGGTCATCGAGACCAGCGGTCGCGGCGAGCGCGCCTACGACATCTATTCGCGCCTGTTGAAGGAGCGGGTGGTCTTTCTGGTAGGTGGCGTCGACGACGTGACCGCCAACGTGGTGGTGGCGCAGCTGCTGTTCCTCGAGTCGGAGAATCCGGACAAGGACATCCATTTCTACATCAATTCGCCGGGCGGCTCGGTCAGCGCCGGCATGGCCATCTACGACACCATGCAGTTCATCAAGCCGGCCGTGTCCACCCTCTGCATCGGCCAGGCGGCGAGCATGGGTGCCTTCCTGCTGGCGGCGGGCGAGAAGGGCAAGCGCTTCGCCCTGCCCAACGCCCGGGTGATGATCCACCAGCCGTCCTCCGGCTTCCAGGGCCAGGCCTCGGACATCGAGATCCACGCCAAGGAGATCCTCTACCTGAAGGGGCGCTTGAACGCCCTGTTGGCGGGCCACACCGGGCAGACGGTGGAGCGCATCGAACGCGACACCGATCGCGACAATTTCCTCTCTGCGGCAGAGGCCAAAGAATATGGCATCATTGACACCGTGTTGAGCGCGCGCGAAGAAGTCGGCAAGGCAAACGTCACGGAGAAATAACATGACGGAAAAAAAGTCGGGTCCGGAAAAGCTGCTCTATTGCTCGTTCTGCGGCAAGAGCCAGCACGAGGTGAAGAAGCTCATCGCCGGGCCGTCGGTGTTCATCTGCGACGAGTGCATCGACCTGTGCAACGACATCGTCCGCGACGAGGTGGCCGGTGAGCAGGGGGCCAAGGAGAGCCGCTCCGACCTGCCCACGCCCAAGGAAATCTGCGCCATCCTCGACCAGTACGTGATCGGTCAGGAGTCGGCCAAGCGCATCCTCTCGGTGGCCGTCTACAACCACTACAAGCGCTTGAAGCACATCGCCAAGAACGACAAGAAGGACGAGGTCGAGCTCTCCAAGAGCAACATCCTGCTGGTCGGTCCGACCGGCTCGGGCAAGACGTTGCTGGCGCAGACCCTGGCGCGCCTGCTCAACGTGCCCTTCGTCATGGCCGACGCGACCACCCTGACCGAGGCCGGCTACGTCGGCGAGGACGTCGAGAACATCATCCAGAAACTGCTGCAGAAGTGCGACTACGAGATCGACAAGGCGCAGCAGGGCATCGTCTATATCGACGAGATCGACAAGATCTCGCGCAAGTCGGACAATCCCTCGATCACCCGCGACGTCTCCGGCGAGGGAGTGCAGCAGGCGCTGTTGAAGCTGATCGAGGGCACCATCGCGGCGGTGCCGCCGCAGGGCGGGCGCAAGCATCCGAACCAGGATTTCGTCCAGGTCGACACCACCAACATCTTGTTCGTCTGCGGTGGCGCCTTCGACGGCCTCGACAAGGTGATCCTGGGCCGCTCCGACAAGAGCGGCATCGGCTTCGGCGCCGAGGTGAAGAGCCGCGATACCAAGAACATCAGCGAGACCCTGAAGCAGATCGAACCCGAGGACTTGATCAAGTTCGGCCTGATTCCCGAGTTCGTCGGCCGCCTGCCGGTGGTGGCGACCCTGCACGAGCTCGACGAGGCGGCCCTGATCGAGATCCTCATCGCGCCGAAGAATGCGCTGATCAAGCAGTATCAGAAACTGTTCCTGATGGAGGGAGTCGAACTCGAGGTCAGGCCCGGCGCGCTGCAGGCGATCGCGAAGAAGGCCCTCAAACGCAAGGCCGGCGCCCGTGGCCTGCGTTCGATCCTGGAAAACGTCCTGCTCGACATCATGTACGAGCTGCCGACCATGGAAAACGTCACCAAGGTGGTCATCGACGAGGGCATGGTGGACCACGCGACACCACCCATCCTGATCTACGCCGACCAGCCGCGGAAGGCCGGCACGCACTAAACAGGGGGAGCCGGCGCGGCTCCCCGGGCCAGTGTTTTGGGCGGCGATGGAATTCAGCGCTTGAATTCCCCTGGCCTGCCCCAAGATGCCTTGCATGTCTCGAAAGGAAAGCGCCATGTCGAACGAACTCGATCTTCCCGCAGCATCCCTGGAATTGCCCCTGCTGCCATTGCGGGATGTGGTGGTGTTTCCGCACATGGTCATCCCCCTGTTCGTCGGCCGGCCGAAGTCCATCCGCGCGCTGGAGACGGCCATGGAGTCGGGCAAGAGCATCCTGCTGGTGGCGCAGAAGTCGGCCGCCAAGGACGAGCCGGACGCCGACGACATGTACCGCATCGGCTGCATCGCCAACATCCTGCAGATGCTCAAGCTGCCCGACGGCACGGTCAAGGTGCTGGTCGAGGGCGTGCAGCGGGCGAGCATCGATTCGATCGTCGATCGCGGCAGCCTGTTCGTGGCCGAGGTCAAGCCGGTGGCGGCCGATGACGGCCCGGACAACGAGACCGAGGCGATGCGCCGCGCCATCCTCGCCCAGTTCGACCAGTACGTGAAGCTGAACAAGAAGATTCCGCCGGAGATCCTCACCTCGCTCGCCGGCATCGAAGAGGCCGGCCGTCTGGCCGACACGATCGCTGCGCACCTGCCGCTCAAGCTGGAGCAGAAGCAGGAAATCCTCGAGATGTTCGACGTCGGCGTGCGCCTGGAGAAGCTGCTGTCGCAGCTCGAGGCCGAGTTGGACATCCTCCAGGTGGAGAAGCGCATCCGCGGCCGGGTCAAGCGGCAGATGGAGAAGAGCCAGCGCGAGTATTACCTGAACGAGCAGGTCAAGGCCATCCAGAAGGAGCTCGGCGAAGGCGAAGAGGGCGCCGAGATCGACGAGATGGAAAAGAAGCTGAAGAACGCCGGCATGCCGAAGGAGGCGTTCGCCAAGGCGCAGGCGGAGATGAAGAAGCTGAAGCTGATGTCGCCGATGTCGGCCGAGGCGGCGGTGGTGCGCAACTACATCGAGACCCTGGTCGGCCTGCCGTGGAAGAAGAAGAGCCGCATCAGCAAGGATCTGGCGGCCGCCGAGAAGATACTCGACAAGGATCACTACGGTCTGGAGAAGGTCAAGGAGCGCATCGTCGAATACCTGGCGGTGCAGCAGCGGGTGGACAAGCTGAAGGCGCCGATACTTTGCCTGGTCGGCCCCCCGGGCGTGGGCAAGACCTCGCTCGGCCAGTCGATCGCCCGCGCCACCAACCGCAAGTTCGTGCGCATGTCCCTGGGTGGCGTCCGCGACGAGGCGGAGATCCGTGGTCACCGTCGCACCTACATCGGCTCGATGCCGGGCAAGATCCTGCAGAACATGACCAAGATCGGCGTCAGGAATCCGCTGTTCCTGCTCGACGAGGTCGACAAGATGGGCGCCGACTTCCGCGGCGATCCCTCTTCGGCGCTGCTCGAGGTGCTCGATCCGGAACAGAATTCGACCTTCGTCGACCACTACGTCGAGGTCGAATACGACCTTTCCGACGTGATGTT
>JAHFRE010000070.1 GCA_023258955.1 Sterolibacterium sp.
TTGGTTGACCAGGTCGGCGTAGCGGCGCAGCGGCGAACTCGACCAGGCGTAGCAGTCGACGCCCAGTCCCTCGTGCGCTGCCGCCACCGTGGTCATGCGCACCTTGCCGGCGCTCTGCGCGCGATACAACGCCGGCAGGCCGGCATCGGCCAGCGCCCGTCCCCAGGTGGCGTTGGCGACGATCATCAGTTCGGCCACCAGCTTGTCCAGCGGTGAGCCGCGGGCGCGTCGGCTGATCTCGATCCGACCGGGACCCTCGGCGGTGGCGACGGTCCAATCGACCACGAAGTTGAAGTCGAAGTAGTTCTGATTGGCGCTGGCCTTGCCGCGACCGGCCTCCAACACCGTCGCCACCTCCCAGAGCAGCTTCAGTTCGTCGCGGTAGGGAAATTGCGGTAGCCCGGCGGCGAGGCTCTCCTCGTTGAACAGCGGCTCGATGTCGTGGTGGCGCAGATTGGCCACCACCGGCACCCGTTCGATGCGCGTTGCGCCGACCTTGACGGTCAAGTCGCGCGCGACGTCGAGGTAGAGCGACAGCGCCGGACAGGTGCGCCCCGCGGCGAGGGTGAAGCGCTCGACCACCTCTTCGGGCAGCATGGTGATCTTGGTGCCCGGCATGTAGACGGTGGACAAGCGCTCCCGGGCGATCGCACCCAGCGCGTCGTCGGGTCGGATCGACAGGCCCGGGGCGGCGATGTGGATGCCGATGCGCCAGCCGTCTGCGGTCGGCGTCACCGAGAAGGCGTCGTCGATCTCGGTGGTGTGGGCGTCGTCGATGCTCAGCGCCGCGACCTCGGCCAGCGGCAGATCGGCGCCCGGCGGCGGCAGCGTGTAGGGAGGGAAGCCGGTGCCGCGGGGGAAGTGCTCGAACAGGAAGCGCCCGAGGTGGTAGTCGTGGCTGCCGGCGACGGCGCCGCAGCGGGCGAGTAGCCGCGGCGGACTGAGCCCCGCCTCGGCGCAAGCCGCTTCCAGCGCCTTGGTCTCGAGCCGGCCGCGATCGGGCTTGTAGAGCAGTTGCGGCACCAGGCCGGCAAACTCCTCGGGAAGCTCTCCGGCGACCAGGCTCGCCGCCATGCGTTCGACGGCCAGCCCCTGCTGCCGCTTCTTCTCCTGCCCGGCCAAGGCGGCCTTGAGGATGTCGGTCGGCGCCTTGCGGAAGCGTCCCTTGCCCTTGCGATGAAAGTAGATCGGCGCGGCGTGCAGGGCGTGCAGGATCGCCGTCGCCTCGACCGCGCTGGGGGCGCGGCCGTAATAGTCGCGGGCGAAATCGGCGAAGGTGAACTCGCCGTCGCTGCAAGCCTGCCAGAGAAAATCGGCGTCGATGCCCTGTGCTTCGTCCTCGGCCCTTTCTTGCAATTCCGCCGGCGCAGGCTCGGCGAAGCGCAGCAGCACGTTCGCCGCCTTGACCTTGGCGCGCTTGCCCGAGGCCAACTCCACCTGCAGCGAGGTGTTATTGTCAGCGAGCACGGCGCCGGCGCGAAATGCGCCGTCCTCTTCAAAGAGAACGTTCATCGGGGGAGGCGGGTATGGCGTCTGAGGGGGCGCGGATTATACCGCGCCCCCTCAGCCCGCGTTCTTGGCGCTGGCGATGATGACCTGGCTTTGCAGCGAGTAGCCGTCGCCGCGGCGATGGGGTGCGAGTTCCTGCGCTACCTCGAGCGGGAAGCGCGCCAGCACCTCGGCCGGCAGACGCGCCAGACCGGCGGCGGCGCCGCCGGCGAGATCGAGGAAGGCGGACCAGTAGTCGGCGGCCGAAGCGAAGGCGAAATCGAGCTGGCAGCCGGTGACTTCGACCTCTTCGAAGCCGCTGCTCGCCAGCAACTCGGGCAGCGCGCCGCCCAAGCGACAGGGCGAGGGACGGGCGACCTTGGGCGGCGGCAGCAGGCGGGCGATGCAGGCCAGGGCGCACTCCACCATGGGCACGCGCCCGGGCTCGGCCCACACCGCGAGTACCAGCCGACCCTGCGGCCGCAGCACGCGAGCGATCTCCGCCAGAGCCCGTCGCTCGTCGGGGAAGAACATCAAGCCCAAGCTGCACAGCACGCGGTCGAAGACCGCCGCGGCGAAGGGCAGGTTCTCGGCGTCGGCGGCGACCGCCAGCAGCTCCGGCGCCGCCGTCCGCGCCAGGGCCAGCGGCCGCTCGGCGAGGTCGCTGAGCACCACGGCGCCCGGGGCCACCCGCGGTGCCGCGGCCTGCGCCAGGAGGCCGGGGCCGCTGGCCAGATCGAGCAGCCTCTGTCCGCTCGCCAATCGCGCCGCGGCCAGCATCGCCTCGGCGATGCGCGCGCGACTGGTGGCGGCGTCGCGATAGCGCTCGGCGATCAGGTTGTAGCCTTCGCGCTCGGCTGCCTTGTGCCGGCGCGAATCGAAGGGCGTCGTCACGGGCTGGTCCAATCGACCCAACCCAGGCGCCAGGTGGCGAGTATCAGCAGGCCGAAGGCGATCCGGTACCAGGCGAAGGGCACAAAGTCGTGGCTGCTGATGTAGCGCAGCAGCCAACGGACGCAGAAGAAGGCCGAGACGAAGGCGGCGATGAAACCGACGGCGAGCATCGGCGTATCGGCGGCGGTGAACAGCGCCCGCTCCTTGTAGGCCTGATAGAAGGTCGCGGCGGTCAGGGTGGGGATGGCGAGGAAAAAGGAGAACTCGGTGGCGGTGCGGCGCGACAGACCGAGGAAGAGGCCGCCGATGATGGTGGCGCCGGAGCGCGAGGTGCCGGGAATCAGCGCCAGGGCCTGGGCGAAACCGAGCCACAGCGCATCGCCGGCGCGCAGTTCTTCCACCTCTTCGACGCGCACCCGGTGGTGGCGCCGTTCCGCCCAGAAGATGATCAGCGCACCGACGATGAAGGCCAGGGCCACGGGGATCGGCTGGAACAGCAGCGCCTTGATCGCGCGGTGAAACAGCAGGCCGAGCACCGCCGCCGGCATGAAGGCGATCGCGAGGTTCACGAAGAAGCGCTGGGCGCCGGGCTCTCGGGGCAGCGCGCGGAGCAGCGCGGCGATGCGGGCGCGGTATTCCCAGGCGACGGCGAGGATGGCGCCGAACTGGATCACAATCTCGAACACTTTGCCTTTTTCGTCGTTAAAATGCAGCAGGTCGCCGACGAGAATGAGATGGCCGGTGCTGGAGACGGGAAGGAATTCCGTGAGCCCCTCGACTATGCCGAGGATCAAGGCGTGCAGTAGGATCGTGGCGTCCATGCGTGGGATGTCCGATGGGATCGGCGCGCGAGTGTAGCACGAGCGATTGCAACGGTTATGAGCAAGAGGATCAGCGTCGCCCAACTGAAGCCGGGAATGTTCGTCGCCGATCTCGGCAGCGACTGGATGTCGCATCCCTTCCTGCGCAGCGAGTTCGCCGTCAAGGACGAGGCGATGGTGCAGAAGATCATCGACTCGGGCATCCACGAGGTGTACATCGATCCGGCGCGCGGCGACGACGTCGCCGACGCGCCGACGGTGGAGGAGGTCACCGAGCACCTCGAGCAGGAAATGATCAAGGTGGCGACCGAGCCGGTGCCCGAACGCAAGATCCCGGCGCGCGAAGAGATACAGCGGGCGAAGAAGATCCACGGCGAGGCCAACAAGATCATCCACGACATCATGAAGGACGTGCGCCTGGGCAAGCAGGTCAAGCTCGAGCAGGCGGAGCCGGTGGTGATGCAGATGACCGAGTCGATATTGCGCAACGGCGGCGCCCTGCTGTCGCTGACCCGGGTCAAGAACAAGGACGACTACACCTTCATGCACTCGGTCTCGGTGTGCGCCTTGCTGGTGGCGTTTTGCCGCGCCACCGACATGGACGCCGCGACCATACAGTTGGCCGGTGTCGGCGGCCTGCTCCACGACATCGGCAAGGTCAAGGTACCGGACAGGATACTCAACAAGCCCGGCAGGTTGACCGAGGACGAGTTCAAGGTGATGAAGTGCCACGTGGTCGAGAGCAAGAAGATCCTCTCTGAAACCGACGGCATCAAGGAAACCTCGATCCAGGTGGCGGCGCAGCACCACGAGCGACACGACGGCTCCGGTTATCCCGAGGGGCTGAAGGGCGAGGCCATCTCCCACATGGGCCAGATGGCGGCGATCTGCGACGTCTACGACGCCATCACTTCGAACCGCGTCTACCATCAAGGGCTGGTGCCGCACGAAGCCCTGCGCAAGATCTTCGAGTGGAGCAAATTCCATTTCAACCCGAATCTGGTGCAGGCCTTCCTGCGCACCATCGGCATCTATCCGGTGGGCACGCTGGTGATGCTGGAGTCGGGCCGCATCGGCGTCGTCACCGAGCAGTCGGAGACCAATCTGCTGCAGCCGGCGCTCAAGGTGTTCTACGACACCAAGAAGATGGTCTATCTGACGCCGGCGGAGGTCGACCTGGCGAAGTCATTCGGCCACGGCGGCGGCGACAAGATCGTCGGCCATGAGACCCCGGAGAAATGGGGCATCGATCCGCTGAAGTTTCTCTGAGCGTGCTCAGAGCTTCTTGTAGACTTCCGCGCCCGCTTTAACGAACTCCACCGCCTTCGCTTCCATGCCCTTCTGCAGGGCTTCGCTCTCGGAAACGCCTTGGCTTGCGGCGAAGTCGCGCACGTCCTGCGATATCTTCATCGAGCAGAAATGCGGTCCGCACATCGAGCAGAAGTGGGCCAGCTTGGCACCTTCCTGCGGCAGGGTCTCGTCGTGGAATTCGCGCGCCTTGTCGGGATCCAGTCCCAGGTTGAACTGGTCGTCCCAGCGGAACTCGAAGCGCGCCTTGGACAGGGCGTTGTCGCGGATCTGCGCTCCGGGATGACCCTTGGCCAGATCGGCGGCGTGGGCGGCGATCTTGTAGGCGATGATGCCGTCCTTGACGTCGTTCTTGTCGGGCAGACCGAGGTGCTCCTTGGGCGTGACGTAGCAGAGCATGGCCGTGCCATACCAGCCGATCATCGCCGCGCCGATGGCGCTGGTGATGTGGTCGTAGCCCGGCGCGATGTCGGTGGTCAGCGGTCCCAGGGTGTAGAAGGGCGCCTCGTGGCACAGCTTCAACTGCAGGTCCATGTTCTCCTTGATCATGTGCAGCGGCACGTGGCCGGGGCCCTCGATCATCACCTGCACGTCGTGCTTCCAGGCGATCGTGGTCAGTTCGCCCAGCGTCGCCAGCTCGGCCAACTGGGCCTCATCGTTGGCGTCGTGGATCGAACCGGGGCGCAGCCCGTCGCCGAGGCTGAAGGCGACGTCGTAGGCCTTCATGATCTCGCAGATGTCTTCGAAGTGGCTGTAGAGGAAGTTCTCCCGGTGGTGCGCCAGACACCACTTGGCGAGGATCGAGCCGCCGCGCGAGACGATGCCGGTCATGCGCTTGGCGGTCATCGGCACGTAGGCCAGACGCACGCCGGCGTGGATGGTGAAGTAGTCGACCCCCTGCTCGGCCTGCTCGATCAGGGTGTCGCGGAAGATCTCCCAGGTGAGGTTCTCGGCGCGACCGTCGACCTTCTCCAACGCCTGGTAGATGGGCACGGTGCCGATCGGCACCGGGCTGTTGCGGATGATCCATTCGCGCGTCTCGTGGATGTTCTTGCCGGTGGACAGGTCCATCACCGTGTCGCCGCCCCAGCGGATCGACCAGGTCATCTTTTCGACCTCTTCCTGGATGCTCGATCCCAGCGCCGAGTTGCCGATGTTGGCGTTGATCTTCACCAGGAAATTGCGCCCGATGATCATCGGCTCCGCTTCCGGGTGATTGATGTTGGCGGGAATGATGGCGCGGCCGCGGGCGATCTCGTCGCGCACGAATTCGGCGGTGATCGCTTTGGGGATGGCGGCGCCGAAGGAATCGCCCGGATGTTGGCGCAGCAAGAGTTCGGAGAGGCCTTCGCGCTTCTGGTTCTCGCGGATGGCGACGAACTCCATCTCCGGGGTGATCAAACCGCGGCGCGCGTAGTGCATTTGACTGACGTTGGCCCCAGCCTTGGCGCGACGCGGCCGGCGCGTCAGCTCGAAGCCCTGGGCGCGCAGGTGCGGATCGCCGCTGGCGGCGATGGCGCGGCGTCGGCCATATTCAGAGGAGAGGGCTGGCAGTTCCTCGCAGTCGGCGCGTTCCAGTATCCAGTTCAGGCGCAGCGGCGGCAGACCGGTGCGGATGTCGATCTTGGCCGCCGGATCGGTGTAGGGCCCCGAACAGTCGTAGACGCAGATCGGCGGATTTTGCTCTGCGCCCATGCCGGCCGGCGTGTCGGCCTGGGAGATTTCGCGCATTGGTACCTGGATGTCGGGACGGCTGCCGGCGACGTAGACCTTGCGCGAGCGCGGCAGCGCCTGGGTCACGGCGGCGTCGACGCGTGCTTCGGAGGCGAGGAACTTATCATTGGCATTCATGGGGATGACTCCGAAGGGCGCTCGGCCGAGCGCGCATTTCAATAATGTGGCGGGTGCTGCAGGGGAGGCATTCAAAGTACTGGAAAGCCCGCGGAAATGCAAATCGCGGGCGTGCTAAAGTTGTTGCGCTGGCGGCCGTTAAGTCTGAGACGCAATAAAGGGGAAGCAGCAATCATGCACCTACGCCTAGCGACCGCGGTCATCATCGCCGCCTCTGTGACCGCCAGCTTCGGCGCGCGCGCCGCCAATTGGGCGGTGGTAGCCGCCGATCAGGGCGAGCGTGTCGAGATCGACAAGAGCCGCATCGCCCGCGTTGCCGGGGGCAAGACCATGGCCTGGAGCCGTCTGGTGCTGGGCCGCGAGATGCCCATCGCCGCCAGCCAAGACACCTATTCGATGGTGGAGGCGCTGAACCGCTACGACTGCGACAAGCACCGCTTTGCGACGATCAAGCGGGTCTACCTGCACGACGGCAAGATGGTGCGCCAAGAAGCGATCGATGCGCCGAAGGAGATGGAAGCCGAGGCGAAGAGCATCGACGACAAGCTGCTCACCGAGGCCTGCAAGGGCCGCACCGTCGGCGAGATGCAGAAGGCCGCCGAACAGGCGAACAAGGCCATCGCCGCGGCCGAACCGCCGCCCAAGGCGATGCACGCCGACATGCGCAGCGCCGGTGCCGAGAAGAGCCCGACCATGCGCTCGGCCGCCGACGCTCACGGCGCAGCCAAGCCGGCGGAGGCCTCAACCCCCAACTACGTGCGCCGCCGGCCGCGTCCCGGCGCGCCGGCGCCCGCCGCCGAGGTGGTGCACGAGTCGCACTGGGAATACGAAGGCGAGGGCGGGCCGCCCAACTGGGGCAAGCTCAAGCCGGAATTCATCACCTGCGCCGTGGGCAAGCGGCAGTCGCCGATCGACATCAAGGACGGCATCCGGGTGGATCTGGAACCGATCAAGTTCGACTACAAGGTGTCGATGTTCCGCATCACCGACAACGGCCACACGGTGCAGATCGACGTTGGCTCCGGCAGCAAGATCCGCGTCATGGGCCGTGAGTACGAGCTGCAGCAGCTGCACTTTCATCGCCCCTCGGAGGAGCGGGTGAACGGCCGCGCTTTCGACATGGTGGCGCACCTGGTGCACAAGGACGACGAGAACCGCCTGGCGGTGGTCGCCGTGCTGCTGGAAAAAGGTGGCGAAAATCCCCTGATCCAGACCTTCTGGAACAATCTGCCGCTCGAGGTCGGCCAGGAACTCGTCGCCAGCACCGCCATCGACCTCACCACGCTCCTGCCCGAGAATCGCGCCTACTACTCCTACATGGGGTCGCTGACGACGCCGCCGTGCAGCGAGGAGGTGCTGTGGCTGGTGATGAAGCAGCCGGTGCAGGTCTCGCCCGAGCAGGTCGCGATCTTTTCCCGCCTTTATCGACACAACGCCCGTCCGATACAGCCGGCCAACGGACGCCTGATAAAAGAGTCGCGCTGAGCTTTGCATCTCCGGGGGCGCGCGTAAAATAGGCGCTTCGCTCGAAGTAATATTAGGGTATCCTAATATTAAATTTCTGGAGATGGTGCATGAACGTCGAAAAAGCCCGCTTCAACATGGTGGAACAGCAGATCCGGCCCTGGGAACTCGTGGACGCGGATGTGCAGGAGCTGCTCTATGCGGTCAAGCGCGAAGAGTTCGTGCCCAGCGCCTATTTTGCGCTGGCCTTCGCCGATACCGAGATTCCTCTGGGCCACGGCGCGACCCTGCCCCTGCCTGGCCTCGCGGCGCGCGCCCTGCAGGTGTTGAAGGTCAGGAAGTCCGATCGCGTACTCGAGATCGGCAGCGGCTCCGGTTACATGGCGGCACTGCTCGCGGCCCACGGCGAGCGCGTGTGGACGGTCGAGATCGTGCCGGAGCTGGTGCAACTGGCGCGCGACAACCTGGCGCGTCAGCACATCACCAACGTCACGGTGGAACTCGGCAACGGCGCCAACGGCTGGCCCGCCCACGCCCCCTACAACGTCATCATGGTCTCGGGCGCCCTGCCCCATCTGCCCAAGGAGCTGCTCGCCCAGCTCAAGCCCGGCGGTCGACTTTTCGCCGTCGTCGGCGAGGGCCCGGCGATGACCGCGCAACTGGTCACGCGTTCAGGCGAGGAAGGTTTTGAAACAGACAGCCTGTTCGAGACCCAGCTCGCGCCGCTGGTCGACGGGCCGCGCTCCGAGCGCTTCGTATTCTGACCGAGGCGCTGCGATGAAGAAACTGTTCCTGACCGTGGCGCTGGCGATGACGGCGAACGTTCAAGCCGCCGACCTGATCGAGGTCTACCGCGACGCCGCGGCCTACGACGCCACTTTCGCTTCGGCCCGCTCGGCGCTCGAGGCCGGCCGCGAGAAGCTGCCCCAGGGAAGGGCCGGTCTGTTGCCGACCCTGGGCCTGTCGGCGAACACGGTTTGGAACGATATCGAGTATCAGTCGCGCCCGACCACCGGCGTCATCCCCGCCCAGTACAACAGCAGCGGCTGGGGCATCAGCCTGACCCAGCCGCTGTTCCGCTGGCAGAACTGGGCCAGCTTCCAGCAGTCGGAACTGGCCGTGGTCCAGGCCGAAACCCAGTACCTCGCCGCGAAACAGGACCTGGCGCTGCGCGTAGCGCAGGCCTACTTCGACGTGCTGCTGGCGCAGGAGACGCTGACCACGGCGCGGGCGCAAAAGAGCGCCATCGCCGAGCAACTGGCCTCGGCCAAGCGCAACTTCGAGGTCGGCACCGCCACCATCACCGACACCCACGAAGCGCAGGCGCGCTTCGACCTGACCAACGCCCAGGAGATCGCCGCCGCCAACGACCTGCTGGTCAAGCGGCACGCCCTGCAGACCCTGACCGGCAAGGAAGGGCAGGGCCTGAAGACGCTGAAGTCGGGACTCGAAATCAAGCGGCCGCAACCGGACGACATGGCGCAATGGGTGGCCGCATCCGAGCAGGGCAATCCGGCGGTCGCGGCGAGCCAGGCCAGCTACGAGATCGCCGATCGGGAGGTGAGCAAGCAGCGCGGCGGCCATCTGCCGACCCTGGATCTGGTGGCGTCGCGCAGCCGCGCCTCGATGCAGACGACGCTGGCGCTGGGCGTGGCGCGCCCGGGCAGCGATACCGACGCGACCACCATCGGCCTGCAGCTCGCCGTGCCCCTTTTCGCCGGCGGCGGTCAGGCCTCGCGCGACCGGGAAGCCGTGGCTTTGCGCGACAAGGCGCGCTCTGATCTGGACAACGCCCGCCGTCAGGCGGCGCTGCAGGCGCGCCAGGCCTATCTGGGCGTCACCTCGGGCTTGGCCCAGGTGAAAGCGCTGGAACAGGGTCTGGTCTCCTCGCGTTCGGCGCTCGACTCCAACCGTCTGGGCTACGAGGTCGGGGTGCGCATCAACATCGACGTCTTGAACGCCCAGCAGCAGGTCTACTCAACCCAGCGCGACCTGGCCAAGGCGCGGCTCGACACCCTGACCGCGCAGCTGCGCCTCAAGGCGGCGGCGGGCACTCTGGTCGAGGACGATCTGCTCGCGGTCAACGCGCTGCTGGAATAAGGTAGCGCTCGAGTATTTCTACAGTGCGCTCGCTGGCGCCGCGATGGCGGCTGGCGAAATCTCGTCCCGCCTCACCCATCGCGCTTAGCTTGTGCTGGTCGGCGAACAGTTCTCTTGCCACCGCGACCAGGGCGTCGGCGTCGGCCACCGGCCGCGCCGCGCCGCAGTCTAGCGCCGCCGCCGCCGCCCAGGCGAAGTTGAAGGTCGACGGTCCGATCAGCAGCGGGGTACCCGCGGCGCAGGCCTCGATCAGGTTTTGGCTGCCGTAGGGCAGCAGGCTGCCGCCGATCACGGCGAGATCGGCTGCGGCGTAGTAGGCGGACATTTCGCCCATGCTGTCGCCCAGCCACAGCTGCGTCTGTGGCGCCAAGGGCTGATCGCTGCTGCGCCGCTGCAGCTTGAAGCCCAGCTTGGTCGCCAATTCGGCGACGGCGTCGAAGCGCTGCGGATGCCGCGGCACGATCAGCAGCAGCAGCCGATCGATGGGATGGCGGCGCAGCGCCTCGAGGATCAGCGCCTCCTCGCCCTCGCGCGTCGAGGCCGCGAGCAGCACCCGTTTCCCGGTCGCCTCGCGCCAGGCGCTGCGCCAGGCGCGACCCCGCTCGATCAGTTCCCGGGCCGGACTCGAATCGAACTTGAGGTTGCCGCTGACCGTCACCCGTTGCGCGCCCAGCGCTTGCAGGCGGCGACCGTCTTCCTCGGTCTGGGCGGCGACGGCGGCGAAGCCCTGCAGGGCGCTGCGGGTCAGCCCGGGCAGCAGCGCGTAGCGCCGCGCCGAGCGCGCCGACAGTCGGGCGTTGACCAGCAGCAGAGGGATGTTGCGTTGCCGGCAGGCGGCGACCAGGTTGGGCCAGATCTCGGTCTCCATGATCACGCCGACGACAGGATTCAGGTGGGCGAGGAAGCGGCGCAGCGCGCCCGGCGTGTCGTAGGGCAGGTAGAGCCGACCGATTTGGTCACTGTAGATTTCGAGCGAGGTGGCGCGGCCCGTCGGCGTCGTGTGGCTGAAGACGATCGCGTATTCGGGATGGCGCGCGCGCAGCAGCGCCACCAAGGGCTGCGTGGCGCGCGTCTCGCCGACCGAGACGGCGTGGATCCAGATCACCGGCGCGGCGCTGATCCGGCGGCTGCCG
This sequence comes from Sterolibacterium sp., assembly GCA_023258955.1. GTDB lineage: Bacteria > Pseudomonadota > Gammaproteobacteria > Burkholderiales > Rhodocyclaceae > CAIYYX01. The sequence goes on from JAHFRE010000070.1 coordinate 11,060, forward strand.
TAGCGTCCGAGGCGCTCGCCCCAGTGGCGCAGGTACTCCGGCTGCCGTCGTGCCCGCCACAGCAGATGTAGCAAAGCGAAGGGTAAGAGCAGCAAGACCGCCAGCGTGTAGATCCGGCGGGCCATCAGCTGGCGCTCGCGTCGAGCAGCTCGGCTGCCGCCGCGCAGGCCTTGGCTGCGCTCGCTGCGTGGCCCATTTGCCCGAGATTGCGCACCGTGGTGGCGCCGCCGCGACCGGCCAAGACCCCGGTCAGCGCCGGATCGCTGCCCGAGAACAGGCACAGCGTCGGACGCCCGAGGGCGGCGGCGAGGTGGGCCAAGCCGGTGTCCAGGCCGACCACCAGCCGCGCCCCGGCGCACAGTCCGGCTACCTGGGCCAGCGGCAACAACGGTGCCGCCGTCGCCTGCCCGCCCATCGCGGCGGCCAGGCTCTCCGCCTGGCGGCGCTCGTCGGCGGTGCCCGAGGGCAAGACGAGGGACAGGCCGCGGCTTGTCAGGCACGCCGCCAGCGCCAGCCAGGATGCGGCCGGCCAGGACTTGTCGGCGCGGCTGCTGGCGCTCACCAGCAGCGCGTAGGGCGTTTGCGGCAACCAGTCTGCAACCAGCGGGGGCGAGGCGATGCTGTAGTCGACCTCCTCGTCCGGCGCGTCGCCGACCGCCGCTGCGGCGAGCCAGCGATTGCGCAACACGGCGTGCAAATTTCGCGGAATGCCGACGCAGCGATCGTAGGCGCGCGCCGCCAGCGCTTCGCGGGCCGCCTCGGCGCAGTAGCCGACCCGCTCGCCGCGCGGCGTCAGCTGCGTCTGCCTGGCGATCAAAGCGCTCTTGATCAAACCCTGGCTGTCGAGCACCAGGTCGTAGGCGACACGCCGCAGCTCGCGTCTGCAGCTTGCGATCTCGCGCCAGGTGTCGAAGGCGAACAAGCGCCGGCGCCAGCGGCGCAGCGCGACGGGGATGACGCGGCCGACAGCGGGATGCAGGCGCGGGATGTCGGTGTAGGCCTCCTCGACCACCCAATCGATCGCTGCCTCGGGGAAACGCGCCCGCAAGGCGGTCGCCACCGGCAGGTTGTGCACCACGTCGCCCAGGGAGGAGGTCTTGACGAGCAGTATCCGCGGTGCGAGGGCGTTATTCGCCATCGCGGCGGGCCGATCGCTAGAATGGGGAGCTTGCACGGAGCCGATTATAGACATGTCCGCCACCCCCCCACCGCTGTCCGCGGTGCTGATCACCCGCAACGCCGCCAGCCAGCTCGTTGCCTGCCTCGACAGCCTTTCCTTCTGCACCGAGATCCTGGTGGTCGACTCGGGCAGCAGCGACGCGACCCTGACCATCGCGCGCGACAGAGGGGCGCGGGTGGTCGAGGCGGAGTGGCGTGGCTTCGGCGCGCAGAAGGACTACGCGGTGGGCCAGGCCAGCCACGACTGGGTGCTGTGCATCGACGCCGACGAACGGGTGAGCGGCGAACTGCGCGCGGCGATCCTAGAGGTCTTGCGGCAACCGCACCACGGCGCCTACCGCTTCCCCCGCCGCAACCGCTTTCTCGGGCGCTACCTGCGCCACGGCGAAGGCTATCCGGACTGGAGCCTGCGCCTCTTCGACCGTCGCCGCGCGCGCTGGTCGGACGACCCGGTGCATGAGAAGGTCCTCGCCGCCTGCAGCGTCGGCAGCATCAAAGGCGACCTGCTGCACGATTCGGCCGAGACGCTGCACCGCTACCTGGAAAAGCAGAACCGCTACACGACCCTGGCGGCGGAGCAGGCGCAGCTCGCCGGTCGCCGCGCCCACCTCGGTCATCTGCTGCTGTCGCCGCTGGCGCGCTTCGTCAAGTTCTATCTGCTGCGCCTGGGCTTTCTCGACGGCCTGCCGGGCCTGGTGCACATCCTGATCGGTTGCGGCAACAGCTGCGTCAAGTATGCGAAAATGCTTGATTTGCAGCAGCGCGCCAAGCAGCCATGACCACCCGCAGATTGCTCGTCACCGGCGACGACGGCTTCGTCGGCCGCAACGTCTTTGCCATGGAGCAGGACATCCGGCGGGCCTTCGGCTGGGAGCTGATGCGGCCGCAGGCCGCCTACGATCTGCGCCAGCCGGCGTCGCTCGACCGCCTGCTCGCCGATACCCGCCCCGACGGGGTCCTCCACCTCGCCGGCATCAGCTTCGTGCCCGATTCCTACAAGGATCCCGAGACCACCTTCCAGATCAATTTCATCGGCACCCTGCATCTGCTGCAGGCGCTGCAGCGATCCGGCTTCGAGGGCAACTTTCTCTACGTGAGTTCGGGCGACGTGTACGGCAAGCTGCGCCCGGAAGAGCTGCCGGTGGCGGAGAAGCACCTGCCCTATCCGGTCAATCCGTACGCGGTGAGCAAGCTCGCGGCGGAGGCGCTGTGCCAGCAGTGGGCGCTGACCGAGCGCTTCAAGCCGATCGTGGCGCGGCCCTTCAACCACATCGGCCCGGGCCAGCGCGAAGAGTTCGTGCTGGCCACCATGGCGCGCCAGGTGGTGCGCATCCGGCGGGGCCTGCAGGCGCCGCTGATCGACGTCGGCGACATCGAGGTGGTCAGGGACTTCCTTGACGTGCGCGACGTCATCCTCGCCTACCTGCGACTGCTCGATCACGGCGGCCGCGGCGAAGTCTATAACGTCTGCAGCGGCCAGGGCCGACGCATCCGCGAACTGATCGACGCATTGAAGCGCATCGCCGGGGTCGAGGCGGAGCTGCAGCTCGACGCCGGGCGCTTCCGCCCCTCCGACCAGATGGTGGTGGTGGGCAACAACCGCAAGCTGGTCGATGCGACCGCCTGGCGGCCGCAACACGATTTGGACGACACCCTCAAGGTCGTCATCGAAGACTGGGAGAGAAGACAGACATGAGCGGTAAATCGGCCCTGATCACGGGCATCACCGGCCAGGACGGCCCCTACCTGGCGAAGCTGCTGCTCGACAAAGGCTATCGCGTCCATGGCCTGATCGCGCGGCGCGCCAGCGACAACCAATGGCGGCTGCGCGAACTGGGCATCGCCGGCGAGATCAAATTCATCGACGGCGATCTCACCGACGCGAGTTCGCTGATTCGCGCGGTGAACCTCGCCAAGCCCGACGAGTTCTACAATCTGGCGGCGCAGAGTTTTGTCGCCGCCTCCTGGGACCAACCCCTGCTCACCGCGACGGTCAATGGGCTCGCCGTCACCCACTGCCTGGAAGCGCTGCGCCAGTTCAGCCCGCACACCCGCTTCTACCAGGCCTCGACCAGCGAAATGTTCGGCTTGATCCAGGCGGAGCGCCAGGACGAGAAGACCCCTTTCTATCCGCGCAGTCCCTACGGCGTGGCCAAGCTCTACGGCCACTGGATCACCGTCAACTACCGCGAGAGCTTCGGCCTGCACGCTTCCAGCGGCATCCTCTTCAACCACGAGTCGCCCCTGCGCGGCATCGAGTTCGTGACGCGCAAGGTCACCGACGCGGTCGCCCGGATCAAGCTGGGAAGTCAGAGGGAGCTGCGTCTGGGCAACATCGACGCCAAGCGCGACTGGGGTTTCGCCGGCGACTACGTCGAGGCCATGTGGCTGATGCTGCAGCAGGACCAGGCCGACGACTACGTGATCGCCACCGGCGTGACGACGACGGTGCGCGATATGTGCCGCATCGCCTTCCGCCACGTCGATCTGGAGATGGACGATTACCTGGTGATCGATCCGAAATTCTTTCGACCGGCGGAGGTCGAGGTGCTGCTCGGCAATCCGGCCAAGGCCCGCGCCAAGCTCGGCTGGGCGCCCAAGACCAGCCTCGAGCAGTTGATCGGCGCCATGGTCGACGCCGACCTGCGCCGGGTCGCTGCGGAACTGCAGGCGAGGGTCACGGCATGAGCGCCACCATGATTCCGGTCATCCTTTCCGGTGGTGCCGGCACGCGCCTGTGGCCGGTGTCGCGCGAAGGTCATCCGAAGCCCTTCATGAAGCTGGCCGACGGCCAGAGCCTGTTGCTCAAGACCTATCTGCGTGCCGCCGCGGTGTGCGACGGCGGCGAGATCGTCACGGTGACCAATCGCGACTACTACTTCATGAGCAAGGACGTGTTCGACGCCGCCAAGCTGGGCAGCGGTTACAGCGGCGTCTTCCTGCTCGAGCCGATGGCGCGCAACACGGCGCCCGCGGTGGCGCTCGCTGCGCTGCAGGTCGCCGCCAAGCACGGTCCGGACGCGGTGATGCTGGTGCTCGCCGCCGATCACCTGATCCAGGACGCGCAAGCATTTGCCGCGACCCTGGCCGACGCCGCAACGCTCGCCGCGCAGGACCGCCTGGTCACCTTCGGCATCGTCCCCGCCGCCCCCGAGACCGGCTTCGGCTACATCGAGTGCGGCGAGGCCCTGGGTCCGGGCCGGCGCGTCGCCCGGTTCGTCGAGAAGCCGTCGCTGCAGGTCGCCCGCGACTATCTGGCCAGCGGCAACTTCCTCTGGAACTCCGGCATGTTCTGCTTCAAGGCGGGCACCATCCTCGACGAGCTGGCGCGCCACGCGCCCGAGGTGCATGCCGCAGCCAGCGCCTGCTTCGCGGCGATGCAGGAGGTGCCGGGTTCGAGCATGCTGGAGATCCCCGCCGAGTCCTTCGCCACGGTGCCGAGCATCTCGGTCGACTACGCGGTGATGGAGCGTTCCGACCGCGTCGCGGTGGTGCAGGGCAACTTCGGCTGGAGCGACATCGGCTCCTGGAACGCGGTGAGTCAGCTGGTGGCGCCGGACCAGCACAACAACCGCGGCATCGGCGAGGTCATCTTCGAAGACTGCCGCAATCTCTTCGTGCAGAGCGAGGACCGCCTGGTGGCCGCGCTCGGCGTGGACGACCTGATGGTCATCGACACCGCCGACGCCCTGCTCATCACCCGCGCCGACAAGACCCAGGAGGTGAAGAAGATCGTCGCCCAGCTGAAGGCGCGCGACCACGAATCCTACAAGCTGCATCGCACCGTCGCCCGTCCCTGGGGCACCTACACGGTGATGGAGACGGGGCCGCGCTTCAAGATCAAGCGCATCGTGGTGAAGCCGGAGGCATCGCTGTCGCTGCAGCTGCACCACCATCGCAGCGAGCACTGGATCGTGGTCAGTGGCATGGCCAAGGTGGTCAACGGCGACCGCGAGATTTACGTCGGCACCAACGAATCGACCTACATTCCCGCCGGCCATATGCACCGCGTCGAAAATCCCGGCATCATCGACCTGGTGATGATCGAAGTGCAGAGTGGCGAGTACCTCGGCGAAGACGACATCGTCCGCTTCGAAGACCGCTACGGCAGGAGCTGAGGAGGCCCGACCATGGACAAGGGCGCGAAGATCTACGT
>JAHFRE010000263.1 GCA_023258955.1 Sterolibacterium sp.
TCGGCGTCGCCCCGGGGACCTCGGAGAAGACCAACTTCAACGCCATGGCCACGCTCAAGGAGAACGTCATCTTCACCAACGTCGCCTTGACCGACGACGGCGACGTCTGGTGGGAGGGCATGAGCAAGGAACTGCCCGCGCACCTGATCGACTGGACCGGCAAGGAATGGACGCCGGAGATCGCCAAGCAGACCGGACGCAAGGCGGCCCATCCCAATGCCCGCTTCACCGCGCCGGCGCGGCAATGCCCGTCGATCGATCCATCCTGGGAAGATCCGGCCGGCGTGCCGATCGCTGCCTTCATCTTCGGCGGCCGCCGCTCGACCACCGTGCCCCTGGTCTACGAAGCGTTCAACTGGAACTTCGGCGTGTACATGGCGGCCACCCTCGGCTCCGAGACCACCGCCGCCGCCGCCGGCGAGATGGGCGTAGTGCGCCGCGATCCCTTCGCTATGCTGCCCTTCTGCGGCTATCACATGGGCGACTACTTCAACCACTGGTTGCGCATCGGCCACACGGTGGAGCAGGCCCCGCGCATCTTCACCGTCAACTGGTTCCGCCAGGACAAGGACGGCGGCTTCATGTGGCCGGGTTTTGGCGAGAACATGCGGGTGCTGAAATGGATCGTCGACCGCGTCCGCGGCCGCGCCGGCGCCAGGGAGACCAAGCTGGGCTGGATGCCGAAGTTCGAGGACATCGACTGGTCGGGCTTCGGCGGTCTCAGCCGCGAGCAGTTCGAGGCGCTGACCCAGGTCGATGCCGACATGTGGCGGCAGGAGCTGAAGCTGCACGCCGAGTGGTTCGACAAGCTCGCCAGCCGCCTGCCGCGCGAACTGATGCTGAAGCGCGAACTGTTCGAGCTATCGCTGGTAGATTGAGGTGACGGGGGCCACCGTCTATGTGGTGGACGATGACCTCGGCGTGCTCAAGGTGCTGCAGGAGCTGATCAGCACCATCGACGCCGAGGTGCGCGCCTACTCGGCGCCGGAAGCCTTTCTCGAAGCCTACCAGCAACTGCCCTGCGCCTGCCTCCTCTGCGACGTGCGCATGCCGCGCCTGGACGGTCTCGGCGTGCAAAGGAAGCTGGTCGAGCGCGGCGCCAACCTGCCCATCATCTTTCTCACCGGCCACGCCGACGTCGGCTCGGCGGTCGAGGCGATGAAGCACGGCGCCTTCGATTTTCTCGAGAAGCCCTTCGCCACCCAGGCGCTGCTGTCCAAGATCCAGCAGGCGCTGGAGCGCAGTAGCGAGCTGCATCGCGATTCCCTGGGCAAGCAGACGGCCCAGGCGCGCATCGCGCTGCTGACGCCGAAAGAGCGCGAAGTCGCCGATCTGGTGGTGGCCGGCCGCTCCAGCCGCGAGATCGCCGATCTGCTCGAGATCAGCGCGCGCACCGTGGAAAACCACCGCGCGCGCATCATGGACAAGCTGCACGCCAAGACCACGGTCGAACTGGTCAAGCTGTTTCTCGGCTAGCGCCGCCGCCTCTGGCCGCGCTCACGCACCGATCGGTGCGCCAGCGGCGAGCGGTGGCCGGAACTTTTTCTGCCTCGTCGCCACAAACCCTTGAGCGCGCTATGCTTGCAACAGATGCAGCCAGCAGCTTGTCGCCGATTTCCCGAATCGCAACATCTTGTAGCATTCCCCTGACACGATGATCAAGCCGCTATCCGCCGCGATGTGTCGCTGTTTCGGCAAGCTCTGCCTGATGCTGGCGCTGGGCCTCGCCGCCTCCGCTGGCTTCGCCCAAGCCGACGCGGCGCGGGTGATCGTCAAGTTCAAGCACGACGCCGAACTGGTTCGCCGGCACCAGTTGGCGGGCACAGCGAGCGCTGCTGACACCGTCGCCCAGGTCGCCGCCCGGGCAAACGCTTTGGGGGCACGCTTGGGGCTGGCCCTGGGCGCTGGCCGGGCGATCGATGCCAGGACGCAGGTGTTGACCGCGAGCGGCATCTCTGCTCCCGATCTGGCGGCAAGGCTGGCGGCGGAACCCGACGTCGAGTACGCGGTCGTCGATGAACGGCGGCGTCATTTTGCGTTCCCGAACGATCCACTGTTTACCCAGGGACCACCGATCGCAGGTGCGAGCGGCGGTCCCGTGGCGGGTCAGTGGTACCTGCAGCCACCCAGCGCCACCGTCGCCTCGAGCATCAACGCCAGCGGCGCCTGGAATCTCACCACGGGCAGCGCGAGCGTCGTCGTCGCCGTGCTCGATACCGGTGTGCGCCCGGAACACCCGGACCTGGTCGGCAGACTGCTGCCCGGCTACAACATGATCAGCGACATCGCCACAGCCAACGACGGCGATGGCCGCGACGCCGACCCATCGGACCCGGGCGACTGGATCACGGCCATCGAGTCCAACAGGCGGTCGGGTCAGTTTTCCAACTGCGGCGCCTCGGACAGTTCCTGGCACGGGACCATGACCACCAGTCTGGTGGGTGCGGCTTCCAACAACGGCCGCGGTATGGCCGGCGTCGCGTGGAACGTGGGCCTGCTGCCGGTGCGCGTGCTCGGCAAGTGCGGCGGCTACGATTCCGACATCATCGCCGGCATGCAATGGGCAGCGGGCCTGCCGGTGCCCGGAGTGCCGGCCAATCCTAATCCGGCACGGGTCATCTCGATGAGCCTGGGCAGCGCCAACGCCTGCCCGCAAAGCTACATCGATGCGATCAACGCCGTGCTCAACAAGAACAATCCCGCTGTCGTCGTTGCCTCGGCGGGCAACAGTTCCGGCCTGGCGGTCGGCGCGCCGGCCAATTGTCCGGGGGTCATCGCCGTCGCCGGTCTGCGTCACGCTGGCACCAAGGTCGGCTATTCCGATCTCGGTCCGGAGATCACCATCAGCGCCCCCGCCGGCAATTGCGTCAACACCGGCAGCAGCGATCCCTGCCTCTATCCGATACTCGCGGCGACCAATACGGGCTTGACCACGCCCGCCGCCTCCTCCTACACGGACGCTTTCAAGTCCAGCGTCGGCACCAGCTTTTCGGCGCCGCTGGTGGCCGGTACGGCCGCCTTGATGCTGTCGTTGCAGCCGGCGCTGGCCCCGGCCCAGATCAAGGCGCTGCTGCAGAGCTCGGCGCGACCTTTCCCAAGCAGCGGCTCCGATCCGACGGTCCAGAACTGCATGGCACCGAGCAGCAGCGAACAACTGGAGTGCTATTGCACGCGGTCCACCTGCGGCGCGGGAATGCTCGACGCCGGCGCCGCGGTGGCCGCCGTGATGAGCGGCAGCGCTGGCGGTCCGCTCGGCCCCGGCGCTGGCCCAGCGGTCGGACAATATACGGGGCTGTGGTGGAATCCCAGCGAGTCTGGCTGGGGGATGAGCCTGAGCGAGCACGGCAATACGATCTTCGCCGCGATCTACACCTACGACCAAACGGGACAGCCCACCTGGTACGTGATGTCCAATTGCCAGCTATTCTCCAATAGCTGCAGCGGGACGCTGTTCAACGTGACCGGTGGCAGTCCACCGACAGCGCCATGGAATGGTTCTGCCCGGGTGGTGACCGCCGTCGGCTCGGGAACCTTGGTCTTCGCCGATAGCAACTCCGCGCTATTCACCTTCACCGTGAACGGCATTACCAATGTCAAAGCGATCACGCGCGAGATCTTTGCCAGCGGCGCCACCGCACAGAGCGTCGACTACTCCGACCTGTGGTGGAACGCCAGCGAGCCGGGTTGGGGCGTCGCGATCAACCAGGAATACGCCATCGTGTTTGCCACCTGGTTCACCTACAGGTCCGACGGCAGCCCGCTGTGGTACGTCGTTTCGGACTGCCCCCTCGCCGGCAACAGCTGCACCGGCGACCTCTACCTGGTCACTGGCGGGACCGCGCTGACGACGCCCTGGAATGGTTCCAACAAGCTGGCGAGCAAGGTCGGCTCAGCGACCTTCACCTTCACCGATAGCGCCAACGGGGCCTTGACCTATACGCTCAACGGCGTTGCCGGCAATCGCACCATCACACGCCAACCGTTTTGACAGAGTTTGTGCATGTCGCTGGGTTTGGGTTCGGGCTAGAGGTTCCAGGCGAAGCCCGCCCAGAATATGCCCGAATGCCCGATCTCGACGATGGGGCTCTGGGTGATGGGTCGGTTCAAACGCGTCAGCTGCAGTCCGAAGACGGCCGAATAGCTGGCGCTGAGACGGTAGCTTCCTTCGCAGCCCAAAGTCACGGTCGTGGCGCTGCCGGGCTCGTAATGGGGGCGATAGGCAGTGACTTCCTCGGGCCTGACGCCGAAGTAGTAGTTGGCCACCCTGGCGCTGAGCCGATCGAGGCCGACGAAGGCGCTGCCTTTCCAGTCGGGCCCGTGCTGATATTCCTTGATCAGGTACAGCCTCTCCGATCTGCCGCGAGTCGTGCCGCTAAGATCGGAAAACGCCGAAACGCTGAGCGCGGCGACGCCGAAATTCCAGTCGATGCTCGGCCCGGCCTCGACGCTTCTTTTGCGGCGGGCCATGCCAGTGAGCTTCGTCCCATCGTGGGGCGAGTAGCCAAAGCGTGGTTCCGCTGCCAGGCTGAGCCCCAGCGTCTTGTCGGCGTTGCTCCAGAAATAGGCGCCAGCACGAAAGGGCTCGAGGTAGACGATGTCGTTGTAGCTGGCTGAAATGATGGGCATCGGCAACGACCTGGTTCTGGTCCCGCCGGTGTACTTCTGAAACACCGCGGGCCCCAGACCGGCGTAACCCGACCATCCGGGGTGATCCGCAGGATCCGACGGCGCCTCCGTTGCCCAGACCGGCGCGGGGCAACAGAGCAGCACGGTGATGGCAGAGGCGAGCGAGCGCAACAACATCGGCGTGGTTCCTTCCATCTAGTCGAGACAGGCCGCCACCGCGGCGCGCAGACCGGCGCCATCGACCGGCTTGGCGAGCAGGTGACGCACGCCCAGCTGTCGCGCCTCCTCCTCGCCAAAGCTGCTGTGGCCGGAACAGAGGATGATCGGCAGCTGCGGCCGGATGGCGAGCAGCGCGCGCGCCAGTTCGTCGCCGGTCATCCCGGGCATGGTCTGGTCGGTGATCACCAGGTCGAAGC
>JAHFRE010000264.1 GCA_023258955.1 Sterolibacterium sp.
GGGGGGTGTACTGGCTTCGACAGGGCGAATGAAGGTGAGCAGGCAACCCGTCAGGTGACGACGTTAATGACACAAATCTCTAAACGCCAATGATGAGCGTTTCGCTATCGCTGCGTAAGCAGCTTTAGCCGGGGCTGCTGAAAGCCTTGTTACCAAAATCAGCCGGCGGGGGCTTCGGCCCCCGTCGTCATTTGCGTGCGCCAGCCGCCGCTCCTTGCACTGTGACGGTAGCCCAGCACCGCTTTGCCGTTCAAGCGTGAACTGGCTCGGCACCCAGGCCGATCAAGGTTGTATCGACCGCAGACTGGAAGTCGATCACGTTCGTGCCGGCATCGACCGAATGCAGCAGGGTGCGCGCTGCCGCCGCCGCAACGCTGCCCGTGTAGCCGCTGGGCGCGACGATGTTCCTGGTGAAATTGTCGGCGACGACGATCTTGTTGGCGATCGCCGCGGCATCGAGCATCCCCTGGGCTGTGGTGTTGGTTTCGGCGGCGGCCATGATATTCAACGCCGCCTGGCTTCGCGACAGCGCGTTGTCGTTGAGCGCATCCAGCCAGAACGTCCCCGCCGGCGCGCGCCCGAACAGATTCTGGAAGATCGCGTCGACGAAATCGGCGTTGCTGCCGCCATAGAGCCGGCCCGATTCGGCGCTGCCGCTCAGGGCGTCGATGATTTGCCTGACCGAGGCGTTGCTGTCGTAAGCATCGACGAAGGCCCGCAGTGAGGTCGGCGCATGGGCTGCGCTGAGCTGTGCGCTGGCGTTTTGCAGACCGGCGGGGTCCGCCGGGCGGCCAAAATAGCCCACGTAGAGCTTTTCGACAATGGCGTTGTAGCTTGCAGCCGGATCGCTGCCGGCGTTGGCGCCGTCTACGGTCAGCGCGATCGTCGCGTCGGCGAACTTGAGGCACTGGATGTTGCTGAGCGTGTCCGTACCGTCGTTGCCGGCCTTATCGGTGACGCTGTAGCCGGTCGCGGTCTTGGTGACTGCGTATCTGGACCGCGCACCGGCATAGGCGACGGTGTTGACACCGTCACCGCCATCCAGCGCATCGTTGCCTGCGCCGCCGGCGAGCGTGTCGTTGCCGGCGCCACCGAGATAGCTGTCCTGACCGCTGCCAGCGACGACGGTGATGGTCTCCTCGACGTAGGTGCTCATATTGTGCCCGTCGTCGACCTGGATGGCGACGCGCACCGTTCCCGGCGCTTGCGCCGCGTACAGTACCTTGTTCCAATCCGCGGCCGCGAGGTAGTAGTGGCCCTGGTAGTCCCAGGTCGGCGAGGTGAAGCCGTTGGCGGCCCCGTTCAGGCTGACGCCGAGCGCCGGATCGGTGACGACGTAGTGCTGCACGGCAAACCCGTTGCCTTCGGTGATCGAAAACAGGTGCGACAGCGACACCGACTCGCCGGCGTGCACGACCGCAGTGATCGGTGCAACAGCCGGCGGCACGGCACTGACGCTGCTGATGCTGACGCTACCGCTGGTCGAGTTCTGACCGTCGTAGGCGGTGACGGCGAGCGTCTCCGAACCGGCGCTCGCCCCGCCGGTGTACAGCACGGCGCCGAGGTCGTAGGCCGCGACCACCATGATCCCCTGGGCCCGCTGCGCCGCGTTCGCCAGATCGCGCGCCGTATTGAGGTTCACCGCCCCGCCACCGGGCGGGTCCTCGATCAGGTACTGGAGGATAGGTTTGCCGCTGACGCTGGTTCCGGCAAAGAAGTTCGACAGCCAGACCGTCTCGCCGAGGTCGACCGCCGTGCCGGTCTGCGACAGGGTCGGCGGCCGATTGTCGCTGGTGGTGACCGCGATGTTGCTGGTTCCCCAACTGCGACCGTCGCTGGCGCTGATCGCCAAGGTCTCGCTGCCGGCGGCGGCAGCGGCGGCGTATTGCACCTGCGCCAGGTCTTGCGCGGAAAAGATGCTGATTCCCTGGGCTTGCTGCGCGGCGTCGGCGAGGTTGCGCGCGCCGTTGAGCACGAGCGTGCCGCCGCCGTGGGGATCCTGGATCTTGTATTGGCTGACCGCGTTGCCCGACGTGGTCGCGACGGCAAAGATGTCGCTCAACGACAGGCTGTGACCGAGCTCCACCGTCGTTTTCGCGGCGCTGACCAGCGGCGGCAAGGCGGCGCTGCTGACGGCGATGTCGGCCGAGCCCCAGGCCAAGCCGTTGTAGGCGGAGACGCTGAGCACCTCGGTGGTGGCGGCTGCTGCGCCCTGATACTGGACCTTGGCCAGATCGGCCGCGGCGAACACCACCAGCCCCGCCGCGCGCTGGCTGGCGCTGGCCAGATCGGTAGCACCGTTCAGCACCAGGCTGCCGCCATCGGCGGGATCATGCACGCTGTACTGGCTGATCGCATTGCCGATCGGGTCCTGGGTCGAAAACAGGGCCGCGAGCTGCACCGCCTGACCCAGAGGCACGGTAGTCTCGGCCGGGGTGACGGTCGGCGGCAGCGATAGCCTGTCCTTGCCGACCACCGCGATCGCGTTCGTCCAAGAGCTGTAGCCGAGTCCGTCGTTGACGATGACGCTGAAGTGGAACACGCCGTCGCGGCTCGCGGCGTAGCCGACCGAGGCGATGTCGGCGGCGCGTATCCAATAGTATCCGGACGACTGTTGCGCCGCCCAGAGATTGGTGGCGCCGTTGAGGCGAATATTGTTGTCCGGATCCTGGAAGATGTAGTCGCTGATCGCCTGGCCGTTGGCGTCGGTGACGGCGAACAGGCTGGTCAGGCCGACCGACTGACCGGGGTCGAGGAAGGCGATCGCCGGGGTCACCACCGGAGCAGCGCTCCTCAGGCTGGTGATGCTCAGGTTGGCCGAGCCCCAGCTCTGCCCGTCGTAGGCGGCAACGCCCAGGGTCTCGCTGCCCGGCGCATCGGCGCCGACGTAGCGCAGCTTGTCGATGTCCGCCGCGGCGACGATCGCCATGCCCTCCTGCGCCTGCTGCGCCGGCGTCGCCAGATTGGTGGCGCCGTTGAGCAGGAGCTTGCCGCCGCCGATCGGGTCGGTGAACCGGTAGAGGGTGATCGGCTGGCCGGAGTGCGAAGTGACGGAAAAGAGGCCGGCCAAGGCGACGGTGGCGACGACCTCGACCCTGGTCTGGGGCGCGGAGATATCGGGTGCGGCGCCGTCGATGGTCGTCACCGGCACCGCGGCCGCACCCCAGCTGTCGCCATCGTAAGCCGCGGCAACGAGGTTCTCGGTGCCGAAAGAAGCGGCCCCCTTGTAGCTCAGCTTGGCCAGATCGGCAGTGGCGACGATGGCGATGCCCTGCGCCTGCTCGCTCGCCGAGGCGAGGTTGGCGGCGCCGTTCAGATAGACGGTGCCACCGCCGTCGGGATCGGTGATCTTGTATTCCAGGATGGCCTTGCCGGAAGGGTTGTCGGCGACGAACAAGCTGGACAAGGGCACAGTCTCACGAATCGCCAGCGCGACCGTCGTCGGCGTGATCACCGGGTTGGGCAGCACGGTGATGGTCTCGGGCACCATCATGCTGCTGTTCTGGATATCGGAGGCCTCGACATAGATGGTCTCGGTTCCCGGCGCGCCGGCGACAAAGACGATCTTGGCGAGGTCCCGCCCATCGATGCCGTAGATGCCTTGGTACTGCTGGGCGGCGTAGATGTTGGTGGCGCCGTTGAGCTGCAGGTGCTGGCCCGCGTCATCGATTTGGTAGGAGCGGATGGTGTTGCCGTTGGCATCGCTGACGCGAAACAGGTCCTGCAAGGACAGCGCTTGGCCGGCGTGCACCGTCAGCGGAATCGCGGTGACGACCGGCCGATTGAAATTCTTGCTGGTGATCGACAGATCTGCCTGGCCCCAGCTCGTGCCATCGAAAGCCGAGATGCCGAGGACCTCGCTGCCATCGGTTGCGGCAGCCAGATATTGCAGCTTGGCGAAGTCGGCGGCGGCGACCAGCACCCCCGGTTGACCGGGCGTGGCGAGCGCGACGGCGCCGTTGAGCAAGAGCGTGCCGCCACCGGCGGGGTCGCGGATCAAGTATTCGCTGATCGGTTTGCCCGACGGCGTGCCCGCCGAGCACAGGTCCGCCAGCGGCGCGGTCTGCCCGACATCGAGCGTCGCCGGCTGCGCCCTGACCAGCGGCGAGGCGCTGTCGCTGCTATAGACGGCGACGCTGGTCGATCCCCAGAGCGTGCCGTTGTACGCGGACAGGGTGAGCGTCTCGCTGCCGACCTGGCTCGCCCCGACATAGCTGACCCGGCCCAGATCGCTGGCGGCGAAGACCGCGATGCCTTGCGCCTGTTGCGCGGCGGAGGCCAGGTTGCTGGCGCCGTTGAGTTGGATGCTGCCGCCACCGGCGGGATCCTGAACCTGATATTGGATGATCGCCTGGCCGTTGGGATCGACGGCGCGAAACATTTGCGCCAAGGGCAGCGCCTGGCTGAGCGCCAGCTGCGTCGCCGCCGTCGGCTCGACGATGGGATGCGGATCGGCGATGGTGAACAGTATCGTGGTCGGCCGCGACCAGCTGGTCCCGTCGGACGCGTAGACCGAAATCCCCTGCAACCCGCCCATGACGCTGGGCGCCGTGTAGGTCAGCTTGTCCAGATCGCTGAACTTGACCTGGTAGGTGTGCGGGTCCGGGCAATAGTCGTGCGCACCGTTGAGCTGAACGTTCTCGTAGAAGTCATAGATGCTGACCAGCGCCAGCGGATCGCTGTCGCTGTCGGAGACCGAGAACAAACTCGCGATCGAAGCCGGCTGGCCGACCGCCAGGGTGGTGCGCGGGAGCGCCGTCACCACCGGCGCGTTGTTCAGTCCGGCGACGGTCACCGCGGCGTAGTCGCTCCACTGCACGCCGTCGAAGGCGGATACCGAAAAGGTGCCGCTGTCGGCGAGCACCTTCCACGCCACCGTGCCCAGATCGCTCGCCGCCACCCGGTAGATACCCTGCGCCGCCTCCTCGTTGCTGGCGAGATTGGCCCTCGGGTCGCCCAGCACCAGTTGCCCCGTGTGGTCGGTATCGATGAACCGGTATTGGCTGATCGTGTGGCCGGGCGTGGCGGCAAC